>CAYSLC010000009.1:0-53428 GCA_964431545.1 uncultured Desulfobacteraceae bacterium | reverse complement strand
TGAGCCGGGACTGGATGTCATCGGCCTTCACCGTGTCGTCCAGTTCCAGGAGCTGTTCCACGATGTTCCGGATCTTCTCGATCATCAGGTCCGAGGCGAAGTAGGCGTTGATGGCGTCCACGTCGGCCATGGCCGATGCCCGGTTCCGCACCCCTTTCAGGATCCGCTCCGCCGCGCTCATCAGGGCGGTGGCCCGCCGGTTCCGGGCCTCCACCAGGGCGAGCTTCCGGGTCTCGAAGGCGTTGTAGAGTTCGTCCCGCTTTTCCGAAAGTTCCACGATGAATTCATCGAAGTCGGAGAACCGCCCCTCCAGCTCCTCCACCGCCACCATGACCTTGGTGAGATACTCCTCGCACTTCTCCGGGGTGTCGGCGATGTCCAGGTAATTGACCACGCTCTGGTTGAGGAGCTTCATCTGGGCGTTGAACTCGGCGATCCCCTCGGTGCTCTGGAGATTCTTCCGTTTGGTCTTCAGAGCCGCCTTGACGGTGTTGATCCGGGAGTAGATCTCCGAGACGGCGTCGATGATCCGCGTGGTCTGGGTGGGATCCTCGATTCTGAGATTGGAGACGATGTCGATGAGCATCTCCAGACCGGCGGAGGCCGCGTCCACCTCCTCCCCCAGCCGGTCGGCATCGGCCGTCTTGGTCAGGTCGTCGATCCGCTCCTGGATCTCCGAGACCCGGGCCTCGTATGGGTCCAGGGCCTCGGGGGTGAGCAGGAAACGGACGCACCGCTCGGAGAGGTCCTCGGTGGCCGAGACCACCTCCTCTTCCAGCGCCGCCACGGCCTCCAAATCCACATACCGCAGCTCCTTCAGGGAGATGATCTCGCCCCGGACCCCCCGCAGCTCGGAGAGGGTCTCCACGAACCGGTCGATGCGGTCCATGGTCCGGGTCCGGGCCGCCTCCAGGATCTCCCCGCTCCGGTCCCGGACCCGGGCCACTTCGGCGGCGGTATGTTTTTTGAGCCGGACCACCTTCTCGAACTCGTCCACCGCCCCCACGGCGGCCGCCCGGATCTCCAGGAGCACCTCCTTGAGATTTCCCGTCTCGGGCCGGTCGATCCAGAAGTAGGCGTCGGCGATGTTTCCGGCCTTCTTGGCCAGATCCACGTAGAGCCCGGCGTAGACCTCCTCCCGGCCGATGAGCTTGAGGAGTTCGTTGCACTCGGCCATGCACCGGACGATGGGCGGGTTGCCGATCTTGTAGAGGAACGAGTCGCCGTGGTCGGTCTTGGTCGACAGGGCGTAGTCGGTGGACATGTAGGGGGTCTCCCAGACCTGGACCACGTGGTGGCGGGCCGGCTCGTAGCTGGCCTTGAACAGGAGCATCTCCCCGCTGTCGAACAGCGAATACCCGTTGCAGGGCACCGGGTTGTCCACCTTTTGTTCCACGATGTTGTAGGAGAAGAGCACGTAGTCCCCCGATTCGGGCTGGTGGAAGGCGTAGAGGAAGTCCTCCCCGTTGGCCGAGGGGACCTTGTTCTCAAAGACCATGCCGGTGAGGCCCGACTCGTACTGCTTGAGTTCGCCCGAGGCCAGGTAGTAGCCGTTGGAGAAGATCAATCCCTGATCATCCGGCAGCCGCACGCAGGCGTCGGCGATGGCGTCCACCCGGTGGACCTCCCGGGTCTTCTCGTTGAAGATGAAGTACCGGAAGGATTCCTCCAGGTAGGGCTTGATCCGTACCAGGATGATGTGGCCCAGGGCCGCGTAGAAGATCTCGGCGTCGTCGAGGGTCTGGTCCGGATTGTCCACCGGCTCGGCGTAGATGCCGTGGCCGCTGTCCGTGTTGTCTTCCACCTTGAAGGTGATGTCGCCGCCCACCGCCTCCACGAAGAGGCGGTCCTCGATGGAGATGTGGGGGAACTTCCCGAACCGGTGGAGGTCCCGGTGGGTCCGGGTCCAGGTGTACCCGTGCTGGGGCGGGAACGTGTATTCGTGGTCGCTCCGGTTGTCCACGTACCGGAGGACCCCGTCCTCCAGGCGCCACTTGAACGTCTTGATGTCGGCGGCCGATTTGCCCACCCGGAAGACCATGAACAGATGGGGTCCGATCACCGAGAACTTGACGAACCGGGTCTCCCGGTAGTACTTGTAGAGGCTCTGGAAGTCCTTCCGGAACCGCTCGTCCGCCAACATCTCGGCGGGGATCTCGTGGAAGGTCTCCTCCCGGTACTCGTAGGCGGAAAAGACGTCCGACAGCCCGGTCTCCGATTTGAGACCCATGTGGACGTTGTACCCGAAGAGGAACCGGGACCCGTCCAGGGAGACCATGTCCCGGGGCATGCAGTTGTTTTGGGTGGAGATTCGATCGGTGCTCCGGAGGCCGAAGTCGACGGAACCGAAGACCGCCTTCCGGTTCTCGTTGAGCCGGTCCATCCGGGACCGCAGCTCCCGGCCCTTTGCCGTGAGGCGGTTCCGGATGATCTCGTAGGTCCCCCCCTCCAGGGCCACCTCGCCCCGTTCGGGGCTTTGCGTCTCTTCCGGATGGGCCATGGGATCCTACTCCTTTTCCCCGGCGTCCGCGCCTTTGAGGTTGAGGAGCCGGTCGGCGATGCCGGCCCGCTCGGCCACGGCCATGAGGCCGTAGAGGTCCCCCCGCTGTTCGGAACTTTGGGCCAGGGCGATCATCTTGGCCAGGGCCGCGGAGACCGTGAGGTTCTTCACATCCTCGATGCCGACGCCGAACTGGGTCATGAACCGTTTGAGCTGGGACTGGAAATACTCCGGATCGGCGTTGAAGAAGGTCTCCTTCACGTCCTTGAGGGTTCGGCTGCTGTCCATGTACCGGTCCACGGTCTTGCCGGTGGAGACGGCGTTCATCACCCGGTCGAAGAAGGCCGATTCCCCGCCCACGATGTCGATCTTGGCGTAGCGCAGGAAGCTGCCCAGGATCTCGGCCTGGCTCTTGGCCACATCCCGGTCCATGCCCATGCGGGCCAGGGCCACCTCCTTTTCCTTCTCCAGCTCCAGCTTGAACTCCTCGTGCTCCCGGCCCACGGCGTCCAGGAGCTTCATGGCGTTGGCCTTGCTTTCGATCCCCTTGGCCTCGGACATGAGTTTGAGTTCCATGGCCTTGGCCTCGGCCGCCCCTTTGTTGTCGATGCCCTTGGCTTCGGCCGTCAGCCGGAGTTCCAGGACCTTGATCTCGGCGGTCCCTTTCTGTTCGATCAGTTCGTTCTTCTCCCGCTCCACCCGGGCCTCGGCGATGCCGGCGGCGGCCAGCTCGGCGGCCTCGCCCTCGGCCAGCAGCTTCTGCCCCTCGGATTTCTGGACCGCCGACTTCTGGAAGGCCTCGGCCTCCACCACCGTCTCCTCGGCCTTGAGTTCGGCCGCCTTCCGGGAGGCCTCCGCCGCCTTGAGCCTTGTGAACATCTCCTCTTCGGCCTTGATCTCGGCCGCTTTCCGGGCGGCATCGGCCACCTTGGACTGCCGGGTCATGGCCTCCTCGCCCTCTTTTTCCGCCTGGGTCAGGGCCACCCGCTTCTCCCGGTCGGCCTCGGCGAAGGCCTGGGTGTCCTTGATCCGTTCCTGCTCCTCCACCACCGTCTTTTCCACCATCACCCGGTCCCGGATGACGTTCTGGATGTTCTTCCGCTCCACCTCCAGGGCCTTGTCCTTCTCGATCCGGGCCAGCTCCACGATCCGCTCCCGCTCGGTCGCCTCGATGAGCCGGTCCTTTTCGACCCGTTCGGTCTCGATGGCCTCGGTGCGCTCCTTGTTCTTCTTGGCCACCACCACCTGGCGGTCCCGGTTCTCCGAGGCGATGCTCAGCTCTTCGTCGGTGGTGATCTTGGCGTTTTCCGCCTTGAGGCGCTCCTCCTGGCGGATCTTCTCGGTCTCGGCCTCCTCCCTCGCCTGGACCGATTCCACCTCCCGCTTCTGCCGGGCCTCGGTCTCGGTGAGCTGGCGGTTGAGTTCCAGGATCGCTTCCTTGCCGTCCACGTCCTGCTGGGTGATCACCTTCTCCCGCTCCCGCCGGAGCTGGTTGGCCAGGATCTGCTGCTTGGCCGTCAGTTCGGTGATCTTCTTGATCCCCTCGGAATCGAGGATGTTGTCGGCGTCGAGCTTCTCCACCGGCGTCTGTTCCAGGAAGTCGATGGCCGCGTCGTCGAGCACGAACCCGTTGAGATCGGTGCCGATGACCCGGAGGATCTGTTCCTTGAACTGCTCCCGGGAGTTGTAGAGATCCACGAAGTCGAAGTGCTTGCCCACGGTCTTTAAGGCCTCGGAGAACTTCGCCTCGAACAGCTCCCGCAGGGCCTCGTTGTGGGAGGCCCGCACGCACCCGATGGACTGGGCCACCTTGAGGACATCCTCGGGGGTCTTGTTGACCCGGACGAAGAAGGCGACCTTGATGTCGGCCCGCATGTTGTCCTTGCAGATGAGCCCCTCGGACCCCCGCCGGTCGATGGTGAGGTGCTTCACCGTGATGTCCATCAGCTCCATCCGGTGGACGATGGGGATGACGAAGATGCCGGTGAAGGCGACCCGGGTCTTGCCCAGGCCGTTGCGGATCAGGGCCGTCCCCTGCTCCACCTTCCGGTAGAACTTGGCCAGCATGGCCAGAAAGCCGATACCCGCGATGATGATGATGGCCACCACCGCCCCTACTGAATAGCCGAACATGGTCCCCTCCTTAACATTGGCGTTATCCGAAGATTATTCCTGGTACTTTTCCACGAAGTAGATCCCCTTGTCCCGGTCCTCCTCGTAGATCAGCGCGCGGTCCCCCTTCTCCAGGCGGACCTCCCCCTGGGTCCGCGCGTTGAGGACGATGGGGGCCCCGTCGGTGTCGATCCGGATTTGGCCGAACTCCGGGGTCACCCGGCTGGTGATCACTTCGCCCACCCGGAACATGACCTTCTCGTGCCGTTCCGGGGCGAACACCCGCCGCAGGGGACGGGTGACCAAGTTGGTCACCACCACGGAGAAGACCAGGTTCGGCAGAAGCAGCAGAACCCCGAGAACGAGCCCCTGGTCCGGGTTGAGGTAGTGGTTGGCCATGAGGGAGAACCACCATCCGCTCACCACCAGGACGCTGAGGACGACCATCACCGGCACATCGCCGATATTGAGCAGCTGGAGAACCGGGGAGAGGAGGCAGCCCCCCTCGGCCCCGTCCACATCGGGGGCGAGGGCGTCGAACATCTCGATGTCGACGGCCCCCAGGATAAAGGTCAACCAGTAGAGGACCACCAGCACCAGCAGCGCAGTGAAGGGGAGGGTGATGGGTGAGATGCAGGCTTCCAGAAAGTCGACCACGGCACCTCCTTGGCATGGATGGACATTTGGGGTTCGAGCACGGATCGGGTGTGAAACCCGAAGGTCCGGTCTGGGGTATGCAAGGCAAATTTCCTGTACGCCATTTTGGGAAAAAAATAAACCCTTAGTTTCAGGAAATCCTCGGATTTTTTGTTTGGCAACCTTCCCGGTTGTCTGTTATAAAAACCGGAATATGCGGTTGCCGTCCGTCGGGCGGGACCAGGAATCGGAACTTGAGGATACGAAATGGCCATCAGCAAGGAGTTACTGGAGATACTCGCGTGCCCCAAGTGCAAGGGGGATATCCACCTTACCCCGTCGGAGGACGGGCTCATCTGCGAACAGTGCCGCCTTGTCTATGAGATCCGGGACGATATCCCCATCATGCTCATCGACGAGGCGAAGCCGCTGGATGCATCCGCGTAAGCGTGCCGCCGCGGTGTCCGACTGAATCCACCCGATGCGTCCGCCGTTCGATGCCACCCTCATGATTCCCAGCGGATGACGGCCCCGGCGCATGAGGGTTCGGCGGGTCGATTCCGGCCGGGATAGACGGCGGTGAGCACCCCGGCGGCACCGGATCCCGCCAAGCTGGTGGTGGGCATCTTCACGGCCCGGAAAAATCGGATCTCCGAGGCGGCGCGACAGCTGGCCCAGCGGTTCGGACCGGCGGACATGGTCTCCCCGTGGCTTGCCTTCGACTACACCGACTACTATGCCGGGGAGATGGGGGGGCCGCTTTTTCGCCGGGTCGTAAGCTTCCAACAGCTGGTCGATCCGGGGGATCTGCCCCGGATCAAGCGGTTCACCAACGAGGTGGAGTCGCGGTTGATGGAGGGCGGCCGGCGGACCGTCAACATCGATCCCGGCTATCTGACCCGGGAACGCCTGGTCCTGGCTACGGGCAAGAACTTCACCCACCGGATCTATGTGGGTGACGGCATCTATGCAGATCTGACTTTGATCTATGAGCGGGGCGGCTTCCGGACCCTGCCGTGGACCTATCCCGATTACGGCGCCGAGCGGATGCGGACGCTCCTTGAGACGGTGCGGAACCGGTATTTGATCGACCTCAAACGGACGGACCCAACGCCATGATCCACAGCATGACCGCCTTCGCCAATGCCGAGCGGATCGAAAACGGCTTGACCGTGGCCGTGGAGATCCGGTCCTACAACAACCGCCATCTCGACCTGATGCTCCGGATCCCCCAGGGGTATATGGCCCTGGAGGAGCGGATCAAGTCCCTGGTGTCGGAGCGCGTGACCCGGGGCCGGGTGGAACTCAAACTCCAGGTCCGGAACCAGTCGGCGGAGGCGTGCGCCTTCGAGGTGGACGAGATCAAGGCCGGCGCCTACCACCGGGCACTGCTCGACCTCAAGGGGATGCTCGACATCGACGAACCCGTCTCCCTGGCCATGGTGGCCGGGGCCAGCGGGGTCATCAAGCCGGCGGAGACGGAGAACGATCTGGAGGCGGCCTGGCCCCTGATCCGGGATGCCGTGGCCGATGCCCTGACGGGCCTGTTGGCCATGCGGGAGCGGGAGGGGGCCCATATCGAGACGGATTTCGGAGAGCGGCTCGCCCTCATCGCGTCGTGGCTCGACGACATCGAGGCCTCGTCCGGGGGGCTGCTCGATCACTATCGGGACCGGCTCAAGGAGCGGGTCACCGCCCTGACCCAGGGGATGGTGGAGATCGACGAAGGGCGGATCGCCCAGGAGGCGGCTTTCCTGGCCGACCGAAGCGACATCTCCGAGGAGATCGTCCGGGCCCGCAGCCACCTCAATCAGTTCAGGGCCCTCATGGCGGGCGGAGAGGCGGCGGGAAGGAAACTCAATTTTCTCCTCCAGGAGTTCAACCGGGAGTTCAACACCATGGGGGCCAAAACCAACCATACGGACGTCTCCCACCGGGTGGTCGACATCAAGTCGGAACTCGAAAAGATGCGGGAGCAGGTCCAGAACATCGAGTAGGGAGAGGACGGCCGTGCGATCGACGGAAAAGCGGAGCATGGAAAAGGCCTTGTTGAACGTGGGGTTCGGCAGCACGGTGGTGGCCGAGCGGATCATCGCCATCATGCCGCCCAATTCGGCCCCCATGAAACGCCTCAAAGACGAAGCCAAGGAGGAGAGACGGCTGGTGGACGCCACCTACGGCCGGAAGACCCGGTCCATCATCATCATGGACAGCAACCACATCGTGCTCTCCGCCATCCAGGCGGAGACGGTCTCCCAGCGGCTGGCCGCCTTGAAAGAATCCGCCAAGATCCCCTCCGCCGACAGTGAGTAGCCCGACCAAGAGATCCGGGATCCTCTTCATCCTCTCGGCCCCCTCGGGCGCCGGAAAGTCCACCCTGTGCCGGGCCGCCCGAAAGAGCTATCCCGACCTCCATTATTCGGTCTCCACCACCACCCGCCCCCCCCGCCCCGGAGAGCGGGCCGGGATCGACTACTTCTTCATCTCCGAGGAGGCGTTTCGCAGGGGGATCGAGCAGGGCCGGTGGGCCGAGTGGGCCAAGGTCCACGGCAATTATTACGGAACCTCGGCGGAATACCTCGACCGCCACCTGGGAAAGGGGCACGACCTTCTCCTCGATATCGACGTCCAGGGGGCGATGCAGATCGTGAAGCGGTATCCGGACAGCGTCACCATCTTTATCATGCCCCCCTCCATGGAGGTCCTCCGGGAGCGCCTCCGGGGCCGGGGGACCGAGGATCCGGAGACCATCGCCCGGCGGTTGGCGGTGGCCGAGGGGGAGATGGCCCGTCGCCACCGGTACCGGCATATCATCGTCAACGACCGGCTTTCCGAGGCGGTATCGGCCCTCACCGGCCTCATCGGCGCCTATCGGCGGGGCGAGGAACCCTTCGGGAACCCGGAATCATGAAGGGGGAGGTCCTCTCCGGGATCCACCCCGTGACGGAGGCGATCCGCGCGGGGAGACGGCGGTTTCACAGGATCCACCTCGTCGATGGCGATCGGTCCCGCCGACCCGAGGCGGTGGCCGCGCTGGCCCGATCCCGGAAGATTCCCGTGGAGCGGTCCCCGGCCGACCGGCTCTCCGCCCTCTCGGGGGATGCCCGCCATCAGGGAGTGGCCGCGGAGGTGGGGCCCTACCCGCCGGCCTCCCTGGAGGAGATCTCGACCGGGGCGGAGCCGCCACTGCTGATGCTCCTCGATTCCGTCATGGATGTCCAGAACCTCGGGGCCTTGCTCCGGACGGCCCTGTGCGCCGGCGTGACGGCCGTGATTTTTCCCCGGGACCGCTGCGCCCAGCCGATCCCCGCCGTCTCCCGGGCCTCGGCCGGCGCCATGGAGCATATCCCCATGGTCCGGGTGACCAATCTGGCCAGGGCGGTGGATCGGCTCAAGGAGATGGGGCTTTGGATCGCCGGGCTCGACCGGGAGAACGGGGAAAACCTGTTCCGGACCGAACTCACCGGTCCCCTGGGATTGGTCATCGGGGGGGAGGAGCGGGGGATCCGGCCCTTGGTGCTGAAAACATGTGACTTCCGGATCTCCATCCCCCAGCGGGGGCCCCTCGATTCCCTCAACGCATCGGCGGCCGGGGCGGTGGCCCTCTACGAGGCCTTCCGCCAGCGGGCGGGGCTCCGGCCCGACGCCGAAAAAGATCGGCAAATAATGTGAAAACCAAAGGACGGTACCCATGGAAAACGAAGCCAAGATCACCCGAGGCCCGGACGGCGGGCTCAAGACGCCCCATGTGCCCATCATCCCCTACATCGAGGGGGACGGCATCGGCCCCGACATCTGGCGGGCCGCCCGGAAGGTCGTCGAAGGCGCCGTGCAGCGGGCCTACTCCGGCGAGCGGAGGATATCGTGGCTGGCCGTGCCGGCGGGCGAATCGGGGTTCCAGGAGACCGGAGAGTGGCTTCCGGAAGGGACCCTCGACGCCATCCGGGATCATGTGGTGGCCATCAAAGGACCGCTGACCACTCCCGTGGGCAAGGGGATCCGGAGCCTCAACGTCGCCATCCGGCAGAAGCTCGATCTCTATGCGTGCGTGCGGCCGGTGAAGTACATCGACCCGGTGCCCAGTCCCATGAAGTCCCCCCAGAAGATCGACATGGTGGTCTTCCGGGAGAACACCGAGGACGTCTACGCGGGCATCGAGTGGCGGGCCGGGTCCGAGGAGGCCGACCGGTTGACCGCCTTTCTCGAAAAGGAGATGGGGGCCGCCGTCCCGGCCGGCGCCGGCATCGGCATCAAACCCATCAGCGCCCGGAACAGCAAGCGGCTGGTGGCCCGGGCCATCGAGTACGCCATCGACATGGACCTGCCCAGCGTGACCCTGATGCACAAGGGGAACATCATGAAGTTCACCGAGGGGGCCTTCAGCACCTGGGGGTATGAGGTGGCGCGGGAGCGGTTCGGGGACCGGACCCTCACCGAGCAGACCCTCTGGGAGGAGCACGACGGAGAACGACCCCAGGGGAAGGTGGTGATCAAGGACCGGATCGCCGACATGCTCTTCCAGCAGGTCCTGCTGCGACCCGACGAGTACCACGTCATCGCCACCCCCAACCTCAACGGCGACTATATCTCCGATGCCCTGGCCGCCCAGGTGGGGGGGCTCGGCATGGCGCCCGGGGCCAACATCGGGGATCAGTGCGCCGTCTTCGAGGCGACCCACGGGACCGCTCCCAAGTACGCGGGCATGGACAAGGTCAACCCCAGTTCCCTGATCCTCTCCGGGGCCATGATGCTCGATCACATGGGATGGGGGGAGGCCGCCGAAAGGGTCCGATGGGGAGTGGCCGGGGCGATCAAGGCCGGCAGGGTCACCTATGATCTGGCCCGACAGATCGAGGGCGCAAAGGAGGTCCCGTGCTCGGTCTTCGCCGACGCCGTGGTGGACCATCTGTGATGGGGGCGCGCTCCGGGCCCTTTCCTTTACGGTTTTCCCGGGCCTGACCCATGGCGGAGACGGCTTCCTCCGAAGCGGCTTCCCGGGAAAAGATCCTGCCCCGGCAGGCCCTGGCGGATCGGTGCCGGGAGGCCCGGAGCGCCGGCCGGCGGGTGGTCTTCACCAACGGCTGTTTCGATCTCCTCCATGTGGGCCATGTGCGGTATTTGACGGCCGCCCGGGCGATGGGGGACCTTCTGGTCGTAGGCCTCAATTCCGATGCGTCGGTCCGGCGCATCAAGGGGGACCGCCGGCCCGTCGTCCCCGAGGGGGAGCGGGCCGAGGTGCTCTCGGCCCTGACCTGCGTCGATTCCATCACCATTTTCGGGGAGCCGGATCCCCTGGCGCTCATCGAAGCGGTCCGGCCCGAGATCCTGGTCAAGGGGGCCGACTGGCCCGAGGACCGCATCGTGGGCGCCGGGTTCGTCAAATCGATCGGCGGCCGGGTGGCACGGGTGGCGGTGGTGCCGTCGATCTCCACCACCCGGCTCATCGAGCGGATCATCGGGATTTATAAAACCCGGCCGGAGGCCGGGGGATGATGCTGCGGCGGACCGGCGGGGTCGTCTATTTTCAGTTTCCCGCCCTGGCCGGGGTCTCCGGCGTCCGGCACGCCGTCTTCACCCGACAGGGCGGGGCGGGCGAAGCGCCCTTTGACAGCCTCAACACCGCCTACAGCACCGGGGACCGGCGGGAGACCGTGGATCGAAACCGGGACTCGGTGGTGCGGGTCCTGGACGGCGGCGAACTCGCTTTTGTCCGGCAGGTCCACGGCGCCGACGCCCTGGTGGTGGAGGCGGGGGGCGTCCAGGAGGACGCGGCGGACGCCCTGATCACCGAAGTGCCGGGAATCCACCTGGTCATCCAGGTGGCCGACTGCCAGGCGATCCTCCTCTGTGATCCGGGGCGCCGGGCGGTCGCCAACATCCATTCGGGCTGGCGGGGGAGCATCGCCGACATCATCGGCCGGACCGTCTCCCGGATGGTCGCCGAGTTCGGCGCGGATCCGCCGTCGATGCTCGCCGCCGTGGGGCCGTCTCTCGGCCCGTGCTGCGCGGAGTTCGTCAACTACCGGCGGGAGATCCCCGGGGCGTACTGGGGATACCGGGTTGCGCCGGTCCATTTCGATTTTTGGGCCCTCAGTCGCGATCAGCTCCGCAACGCCGGGCTTCGGGACCGGAACATCCATTGCAGCAATATCTGCACCCGCTGCAACCGGCACCTCTTCTTCTCCTACCGGGGGGAGGGGACCACGGGCCGGTTCGCCGCGGCCATCGGCCTGACATGACGGTGACATTTCCAAACAGAACGATTCCCTGGGAAGGAGGATATCCATGGCAAAGAGAACCAACCTGATGATCGGCCTGGCGGCCCTGATGGTATTTGCGACGAACTTCAGCTGCGCAACCCGGCAGGTGGTGGATGAGTTCGCCGGAGCCACGGGTCAGCGGCTCACCACCCACAGCATCGACGATCTGATGAAGAAGCTGCCCGAGGTGGATTTCTCCCTCCTGGCGGACCGGAACGTTTCGGTGATCTGCCATTTCATCGAGAAGGGCGCCATGCTCGACTATGCCCGGGAGCGCCTGGAGATGGAGCTGATCGAACGGTTCGGGTGCACCATCGCCGACGATCCCTCCGCTGCCGACCGGACGGTCCACCTCTTTTTCACCTCCATGGGGACCGACGCGGACAAGGCCGGCTTCAAGACGCCGGAGCTGCTCATTCCGGGGTACAGCGCCGTCAGCATCGACCTGCTGACCCTGGACATGTACCACGGCATCTCCGAAGGGTACTACTATATTCTCGACGGGGATCGCCGGCTGCTGGCCAAGGGCGGCATGATCAAATCGGTCATCCGGAAGGATGAAATCGGCCTGCCCATCATCAACATCCCGGTGACCGACCTGGAGTGAGCCGGTCACATCCATTCAGTTTCGGTCGATCGAGGGGAATATGGCACAGACGGATAGAATCCTGGTCGTGGATGATTCCAAATCGGTCCGCACCGCCATCCAGGAGATCCTGGAGGCCGACTATATCGTGGAGACCGCCTCCAGCGGGGAGGAGGCCATCGGAAAGGTCGACGAGTTCGGCCCGGATCTGATCCTGTTGGATGTCATGATGGACGGGATGGACGGCTACGCGGTCTGCAAGCACCTGAAGGACGGGCCGGGCCCGGAGTTCATCAAGATCCTCATGGTCTCCAGCCAGGCCGATCTGAAGGAGCGGCTTCTGGGGTATGAGGCCGGGGCGGACGACTATATCGGCAAGCCCTTCAACGAAGAGGAACTCCGGTCCAAGGTCCGTGTGTTTCTGCGGCTCAAGCGTGCCGAGGATCAGCTTCAGACCCTCAACGAACAGCTCAACGAGCAGGTTCGGCTCCGGACCCAGCAGCTCATCGACTCCGAGAAGATGGCGGCCATCGGACGCCATGCGGCCGGGATCGTCCACAACCTGAACAATCCGCTGCAGGCGATCATGGGCATCGCCGAACTGATGGTCGGCAAGCATCCCGACAATCGCCACGTCCTGAACCTGCGCTTGGCCGCGGCCCAGATGAAGAAGATCATCGGATCGGTGTTGACCGCCGGCTCCAGGGAGACCCTCACTGAAGAGACGGCCATCGACCTGAACGAGGTGATCCGGGCCCAGCTGGATCTATTGCGGGCAACCCCCTTCTTCAACCAACAGGTCCGAATCGATCTCGACCTGGGGCCCCTTCCGCCGGTCAAGGGGATCCATGCCCATTTCAGCCAGACCTTGTCCAATATCTTGAAAAACGCCGTGGAATCCATGCATGGGAGCGAGGAGAAACAGCTGGCCGTGTCGACGCTGAAGGAGGATCTTCGCATCTCCATCCGGATCTCCGACACGGGCCATGGGATCGCCCGCGAGAAGATCGACCGGATCTTCAACCCGTTTTACACCACCAAGCCCCTGACGGCCGGAGACGGACGCCCCACGGGGACGGGGCTCGGGCTGGCCTACTGCAAAGAGATGATCGAATCCTACGGCGGGGAGATCCGGGTGACCTCCGAGGTGGGAAAGGGTTCGACCTTCACCCTTCACCTGCCCTTCATCCAGACGCTGTGAGGCCGGCGGAGGAGAAGAACCGGCTCACCCGTCCTTCTCCATCCGGCCCACGATCTCTCCGAGGATCCTCTCCCAGTCGGCCACCGGCACCTGACAGGTCCCCACCTTCCGATGTCCGCCGCCGCCGTAATGGAGCATCAGGCTTCCCACATCGGTGTTGCTGGTCCGGTTGAGGATGCTGTGGCCGCAGGTGAAGACCACGTTCTGCTTGTCCTTGCCCCACATGACCCGGACCTCGATGTTCTGGTCGGGGAAGAGGGCGTAGACCAGAAACCGGTTCCCCGCGTAGATGGTCTCCTCGTTCAGGAGGTTGGTGACGATGACGTTGTTGTGGACCTCGCAACACCGTCGCAGCATCTCCTCGAAGAGGTCCTGCTGGTCGAGATACCGGTCCACCCGCTCCCGGACGTCGGAAACCCGGAGGATCTCCTCCACCGACTTGGTCCGGCAGTACTGGATCATGTCGAGCATCAACTGGTAGTTGCTGATCCGGTAGTCCCTGAAGCGCCCCAGCCCGGTCCGCGGGTCCATGACGAAGGAGAGGAGGATCCACCCCTTGGGATGGAGGATCTCATCCCGGGTCAGGTTGCCCGAATCGCTCCGGTTGACCGCCTCCAGCATGGGCAGCAGATGGGCGCCGAAGGTCTTCTCTCCGCCGTAGTAGTCCCAAATGACCTGGGCGGCGCTGGGAGCCGGCCGGCTGTCCCCATCGAAGGTGAGTTTGTCCAGATCCAGTCGTTCATCTTCGCTGGCGTGGTGGTCGAACCACATGCCGCACCCGTCCGCGAAGGGGACGTTGGCCAGTACATCGTTTTGGGTGATGTCGATCTTGCCGTCCTGGACATCCTTGGGATGGACGAACTTATAATCGTCGACGAGCCCCTTTTCCACCAGCAGCACCGCGCAGGCCAAGCCGTCGAAGTCAGATCGGGTCAGTAATCTCATCGCTCCCTCCATCTCTTCCTCTGTTGTTGAAACGGTCTCCGAAGTGTTCCGCGGATGCGATCAGCCCAGCGAGATCCGTTTGTCCTGCTGGCCCTTCCGACGCCGGATCACCACCTTCCGGGGCGGGGACGCCTTGGCGGTCTCTTCCATGGCCGGTGCGTGTCCGTCGGTATCGGCGTCCAGCATCTCCCGAAGCTTGGCTTCGAGTTGTCTTATCTTGTCATTGTCCATTGGTTACCTCACCCGCTGTTTTTCCATCGTTTCGAATCCACTCCGTCCATCTTCATCTCCTTTCTTCGAACCCGGCCGGGGGTCCGTCATCCTTCATCTCCTCCGCCAAGTCCTCCGCTAAGGCCCTGCCGGTTCTCCGGGCCTCTTCCAGGTGTTCGGGGTGTTTCTGGATATCCCCTTCGAAGTCGATGCCCCGATAGAGCAGAGATCGCCACAGGGTGATGTCCAGCGCGTCGAAAAAGTACTTCACGGTCAGCCCGGCCCCGTCGAAGAGCTTTTGGCCCCGGGTCGCCCCCACCGAGATGAAGAGGCCCTTTCGGCTTGGATCCGGTCCGGCGGAGAAGGGGGCCTTTTCGATCCAGTGCCGCTTGACCCAGAACGACTGACACCGGTCCATGAGGATCTTGGTGTGGGCGCTGACGGTGTAGAAAAAGATGGGGGAGGCCAGCATCACCCCGTCCGCCGCCGCCAGTTGGTCCGCAAGGGGCTGAAAATCGTCCTGGATGGTGCATTTTCCCGTCTTTTTACAGCCGTAGATCTCCAGGCACGGCGAGAGCTTGAGGTCCCGGAGGACCACCGGTTCCACCCGGGCCCCGCCCTCCTCGGCTCCCTGGATCGCCCGATCCAAAAGCGAGGCCGTATTGCCCCGGCGGCGTGGACTTCCGTAGATGGCGATGATGGTCGGCATGGAAACTCCTGAAGCGCTTATATATGGGGGTTATCGGACCGACATCAGCTTCCGGTACGCGCCGTGGATCTCCTTGAAGCGCTTCTCCGCAAGGGATTTGAACTCCTCGCCCAGGTGGGCGACCTTGTCTGGATGGTACTGGTTGGCCAGGGTCCGGTAAGCGGACTTGATCTCTTCGGGCGTCGCCCCCCTCGGGATGCCGAGCACCTGGTAGGGATCATCGGGCGGCCGGGCTTGCCGGGATTCGGTGTCGGCGTGTCGGTTCTCTTCCTGGGCGGTCCGCCGCTGTCTCTCCTGGTAGTGCCGTCTCTCGGCCTCTTTCCGGCTTCGGATATAGAGGTATCGGACCACGAAGACCCATACCACGAGGTCGTCCACCCATCCGACCACCGGGGCGAAATCGGGCATCAGATCCCGTGGCAGCAGGGTGTAAAACAGCGCCAAAACAATGAGAAATGTCTTCATCCCTGGTCGGCGGGGCTTCGGTCAAACGCTCATGGGCGCGGAGCGAATTCTGTCTTGATGAAAGGTGTAAAGCTCGTCTCCGATGGCGAGCCGGTCGATGAACTGGAGGCCGTACGCTCTTCCGGTGCGGGGTCGAAAGGTTGCCTTGATTTTTTTCAACTTTTTCATACCCGGCGGATAAAAGTCAACAAATTTCGACAGGGAGGTCCTCCGATGGGGCGTCCATCCGCCGGAACCGCGCAACGGCCTGCGCGCGCGCCGGCCCGATGGATGTCGGCAAAATGGAAGCGGGGGTATCGCTGGATAGTCCGGTGGGCCTGGCGACGGACTCGGTCCCGCCGGAGGAGATCCCCCGCGGGCACGGGTTCTCAACCGCCATTGAGCCGTTGGCCGGCGCCCGCCCGCGGCCGTTCGGGGTGGAGGATGGGCGCCGGTCCGATCCCCTTTAGGTCCCCTGGAGGGTCAAGGGGGCGCCGCAGACCTTCCAGCGGCCGTCCTCCCGGATCAGCTCGAAGGTCTCCTCCAGGTGGTGGGTCTGCCCGCCGAAAAAGTTGCGGAGGTTCGATTTCCGCTCGGCCGCGAGGTGGACTTTCGCCTGGGTGGCGTCGGCCTCCAGGGTTTCCGCGTCCACGTGGTAGAGGCAGTCCCTCATGTAGTTCATGCTGTACCCCAGGTTTTCGGCGCGCTGACGCTGGCGGTAGAGGTAGGCGTTGATCACGTTGACATCATCGACCACCTTCGCTTCCTCGCACAACAGTTTGTCGAGGGTCTCCCCGTCATATCCGACATAGGCTTCGGCGAATTCGATCGCCGCCTTTCTCGGCGAGTCCTGGGTGTCCGCGAAGACGAACAGCACTTGCAGGAAGACCGCGAGGACGACCACGAGTAGTAGGGTGATGAGTTTGTTGGTCTGCGTCATTTGCGTCTCTCTCCTTTCAGCCCTTTTTGGAAAAAGTTGCCGCCGGTCGGTTTTCAGCCGGGGAAATGTTCGCGCCGGCCGGTGAAAAAACCCGAAACGGGACGACCGGCTCTCCGATAACACGGAAACGTCTCCGTGACAAGACATTTGTGACCACGGACCCCCTCCGCGGGGGCGGGATCTTACTCCGCGGAACCGGCATCCGTCTCCGGCGCGTCGGCGTCGAGGACCCGCCGGATGGTTTCGATCAGCTGGGCCAGGCGGTACGGCTTGGAGAGGAACCCCTTGGCCCGTTCCGTCTCCACCCGCCGGCCCCCGGCATCTTCCGGAAATCCGCTGGCCAGGAGGACCTTGACGCCGGGATCCACCTCAAGGAGCCGCTTCAGACATCGCCAGCCGCCCATCCCCGGCATGTTGAGGTCGAGGATCACCAGATCGATGGTTCCCCGGCTCCCCTGATAGAGGGCGAGCGCCTCCTCTCCGCTTGCGGCGGTCATCGGGGTGTATCCGAAATCGGAAAGCACCTGGGAGGCGAAATCGAGGATCACCGCCTCGTCATCCACCACGAGCACGGTTTCGGCTCCCCGAAGGGAGGCCGGCTTCGGCAAAGGGGCCGGTGCGTCCCGGGTCGGGACCGCCGGCAGGTAAAGCCGGAAGACGGTTCCCCGGCCCGGCTCGCTGGCGCAGGTCAGGTGGCCGCCGTGGTCCTTGACGATGCCGAACACCATGGCCAACCCCAGCCCGGTTCCCCTGCCCACCTCCTTGGTGGTGAAGAAGGGCGTGAAGATGTTCTCCAGGGTCGCTGGGGACATGCCGTGTCCGGTGTCGCTCAGGGTCAACAGGACATGGGGTCCGGGGATCGCGTCCGGGTGGCCGTTGCAGTGGGCCTGATCCAGGTCGATGTTTTCGGTCCGGATAACGATGCTTCCGCCGTCGGGCATGGCGTCGTTGGCGTTGACCGCGAGATTCAGGAGCACCTGTTCCATCTGCATGGGATCGGCCATGACGGTCCACAGGTCCTCCCCGGCCCGGACCTCGATCTCCACCATCTTCGGGATGGTCCGTTCCAGAAGCTTCTGGATGTGGCGGATCTCCCGGTTGAGGTCCAAGGGACGGGGGGTCCCCTCCACCTTTCGGGCGAAGGTGAGCAGCCGGCGGACCAGGTCGCTGCCCCGCTCCACCGCCTGCTGGATGGCGTTCAGCTTCGCCCCGGCGGGCTCCGCCAGGGACGGGGCCATCCGGAGGAGTTCGGCGTATCCCTGAATCCCCTGGAGGAGGTTGTTGAAATCGTGGGCGATGCCGCCGGCCAGGGTGCCCACGGCCTCCATTTTCTGGGCCTGGAGAAGCTGCTTGTAGAGCTGGTCCTTCTCGGCTTCGGCGCGGATCCTCCGGGAGATGTCCTCGATGGTGGCCACCACGCCCTCCACCCGGCCCTCTCCGTCGAAGAAAGGGGCGGCGTTGACGGAGACCTGCCGGGTTTCCCGATCCCCGCCGGGCTCCACCGCCATCTGGGCCTCCATGACGGCGGTCCCGCTCTCCAGCGCGGTCCGGATCGGGGGGATGGGCGTCGGCGGCGTCCCGGCGGCGGACGCCGGGGGGTCCGATCCCGTTTCGCCCGCATGGAGATCCAGGAGTTCCACGGAACGGGGATTGGCAAAGGAGATCTCCCCCCGGCGCCCCACGGCCATGATCCCCACCGGGCTCGTCCTCATGATCAGCTCCATGAGGTCACGTTCCTGCTTGAGTTCCTGCTCGGCCTGCCGCCGGTGGCCCACCTCCTCCTCCAGTCGGGCCATGTTCGAACGGAGGGCCAGCTGGGCCCGGTGGAGCGCTTCGTTTTTCCGGTAGAGTTCGGAGTAGGAGTGCCAGACCTCCGAGACCATCTCGTTGAGGGCCGCCTCGAGGGCGCTCCATTCATCCGTTCGGTTCAAGGTGATCCGGGTGTCGAAGTCCCCGTCGCCCACATTGCGGAGGGCGTTGCCGATGGCCTCCATGGGCCCCCGGATATTGAGATTGAAAAAGAGATAGGTGGAGATCCCCAGAAGGCCGATCACCGCAAGGGAGACCAGGAGAACGAAGCCGAGGGCGCCCCCCAGGGTCTCCCGGTGGCGCGCCACCATCCGCTGGGTGGCGTCCACCACATTTTGGTCCACCCGGGCCATGGCCGTCTCGATCCGGCCCTTGGCCGCCTCCAGGGCCCCCAGGCGGTCTCTGAAACCGATAAGCGCGGCCTGGAACTCGACCACCCGCCGTCGATACGCCGAAATCCCATCAAGGAGGGCCTCGATCCGCGCCCGGATCTCCATCTCCGATGCCAGGAGGGTCTCGGCCTGGAGACGGAGCCGCTTGAGCCCGGAGAGGATCTCCCCGGACGCCATGGCGCCCGGAACCGCCGGATTCAGCCGTGCAAAGCGGAGGCTGATCTCGAGGAGGGTCTCCCGGTAGACCGACATCATGGCGCTCATCTGGTCGAAGACGGCGGCGGCCGATGGATCCGTCACCCGGGCGATCTTCTTTTCCAGAAGCAGCGCCTCCGTGCCGTCGATGTTCCCCCGGAGGGCGGCATCGATGGCGTGGATCCGGTCCGCGGTTCCGTTGATGGCGCGGCATCGGGCGAACAGATGGTCCAGTTCCGCCCCGAAGTCCGAGAGGGCCGCATGGATCCCTTCCCCCTCCTCTTGGGTCAGGAGCCGGTCCATGGTTTTTTTCAGCCGGACCTCCTCCCGCCGGAGCACCGCATGGTTTCCGTAGAAGGTGCTCGCCAGCAGATGGGTACCGCTGAAGACCTCGGAGAGGTCCCGCCCCAGCCGGGAGGTGCCGATGACTTTGGGAACATCCCGCTCGATCACGGCGGTGGTCTGCTCCATGATGGCGGCGAAGGTCCAGAACATGACCCCGGCGATGGCGCCGAAGACGAGGAAAGTGACCAGATTGAGAAGAAACAGCTTCGCCGTCATGCCGAACCGGGGGAGGAGGGGCTTTTTGGGGGAACCGGCGGAAGGGCGCATGGGGGAGGGGTGGAAGAGGCCGGCGAACCGTCGGGGATCAGGCCGCCATCACCGCCTTGTGGAGGAATCCGAAGACCTCCTCTCCCTCCAGGTCGGGCTTCTCCTTGCCCACGGCCACCTGGCGGACGAACTCCATCTTCCGGCCGTCCATGGTGCCGATCCGGTCATCGATGAGCCGGAGCCGGTTCTGTTCCGGGTGGTAGAGCACGATGGGGCCGCAGATGGTCTCCCCCTCGTCCCCCGGATGCTGGGCGCAGAGCACCCGAAAGTCGGGGAGTTTGAAGGCCCTGGGGCCGGGCGGCCAGGACAGGAGTTCGGAAAACAGGGTGAGGGCCTCGTGGACGCCGTTTCGCTGCCCCGCGGCCAGGGCCGCTTTGCCCTCGTCCCGGATCTGGGCGATGTCCGACGCCTCGAAGGAGAGGTCGAGCCCGCCGATCGCCTCGGAGCGGATCGTCCGGACCGTATCCTCCCCCTTGCTGAGCTTTACGTCCTTGTCGCTCAGGATCTTGACCACGTTGCCGATGTTGATCATCTCCTTGACCGTGGGACTCTTGCGCAGGGCCACGTCCTCGGCGGTGGTCCGGTAGAGGGGCAGTTCGTTGTCGAGGACCAGGATCCGCTCTTCGCCGGACCGGGCGGGATCGGCCCACAGCTCCAGGTCCCGCTCTTTCCGAGGCACATAGGGGGAGTTGTCCAGGAGCGATCGCATGGCCTCCTTGTCGAGTTTCCGGGTGGTTCCGGGGGAGCCCAGGGAGTCGAGAACCCGATCGGTCAATCGGTCGATTTCTATCTTTTTCAGCAGATTGTCTTTGAATGCCATCCATTCCTCCCTTGGCTTGGCCCCTCGGTATCCGGAACATCCGGTCCTTCCGCGGGGCCGATTTTTTGCGTGCACCAAGCGGGGAAAACCGCTATAATCGAATTTTTAACGGTTTTTCCAGTGACTGACTATTTGATAGCGTATCCAGCTGCCTCCAGTCAAGCACTTTGCCATTTTCTAAAATGTTTTCAAAGATTTTTCCTCCTCAAGCCCGCAAGGCCCCACCGCTCTTTCGCCGTGTTCGGCGCGGAGGCTTTCCCGTTCCGCTTGAGGCGTCGGCCGAGGACCGCTTTCCATGACCCGTGACCAGGACAAAACCCAGGAATACAACATCGCAGATGATTTCGAGCGGCTTCGCCAGCGGGTCAACGACTGTGAACGCCGGTACCAGACCCTCGTGGAGACCAATCTCTACGGCATCCAGGTCATCGACAATCAGGGGGGGATCACCTATGTCAACACCACCCAGTGCCAGGCCCTGGGGTACCATGCCAAGGAGCTGGAGGGGCGGAACGTCTGGGAACTTCTGGCCACCGACGGTGACCGGAAACGACTGACCGACCACCTGATGCGGCTTTCCAACGAGACGGTGGACCGGTACACCTGGTCGGGCCGATTCGTCCGGAAGGACGGCGAACCGGTGGAATTGAAACTCAACTGGAACTGCATGCGCAACGAGCAGGGGCAGGTGACCGGCTTTGTCTCTTTGGCCGTCGATATCCCCGGAGATCTCCGCCGGGACGGCGGTTCCCTTCACCGGCCGGGAACGGCGGCCGATGGGGGGCGCCATCGATCCATCGTGGAGGGGGTCCGGGAGATGATCCTCACCTGCGACGGTCAAGGTCGGATCATCTACATGAACGAATGGGGTCTGGAGGGGCTCGGCTACTTCGAGGAGGAACTCCGGGAGATGAACCTGGCCGATATTCTGCCTCCGGACCAGCTGAAGAAGATCCAGGAACAGGCGGGCGGGGAGGAACCGGGTCGGAGTCCGGACGGCCCGCCCAGGCGGATCGACTTCATCAACCGCCGGCTCGACCTGGTGCCCCTGGACACGGCGGTCACCTGGATCCGGGCACCCGGCCGGGAGCCGGAGATGGTGATCGTGGGAAGAGATCTGACCGACCGGCTCCGGCGGGACCGGGAGATCATCCGGGGGGAGAAGCGGGCGTCGGTGGTCACCATGGCCCAGGGGCTCCTGGCGGACCTCAAGGACCTGTCGGCCCGGATCGTGGGCAACATCGACGTGGCCCAGGGGGATGCAACGCCGGGGGGCTCCATCCACCAGCGTCTGGGGATGGCCAAGGATGCCTGCGCGCGGGTTCAGGAACTCACCCGGAGCCTGGAGGCGGTCTCCGATGGGAGACCGCTCCAGAAAAAGACGGTCTCCCTGGCAAAGTTGATCCGGGCCATCGCGGAGCGAACGATCACCGATCCGAACATCCGGATGATCCACGAATACGCGGACGGCCTCTGGCCGGTCCCCCTGGATGTCTCGAAGATCCATGCGGCCGTTTCCCACCTCCTCAAGAACGCCCGGGAGGCCATGGACCAGGGGGGACGGATCCGGATCACCGCCGTCAACGCCGTGGTCTCCGGCGAGGAGGACCCCCTGGCGGAGGTCCTGACCCCGGGGAACTACGTTCTGCTCTCCATCGAGGACAGCGGGACGGGCATCCCCCAGGCCGATCTGGAGCGGGTCTTCGATCCCTACTACACCACCAAAGCCGGCTCCGGAAGGCGCGGTCTGGGTCTCGCCCTGGTCCAGGCGGCCGTCCGGCAACACCAGGGCACCGTCTGGGCGGAGTCCAAGCCCAAGTCCAAGGCGAAGACCGCCTTTCGGATCTACCTGCCCGCCACGAAGCCCCCGGCCGCCCCTCCACAGTCGAAGCCCGTGCTGGTGTGAAGCGCCGGCCATGGTGAGTCTGGAGGATCGTGACGGCGTGGTCCCCTTGTCCGGGGAGATTCTGCTCATCGAGGGGCCGAACCGTTCCCGGTTTCCGTTCTCCAACGGGTTTCTGCTCACCGGCGGGGTCACGGTGCTCATCGACGCGGGCATCGGAGAGGAGCGGATCCGGGAGATCGATGCCCGGCGGCGGATCGACGTGCTGATCCTCAGCCACACCCATCCGGACCACCTCCTTGCCTGGCACGTGCTCAAGGATCGCCGGATCCTGACGCCCCGGCAGACCCCGGCGTCGGTGTCGGATCTCCTCCGGCTGGGAGAGCGGTTCACCGGAGCCCCGGACAAGGGGGCCTACTGGGCCGAAGTGGTGGCCAAGGGCCTGGGCCTCGCGGCCCTGCGGGAGCCCGACGGCCGGTTCAAGGACCGGCAGCGGATCAAGGCCGGGGACGTCCATCTGGAGGCCGTCCACTGTCCGGGCCACCTGGAGGACCATTACGGCTTCTTCCACCGGGAAAGTGGTACCTTGCTGACCACCGACATCGACTTCTCCGCGTTCGGGCCCTGGTACGGGAACCCCGAGGGCGATATCGAGCGGTTCCAGGAGAGCGTCCGCAGGCTTGCCGGCTACCCCTACGTTCGGGTCTGCTCCTCCCACGGCCGTCCCATGGAGGCCGGGGAGGCCCATTCGGCTTTCGAAGCCTACCTGGCGGCATTCGAGCGGCAGCGGCGGACGGTGCTGAGCCTCTGCGCGCCCCCCCGGAGCCTCCGGGAGATGGTGGCCCTCTCGCCCTTCTACCGGAACCGGATGCCCGACAAGGTCCTTCAGCGGATCTTCGAGGAGCCGATGATCCGGAAGAACCTCGAACTGCTGGTCCGGGACGGATTGGCCGAGGAGAAGTACGGTCAGTACCGACGGACCCAATAGGAGAAATGGGATGCGAAACACCGTTCTTCCCGTCGTCCTCGCCCTCTGGGCGGCCCTCGCCTTCCAAGGCGCTCCCCGTGCGGAGTTTTACAAGTATGTGGACGAAGACGGGAACCTGATCTTCGTGGACGACAAGAGCCGGATCCCGGAGCCGTACCAGGAGGAGGCCACCGTCTACAAGGAGAAGTACGATCATCTTCCCGAGGCGCAGCGGGCCGCCGCCGAAAAGGCCGACCGGCGGCGGGCCGAGGACCTGCGGGAGGCGCGCAGGGAGGCGGCGGCCCGGAAGGAGCGGGAGGAGCGGCTCGCCCGGCTCCGGACCGAGGTGGAGATCCGGGGCAACCAGATCCTGGTGCCCGTCCGGCTGGAATACGGGGCCCGGACTGTCACCGTCCCCCTGCTTCTGGATACCGGGGCCTCCATCATCGCCCTTCACCGGAGCGTGGCCAAGCAGCTTTTCCTTCCCACCCACAGGAAGATCAAGGCGCGGATGGCGGACGGGAAGGTGGTCGACGCGGATCTGGTGAAGCTCGACTTCGTGGAGGTGGGGCCCGTCAAGAGAGCCGACATGGTGGCGGGCATTCTCGACCATCAGGGCGAAGGCGAGGGGTACGCCGGGCTGCTGGGGATGAACTTTTTGAAGGGGCTCGACTACCGCATCGATTTCGCCCGGGGGGTCATCCACTGGACCCCTTGAGGAGTGGAGGAGTGGGCCGCTATCCGTCGATTCGCCGGAGCGCCAGGCTTTCGGCGATCTCCTGGGAAATCCGACGGACGAACCGGTCCAGTGCCTCCCCCTTGAGGGGATGGCCCGGGGTCGGCACCGCCGTCAGATCCGGCGGGTGGACCAGGGTGGGCCGATTGATGATCGCCGGGTCGGGCTCCACCTCGAACTCCGGCGGGAAACGATCTTCGAAGTACATCTCCTGAAAACCGGAAAACTTCAGGGCGTGGGCGGTGGAATCGATGACCGCCACCTCGTCCGCCGCCACATACCCCTCTTCCAGGGCGGACCGGAGACCGGCCAGGGATTCCCCCCCATGGGTGCAGGCGATGTGGCCGTTGTGATTGGCGAGAAGCTCCCAGTCCATGATCTGCTGCTCCTCCACCTCCACGAAGAAGACCCGGCGCTCCCCAAAGAGGCGGTCGTAGCGTTCCACCAGATGGATCACCCTCGGCATGGAGACGGGGTTTCCGATCATGGCGGCCTGGGCCACGCTGGGGCGGACGTCCACCGGGACGAAGGTCCGTTTTTCCGGGTCCGGCTCCCGGTAATAGCGGTAGACCGGATTGGCATGGGTCGACTGCACCCCCACGATCTTGGGCAGGGCGTCGACGATCCCCGCCTCGAAGAACTTCAAAAACCCGCTCATCACCGCGGTGATGTTGCCGGCGTTTCCGACGGGGACCACCACCACCTTGTCGGCCATCCGGTAGTCGAACTCCTGTGCGATCTCGTAGGAGTAGGATTCCTGGCCGAGAATCCGCCAGGCGTTCTTGGAGTTGAGCAACGCTACGTTGTACCCTTCGGCCAGGGCCTCCACCACCTTCATGCAGTCGTCGAAGACGCCGGGGATCTCGAAGACGGCGGCTCCGCTGCCCAGGGGCTGGGAGAGCTGCTGGGGGGTGACCTTCTTGTGGGGCAGGAGCACCGCCGATTTGACCCGGGGGCCGAGATAGCTCCCATAGAGGGCCGCCGCGGCCGAGGTATCCCCGGTGGAGGCGCACACGGCGAGCACTTCGGAGAGGTGGCCCTCCTGGAGGAGGAACCGGATGTAGCTCATGGCGCTGGCCATCCCTCGGTCCTTGAAGGAGGCGCTGGGGTTCTGGCCGTCGTTTTTGAAAAAGAACCGCATCCCCACCTTCTCCCGCATCTCGGCGTTCGATTCCACCATCGGGGTGTGGCCCTCCCCCAGGTAGATCACCGCCGAAAGGGGGATGACGGGGCCGATGAACTCGTGGTACCGGTAGATTCCCTGGAGCGCCGGGGTTTTGAGCATTCTCCGGAAATCGAAGAGCCGCCGCCACCGGCTGCCCGGGATCTCCTTGAGCCGATCGAAATCCCGATCCTGGATCAGCAGCACCGCGCCGCAGTCGGGGCAGGTATACAGGAGTCTTTCGATGCCGTAGGCCCCCCCGCACCCCAGGCAGCGGTAGATCATATGGCCGTTGGGGCTCGGAACGAGCAGGGGGCGGAGGTCCTTGGGGATGTCTTCTGAATTGACCATGGGGCGCCTCGTTCTTAAGAAGATAGGGGGCTCCATCGGAGCCGCGGCTGGATCAGGCGGGGTCGATCCGCTCCATGCCCCGCATGTAGGGCCGGAGCGCCTCGGGGATGACCACGCCGCCGTCCGTTTCCTGGTTGTTTTCCAGGATCGCGGCCACGGTCCGGCCCACGGCCAGTCCGGAGCCGTTCAGGGTGTGGATCAGTTCCGTCCCCTTCCTGCCCTTCCGTTTCAGTCGGATGTCGGCCCGGCGGGCCTGAAAATCCTCGAAGTTGCTGCACGAGGAGATCTCCCGGTAGACGCCCTGGGCCGGCATCCAGACCTCGATGTCGTAGGTCTTGGCCGCGGAAAAACCGAGATCCCCGGTGCACAGGGTCACCACGCGGTAGGGGAGCCCCAGGCGGCGGAGGATCACCTCGGCGTTGTCCAGCAGGCTCTCCAGTTCCTCATAGGAGGTCTCCGGAAGGGAGAACTTCACCAGCTCCACCTTGTTGAACTGGTGCTGCCGGATCAGGCCCCGGGTATCCTTGCCGTAGGAGCCGGCCTCTGAGCGGAAACAGGGCGTATGGGCGGTGTGGTAGATGGGCAACCGCTCCTCGTTGAGGATCTCCCCCTGGTAGATGTTGGTCACCGGCACCTCGGCGGTGGGGATGAGAAAATAGTCCCACCCCTCCAGCTTGAAGAGGTCGGCCCCGAACTTGGGGAGCTGTCCGGTGCCGGTCATGGTCTGGCGGTTGACCATGAAGGGGGGCAGCACCTCGGTGTACCCGTGTTCCGTGGTGTGGATGTCGAGCATGAAGTTGATGAGGGCGCGCTCCATCAGGGCCCCCATCCCCAGGTAGAGGGGAAACCGCGCGCCGGTGATCTTGGCCGCCCGGTCGAAGTCGAGGATCCCCAGGGCCTCGCCGATGTCCCAGTGGGATCTCGGCTCGAAGTCGAATGTGGGGGGATCCCCCACCTCCTTGAGGAGCCGGTTCTCGGTTTCGTCCCGGCCCACCGGAACGGATGCATGGGGCAGGTTGGGGAGCCCCATGAGGATCTGCGCGACCCCCGCTTCATGTTCGGCGAGATCCTTCTCCATTGCCTTGACCCGGGAGGAGACCTCCCGCATCTCCAGGATCAGCTCCTCGGCGTCCTCCCGGTTCTTCTTCATCTCCGCGATCCGCTCGGAGACCACGTTCCGGCGGTGGCGGAGGTCCTCGATCTCCAGCAGGATCTCCCGGCGCCGGTCGTCATGGGCCTTGAACCCCCGGAGGTCGGCATCTCCGCCCCGGGCTTCCAGCGCCTCCCGGACGCTGTCCAGGTGCTCCCTCACAAATTTGATGTCCAGCATGATCGTTCCTAATGGGGCTGTCGTCGGGGTTGTTCTCGGCGGGCCTCCACAGGGTCCCGAGGCCGGTGGAGACCGAAAATGCCTGGTACCACGGGGGACCTGTTTAGTCAATGATTATTATAAGTTGACTTTATCGTGCAATTTTGTGTATTTTTTAGGGAGCCTGTAATCGAAATACGAAAATGCCTATCGGGGGAGCACCTATGGAGGAGATTCGAGAAGCGAAACGTCAGATCCGGCAGGATATGACCAAGTGGGTGGAGGGGCTTTCCGAAAATGATCTGGCGGAGAAGACCCGGCGAATCGAGAATCGGCTCTTCGACTTCGCCAATTTCCAGGAGGCGCGGATCCCCCTGCTCTATGTGGATTCGGGAATTGAGATCGCCACCGAAACGATCCTGAAGAACTGCTTCCGCCTCCAGAAGATCCTGGTCCTGCCCGCCTTCGGAAAGGATCGGTACAAGGTGACCCTCATGAAGGTGGACAACCTGGAGACCGACCTCAAGGTCGGGCCGAGGGGGATCGCCGAGCCCGACCCCCAGAAGTGCAAGGTGGTGCCCATCGAATGCATCGACATCGCCGTGGTCCCCAGTTTGGCCGTGGACGAGAAGGGGGGGCGCATCGGATCGGGGGACGGCTACTACGACCGGCTGATCCCCAAACTGCCCATCACCACCCGGAAGGTGACCCTCGCCCTGGAGGGACAGGTCATCCCCCAGATCCCCATGGAGTCCCACGACAAGTACGTCGACATCGTGATCACCGACGAGCGGATCATCTATAAAATCTGACGAACGGGATCGGCCGTCCGGTCCGCCCTTCGATCCGGCCCCCACCGCCCTTCAGGGATTCAAAATCCGCTCCAACTGCTGGAGATTGGTGTCCTCCCCCACCGCGATGACCGTGTCCCCGATGTTGATGGTCGCCTCGAAGGAGGGGTTGAAGAGCATGCTCCCGTCCGGCTTCTTGATGGCGATGATGATCAGGTGGAACCGCTGGCGGATCCCGGAGTCCTTCAGCATCACGCCCACCATGTCCGATGCGGCCGAAACCGGGATCTCCTCCATCTGGATATCGGTGGGCTTGTCCGACAGGGCCAGGTCGAGGAAGTTGGTGACCGTGGGCCTGAGGATCCGCTGGGCCATTCCGGCAGCGCCCATTTCATAGGGGGACTCCACCCGGTTGGCGCCGGCCGCCTTGAGCTTGGAGTTGGCCCGCTCGTCTCCGGCCCGGGCGATGATGGTCAGATCCGGGTTGAGCTGCCGGGCCGTGAGCACCAAAAAGACGTTGTCCGCGTCGGTGGCCAGGGCCGCCACCAGCCCCGTGGCTTGCTCGATCCGGGCCCTGAGAAGGTTCGATTCGTCCGCGGCCTCGCCGTGGATGAAGAGGATGCCGTCTTTTTCCATCCGGGGGATCAGTTCCGGGTTGTGCTCGATCACCACGATGTCCAGGGGCTTGCTTCTCAGCTTTCTGCAGATGACCCGGCCGATCCGGCCGTATCCGCAGATGATGTAGTGCGCTTTCATCCGGTCGATTTTTCTGTCCAATCTTCTTCTCCCCAATATGGTTCTGATCTGCCCCTCCACCATGAACTGGACCACCGCTCCGGCGGCGTAGACGAAGAAGCCGAAGCCGGAGAAGATCAGCACCATGGTGTAGATCCGGCCCGGGCGGCTCAGGGCCTGCACCTCGGAATAGCCCACCGTGGTCAGGGTGATGATGGTCATGTACAGGGCGTCGAGGAACCCCCACCCTTCGATGAGCATGTACCCGAAGGTGCCGAAGATGATGATGCCCACCGACAGGGCGATGGCGATGACGAGGTGTTTGGTGCTGTCCATTTCCGATCCGGGTGGTTCGATCGCAAGTGCGCGGGCGCGGAACCGAGAAATCCCTACTATGGAATATTCTGTTGAAAGATCAAGTCAATTTTAGTTTAATGCGCGGATGGTTTATTGACGGACGCCCCTTCCACTGATAGATCGAACGGATGATGGAAAGAGAACCTCTGAAATTTGAACGCCAGCGCGAGGAGATGGTCAAAAAGCAGATCGAGGCGCGCGGCATCACCGACCCGAAGGTCCTGGACGCCATGCGGGCCGTTCCCCGCCACCGGTTCGTCAGCGAGGCGCTGATGGAACAGGCCTATGGAGATTTCCCCCTGCCCATCGGCGAACAGCAGACCATCTCCCAGCCCTATATCGTGGCCGAGATGACCCAGGCTCTCCAGATTACCGGGGAGGACCGGGTGTTGGAGATCGGCACCGGTTCGGGATACCAGGCCGCCGTTCTGGGCGAGATCGCCTACCGGGTCTATACCATCGAGAGGATCCACGCCCTCTACATCCGGGCCAGGAGGCTCTTCGACCGGCTCCGGTACCACAACATCGTCACCCGATACTCCGACGGCACCTCCGGGTGGAAGGAGGAGAGCCCCTTCGACGCCATCATGGTCACCGCCGGAGCCCCCCGGATCCCGGTCCATCTGGTGGGCCAGCTGGCCGACGGCGGGCGGATGGTGATCCCGGTGGGGGATCGATATTCCCAGGATCTGGTGAAGCTCTACAAGGACCAACAGGGGATCCGCCAGACCAGTCTGGGGGGATGCCGTTTCGTCCGGCTCATCGGCGAGGACGGCTGGAAGGAGGAGTGTTGAAAGCGGGAATCGCCCTCTACTTCAAGGGGATCGCCATGGGGGCCGCCGACGCCGTGCCCGGCGTGTCCGGCGGAACCATCGCCTTCATTTCCGGTATCTACGAGGAGCTTGTCCGCTCCATCCGTTCCTTTGACGCCGGGGCCCTGAAGCTCCTGGCGAGGTTCCGGATACGCCCCTTCTGGTCCCACGTCAACGGCCGGTTCCTGGCCGTGCTCCTGGCGGGCATCGTCACTTCCCTGATGCTGCTTTCCCGGATCATCCTCCACTGGCTGGCCGTCTATCCCGAACTCCTCTGGGCCTTCTTCTTCGGGCTGATCATCGCCTCCGCCCTGGTGGTGGGCCGGAAGATCGAAGGGTGGCCGGTTCCGGTGATCGCCGGGTTCCTCCTGGGGGGGGCGACGGGGTACTGGATCACCGTGGCCACACCGGCCGTCACCCCGGATACCTTGAGCTTCGTCTTCTTCTCCGGTATGATCGCCATCTGCGCCATGATCCTGCCCGGAATCTCCGGCAGCTTCATCCTGGTGCTCCTGTCCAAGTACGAGTATGTGCTCGGTGCCCTGCGGGATTTCCGGATCACGGTGATGATCGCCTTTTCCCTGGGCGCCGCCGTTGGGCTGCTCTCCTTCTCCCACCTGCTCAACTGGCTCCTTCGCCGGTACCACGACATCACCATCGCCGCCCTCACCGGGCTGATGCTGGGGTCCTTGAACAAGGTCTGGCCCTGGAAGTGGATGGTGGAGACCGTCGCCGACGCGGAGGGCGCGGGCCACGCCGTGGTCACCCGGAATCTTTGGCCCGTGGACTACCTGGCGGCCACCGGCCGGGATCCCCATCTCCTGGCCGCCGTGGCCCTGGCCCTGATCGGCTTCGGTCTGGTCTATCTCCTCGACCGGGCCACCCGGGATACCGGCCGGGTCTGAATCCCAGCCGGGAAACCGACGCCCCTTCCGATCGTCACTCCTCATTCGGCGCCGACTGGAGAACCATCAGCGCGTGGGGGGGCACGGATAGGCGAGCGCCGGGGCGATGGAGGATCCGCTCCGGATCGGCCGGTTCCCGGCCCGCGGTGTCGATCACCCTGCGCCAGCCGGTTCCGGCGGTACCATCGGTCGGGGCAAAGGTGACCGCCTTGGGTCCGGCGTTGAGAAGAAGGCGGAAATCAGAACCCCGGACGGGGCTTTTGCAATCGCCGGCTTCGGCAACCGGGCCGGAGAGAAGCGCCTGGAGGGCCGAACCGGTTTCGGCCGCCCCGGAGGCATGGATCCGCCGGCCGTCGGGCCGGAACCAGGCGATCTCCGGGGCAGAAGGCCCGCCCGGCGCATCCTCCCGGAACCACCCGACCGCCCGGAGGACGGGGTGGCCCCGGCGCAGGGCGATCAACCGTTTGAGGAAACGGAAGATCCGCGGGTCCCCGTTCTCCCAGTCGAACCAGGTCAGCTCGTTGTCCTGGCAGTAGGCGTTGTTGTTTCCCTTCTGGGTCCGTCCCAGTTCGTCGCCCCCCAGGATCATGGGGACCCCCCGGGAGAGGAGGAGGGTGGCGAGAAAGTTGCGCCGCTGGCGGTCCCGGAGAGCGGATACCTCCGGATCGTCCGTCTCCCCCTCGACCCCGCAGTTCCAGGCACGGTTGTCGTCGTGGCCGTCCCGGTTCTCCTCGCCGTTGGCGGCATTGTATTTTCGCTCATAGGAGACCAGGTCCCGAAGGGTGAACCCGTCGTGGCAGGTGATGTAATTGATCGAGGCCTGGGGCGGGCGGCGGGAGGCGCGGAAGAGATCGGGGCTGCCCGCCAACCTGGCGTCCAGCTCCCCGAAGGGGACGGGGGTCCCCCGCCAGAAATCCCGGATCCCGTCCCGGAACCGGTCGTTCCATTCGGACCAGGGATGGGGGAACCGACCCACCTGGTACCCGCCCGGGCCGAGGTCCCACGCCTCGGCGATCAGCTTGACCCCCCGGATCACAGGATCCTGACGGAGGATGGAGAGGAACGCCGATCGGGGATCGAAGTCGGGATCATTCCGGGCCAGGATGGGGGCCAGGTCGAAACGGAAACCGTCCACGTGCATCTCCGTGATCCAGTACCGCAGGGAATCGGCGATGAGTTGAAGGACCGCGGGGTTTCGGGCGTCGACGGTGTTGCCGGTGCCGGTGAGGTTCACGTACCTGGACCGGTCCGCCTCTTCCAGCCGGTAGTAGATCGGGTTGTCGAGCCCCTTGAAGGCGAGGATCGGACCCTTGCGGTCGCTCTCGGCGGTGTGGTTGAAGACCACGTCGAGAATCACCTCCAGGCCGGCCCGGTGGAGGCGCCGGACCATCTCCTTGAACTCGGCCACCGCCCCTTCCGGCGAGGGGGCGGCCGCATAGGCGTTGTGGGGGGCGAAGAAGCCGATGGTGTTGTATCCCCAGTAGTTTCTCAGTCCCATCCGGACCAGGCGGGGATCCTGGATGAACTGGTGGACCGGCAACAGCTCCACGGCGGTGATCCCCAGATCGGTCAGGTGGCCCACGGCGGCCGGATGGCCCAGGGCCGCGTAGGTCCCCCGGATTTCCGGCGGGATCTTCGGGTGGCGGGCCGTGAACCCCTTGACGTGGACCTCATAGATGACGGTCCGGTCCATGGGGGTGCGGGGCCGTACATCCCCTTTCCAGTCGAAGAACGGGCTGACCACCACCGAGCGGGCGGTGTGGGGCGCGCTGTCCTCGGTGTTGGGTCCCGCGTCCCCGGTCCCGTCGAACATGGCCGGCGTCCAGCGGGGCATCCCCTCCACCGCCCGGGCGTAGGGATCGAGGAGCAGTTTTCCGGGAAGGCACCGGAACCCCCGGCCGGGGTCCCACGGGCCGTGGATCCGATAGCCGTACCGCAGACCGGGTCCCGCGTCGGCCAGGTACCCGTGCCACACATCCCCGGAGCGTCCCGGAAGGTCGACGCGGGTCTCTTTTCCCCGGTCGTCGAAGAGGCACAGCCGGACCCGGTCCGCCGCGGAGGAGTGGACGGAGAAATTGGTCCCCATGCCGTCGTGGATCGCCCCCAGCGGATGGGGGCTGCCGGGCCGTATTTCCATGGCGCGCCTTTTTATTCCGGGGCCGGAGGCGGGGCCCCGTCGCCACTCCGGCCGGTGTCGATCCTCTGTGTCGATCCCATATCGGTCCCGGGGGGCTCCGATTGACAATCTCCGGATTCAAGCTTATCGATACCATAAATCCGGATGGGAGAAAACCTTATACCGTTGTTCAATGCGTGACAGGAGGGTTACGGTATCATGAAAAAACGAGCAAGCGGCGTCCTGATGCACATCACCTCCCTGCCCTCGGCCCACGGCATCGGGGATCTCGGCCCGGCGGGCGGTAACTTCGTCAGGCTGCTCGCCGAGGCCCGGCAGAGCTTCTGGCAGATCCTTCCCCTCAATCCCACCGATCCCCAGGGGGATTATTCGCCGTACTATTCCTTCTCGGCCTTCGGGGGAAATCCGATGCTGGTCAGCCCGGAACGACTGGTGGAGGACGGGTACCTGGAGCCGGAGGACCTTCCGGAGCCGCCCGGGTTTCCCCCGGACCGGGTCGACTACGAACCGGTCTCGGATCACAAATCGAAGATCCTGGAAACGGCCTACCGGCGGTTCCGATCCCGGACCCCATCCCCTTCCTTTGAGCGGTTCCGCCGGGAGAACAGCGACTGGCTGGAGGATTTTGTCCGGTTCTCCGTCCTGAAGGAGGTCCACGGGGGCGCCTCCTGGGATCGGTGGCCCGACGAACTCCGGGACCGGGACCCCGAGGCGTTGGAGAAGGTCGACCGGGATCATCGGGAGGGGATGGAGCGGCTGCGGTTTTTCCAGTTCCTGTTCCAGGAGCAGTGGCGGGCCCTCAGATGGGACTGCAACCGCAACGGCATCCAGTTGATCGGGGATATCCCCATCTATGTCAACCACGACAGCGCCGACGTCTGGGCCCACCGGGAGCTTTTCGACCTCGGCCGGGACGGACGCCCGTCGGTGGTCTCCGGGGTCCCCCCCGACTACTTCAGCGCCACCGGCCAGCTCTGGGGTCACCCGGTCTACCGGTGGGACGCCCTGAAGGAGCGGGGGTACGACTGGTGGATCCGGCGCATGGAGCGGAACCTCGATCTCTTCGACTGGGTCCGGGTCGACCATTTCCGGGGACTGGTGGCCTACTGGGAGGTGCCGGCCGGGGAGACCACCGCCATGAACGGCCGCTGGGTGGAGGCCCCGGCCGTCGATTTTCTCAACAGCCTCCTGCGCCGGTTCTCGGCCCTGCCCATCATCGCCGAGGACCTCGGCTACATTACCCCGGACGTCCGGGAGGTGATCCGCCGGTTCGACCTGCCCGGCATGCGGCTGCTCCTTTTCGCCTTCGGCGAGGATCTTCCCGAGAACCCGTACGCGCCGCACAACCACATCCGCAACTGTGTGGTCTACACCGGCACCCACGACAACAACACCGCCAGGGGGTGGTACGAGAACGAGGCGGACCCCGAAGACCGGCGGCGGCTCCGCCGATATGTGGGCCGCGTCCTGACGCCGGAGGAGGTGCCCGGGGAGATGGTCCGCATGGCCATGCGCTCCCCGGCCAACCTGGCTGTGCTGCCCATCCAGGACCTGCTCGGCTTGGGGGAGGAGGCCCGGATGAACCGGCCGGCCCATGCCCGGGGCAACTGGCGGTGGCGGGTCTCTCCGGACCATCTGACCGGGGGCTTCGCCCGTCGCCTGGCGGAGTGGACCGAGATCTACGGCCGGGTATAGGGCCGGCCCATCCGCATTTGGAGCAACCGCGGGACCGACTCCCTCTTCAGGAAACGGCGTTCGGGAACGATCCGGGCGCGTTTATGGACAGACGAGGGCTCATGTGGCGGGTTCGGCGGCGGGGCCTCCGGTGGGAGTTTTGCCTTTGAGGAATTCCAGGAAGGCCCGGCAGAGGGGCGACGGGGTCCGGTGCCGGTGGCGGGTGAGATAGAAGCTCCGTTTCAGGTCGAGCCCTTGGACGGGGAGGATCGCCAGGTCGCCGGCGGACGCGGCCTCCGAAACCGCTACCCGGGAGAGGATCGACACCCCCAGGTTGTTGCGGATCCCCTGGATCACCGCCTGGGTGCTGCCCATCTCCGCCACGACGTTGAGGTCGTCCAGACCGCGGCCCGATTGGGCCAGTCGCTCTTCGAAGGATTTCCGGGTGCCGGAGCCGTCCTCCCGCAGGATGAAGGGCTCGGTCGGCAGATCCTCGATCCGGACCGGCGGAACCTCGGCGGCCCAACGGTGGCCGGTGGGGACCACCAGGCACATCTCGTCCTCGGCGATCTTCTCCTGGGAGATGGGCCCCAGGGGGCTGGCCGCGCCGACGATCGCCACCTCCAGGGCGCCGGAGACCACCTCCGCCACCACCGCCTCCGTGTCCCCGATCCGCAGGGAAAGGGTGACTTCGGGGTTCTCTTCCATGAACGCGGCGATGATGGGGGGCAGGAGGTAGACGCCGGGGATGGTGCTGCCGCCGATGAGGAGGCGCCCTTTGATGGTGCCGTGGAACTCGGAGATGGCCGCTTCGGCCTCGTCCCTGAGGGCGATCAGGCGGACGGCGTAGTCGTAGAGCAGCTCCCCCGCCCGGGTGGGGACCGCCTCCTTGGAGAGGCGGTCGATGAGGCGGCAGTGGAAGTGGTTCTCCAGGTCCTTGATATGGCTGCTCACCGTGGGCTGGGAGAGGTGGACGGCCCGGCCGGCGCTGGAGAAGCTTTTATACTCCACCACCTTGCAGAATACGTGGAGCTGCCAGAGATCCATGTCAGGGAGGGGTCGCGGTGTGGCCGAACTTGTCCATCAGCTTCCGGTTGACCCGATCCGGTACCATATCCGCCACGTCGCCGCCGAAGCGGGCCGCCTCCTTGATGATGGAGGAGCTGGTGTAGATCCACCGGAGGCTGGTCATGAGGAAGACGGTCTGGATCTCCCGGTCCATCTTCCGGTTCATGAGGGCCATCTGGAACTCGTACTCGAAGTCGGAGACCGCCCGCATGCCCCGGAGGATGGCCTGGACCTTCCGCAGCGCCGCATAATCCACCAGCAGGCCGTCGTACTTGGCCACCTCCACGTCCGGAAAGTCCATGAGGCTCGCCTGGAGCATCTCCATGCGCTCTTCCACGTCGAAGAGATACCGTTTGGTGGGGTTGTTCAGGATGGTGACGATGATCCGGTCGAAAATCTTCAGCCCCCGTTCGATGATGTCCAGGTGGCCGAAGGTGACCGGATCGAAGGAACCCGGATAGATGGCGACTTTCTCCATAGCTGAGATCAACCCCTTTCTGTGCGCCCCCCCTCCATACCATACCTGAAGAAGGTAACAAAGGTTTTTCCGTACCGGCGGCGGTCCTTGGCGACAAAGACGGGGGGGGCGTCCATCGGTTCCCCGGCGGTGTGCTCCACCACCACCACGGCGCCGTCGGCGACCCTGCCCACGTGGTGGAGGTGGGTCAGCGCCGGCGCCGCGAGCCCTCCGCCGTAGGGAGGGTCCATGAAGATCAGGGAGAAGGGGACGGGTTGGGATGCCAGCGGCCGGAGGCTTTGGGCCGCATCCCATCGGATGACCCGGGACCGCCCGGTCAGGCCGCAGGCCTCCAGGTTGCGGCGGATCACCGCCGCCGCGCGGCGGTCATGGTCGACAAAGACGGCTGAATCGGCCCCCCGGCTCAGGGCTTCGAGGCCCAGGGCCCCCGTGCCGGCGAAGAGATCGAGGACCACGGCACCCTCGACGAGCCCGGAAAGGATGTTGAAGACGGCCTCCCGGAGGGGATCTGAAGTGGGGCGGGTATCGGTCCCCTTGACCGAAAAGAGCCGGCGGCCCCCGAGCCGGCCCCCGATGATCCTCATGGGAGCGCCGGTCCGGCGGATGATCCGGTCGGGCCCCCCATCACCCCTCCTCCCCGACGGCCTTCAGCTTCCGGTAGAGGTAGCTGCGCTCGACCCCGATGGCCTCGGCCGTCCGGGCGATGTTGTTCCCGTTTTCCAGAAGCTTCCGATGGATGAACTCCTTTTCGAACAGCCTGCGGGCGTCCTTGAGACGATCCTGATCGAAGAGGCGGACGTCGACGGGATCGGCCTCGGGATGCACGGCGGGATGGAACGGGTGGGGCAGATCGGAGGCCTCGATGGCCTCGCCGTCGGAAAGGATCATCAGCCGCTCGATGAGGTTCTTCAGCTCCCGCACGTTCCCGGGCCAGGAGTGGGTCTGGAGCCTGGCGAGGGCCTCCGGCGAGATCCCCTTGGGGGCGCACCGGTTCTTCCGGGCGAACTCCCGGATGAAGGTCTCCACCAAGGACGGAATGTCCTCCTTGCGTTCCCGCAGGGGCGGCACCCGGACCGGGAAGACATTGAGCCTGTGGTAGAGGTCCTCCCGGAACCGCCCCTGTTCGATCTCCGTGGTCATCTCCCGGTTGGTGGCGGCGATGACCCGTACGTCCACCCGGAGGACCCGGTCCCCCCCGACCCGCTGGAACCGCTGTTCCTGCAGGACCCGAAGGATCTTGGCCTGGGTGGCCAGGCTCATGTCGGCGATCTCGTCCAGAAAGAGGGTCCCCTTGTCCGCCAGCTCGAATTTTCCCCGCCGGCGGCCGGGGCTTTCGGGCAGGGCCCCCTTCTCGCGGCCGAAGAGTTCACTGTCGATCATCCCGTCGGCGATGGCGGCGCAGTTGACGTCGATGAGCGGCATTTCGGCCCGGAGGCTCATCTGGTGGATGGTCCGGGCCACCAGCTCCTTGCCCGTGCCGTTCTCCCCGGTGATGAGGATCCAGGTGTCGGTGGGAGCGGCCCCGGCGATCGCCTTTTTCAGGGCGATGATGGGGGGGCTGTGGCCGCTGATCGCGTTCTTCTCGATGGTCTTTTTCCGCAGGTAGCGGTTCTCCTCCTCCAGCCGGCGGAAGTTGAGGGCGTTGTTGATGGTCACGATGACCTTGTCGATGGAAAGCGGCTTTTCGATGAGGTCGAACGCCCCCAGCTTGGTGGCCTTCACGGCGGTCTCGATGGTTCCGTGGCCGGTGATGATGATGACCTGGATGAAGGGATGCTCCTGCTTGATCTGTTTGAGCGTCTCGATGCCGTCGATGCCCGGCATCCAGATGTCCAGCAGCACCAGATCCGGGGATTCACGGTCGATGGTCTTCAGGGCTTCGTACCCGTTGGAGGCGGTGATGACCTCGAACCCCTCGTCCGACAGCAGGCCGCTGAGGGATTGGAGGATGGAGGGTTCGTCGTCGACGATCAGAATGGTGGGGAACATGGCAACTCCTTCGGCTGTTTTCCGTGGTCGCTGTCGAAAAAAGAGATCCGCCTTCCGTCAGACGGGCAGTTCGATGATGAACATGGCCCCGTGGGGCGTATTGTCCCGGACCCGGATCTTTCCATGATGGTCCGCCACGATGGAGCTGACAATGGTCAGCCCCAGACCCATGCCGCTTTTTTTGGTTGAGAAGTAGGGTTCGAAGAGGCGGGCCTTGTCCTCGTCTCCGATCCCCGGTCCGTCGTCGGCCACCTCGAGCCGGACGACCCCTTCCTCGGGCTCGGCCCGGAGACGGATGGCCACGGTCCCGCCGGTCCTGACGGCGCCCACGGCGTTGTTGACCAGATTGATCAGGGCCTGCTTGATCTGCTGACGATCGAGGTGAAGGGTCGGCAGGGATTCCGGGGCCTCCACGCGGAAGGTGATGGTGGGATGCCCCTCCCGGTAGAGGGCCACCGTCTCCTCCACCAGGTCGGCCAGTTCACACGGCCCGGGGTCCGGGGTCGGGAACCGGGCAAAGGCGGAAAACTCGTTGACCAGGTTCCGGATCAGGTCCACGTGATCGATGATCATCCGGGTGCATTCCTCGAAGACCGGCTCGTTGAGCCGTTCGGCATACTTTCGGCTGAGCCGCTGGGCCGACAGCTTGATGGGGGTCAGGGGGTTTTTGACCTCATGGGCGACCCGCCGGGCCACCTCCCGCCAGGCCGCCATCCGCTGAGCCTTCTCCAGTTCGGTGAGGTCGTCGAAGACCATGACGATCCCCATGTGCCGTCCGGATTCATCCCTGAGGGCATTGACATGGATCCGAAAGATCCGGGGGGCTCCGCCGATGGTCAGGCGGAGGGGGAACTCCACTGCCCCTTCCCGGGAGCGGGAGAGGTCCTCCCGGACCTGCCGGGCCAAATCCCCGTGCTGCCCCCCCAGCAGGGCCTCGTAGCTTCGGCCCAGAAGTTGCTCCTCCGGGAGGTTGAGCATCCGCTCCGCCGACTTGTTCACCGTGACCACCGCCCCGCGGGCGTCGAGGGTGATCACCCCGGTGGAGATGTGTTCCAACACGATCTCCATATACCGGCGCCGCTCCTCGATCTCCACGTTCTGCTCCCGGAGCATCTGGGCCGAGAGTTCCAGCTGCTCCCGGCTGGTGCGCAGGTCCCGGGTCATCTTGTTGAAGGAATCGACCAGACTGCCGATCTCGTCGTCGCCTCCCCGCGCGATGGTGAACTGGAGATCCCCTTCGGCCACCCGCCGGGTGCCGTCGGCCAGGTCCTTGATGGGGATGCTGATGGTCTTGGCCAGATGGAAACCGAACCAGACGGCGCAGAAGAGCACCAGAAGGGCCACGATGGAGATGGTGATGTAGTACGTGAGCTGGATGGGCTCCTTGAGGAGCTTGATCTGCTGGTACTCCTCATATCCCCGGGAGATGGAGGCCAAATCCTCCGAAAGCGCGGTGGGGATCAGAAAGGAGAGGACCACGAACCCGCGGGTCTCCTCGAGAGCGGCGCCGTAGGGGATCCGTGAGATGGTCCGTGCGAGTTCCCCGATGGGGATCGGATCCGAAAAGGAGCGGACCCCGGATGCGTTCAGCTCTCCCCGGAGATCGTGGGGGGAGACCCCCCGGAGCCCGTGCTCTCCGAACAGGTCCTTGAACGCCGACGAGAGGCGGTTCGATTTCCGATCGCTCACCCTCCGGGTATCGTAGACCTCCACCGCTTCCAGGTTGAACGCGCGCTGCGCCACATCCACATAGTGGTCGAGTTCCTCCCGCTTCGACGGATCCAGAAGGTTCCGGGTCCGGACCTGGTAGGCGATCCGTTTCAGAAAGAACCGGTTATGGTCCTCGAAGTACTGGTAGAGCCTTCCCCCCACGGAGAGGGAATTCTCCAAGGCCTGTTCCACCGGAACATTGAACCAGAACTCGATGCTGCTGGTGATGAAGTGGATCGAAAAGAAGAAGAGCACCACCGTCGGCATCAGCGTGATGGAGACGAAGGCCACCACCAGCCGGGTCCGGAGCCCGGCCCCCATGATCCTTCGGCGCCGGTCGTAGAGAAGCTTCACCAGGTTCCGGAAGACCAGGAAGATGAGGAGGATCAACAGCAACAGGTTGATGTTGATCAGGATGAACATCAGGATGGTGTTGGAGATGGGAAACTCGGAGCCGAACCGGATGACCCGGACCTCCAGGGTGGTGAGCAGGGCCACCAGCCCGAGAATGACGAGGATCAAAAGGATCTCCCGCCGGCGGCGTTTTCGATCCATGGCCGGGCCGTGGGGGGAGAGCTTGTTGGCGAAGCGGTTGGCTCTCATGGGCGGCGGTACGGGGTCCGGTGGGCGGCGTTCGGGGATCAATAGATGAAATCGATGGTGTACCAGTCGGTTTCAAAGTCCCAGAGGGAGACGAAAAAGAGGACATAATGGAGGTAAAGGGGCAGGGTGATCCTGCCGAGTTCCGCCTTGGTCATCAGCCGGTACTGTTCCCCCTTTTTCAACATGCTGAGGGAAATGATGCTCATGTTGTCGATCTCCGTCATCAGCCGGCGGGCCTCCGAGAAGGTTTTGACCACCACGGTCCGGTCCCCCTCCCAGGAACGCCGGATCAGGAATTCCTTCTTCATGTTGTTATATTTGAGGGTGTGGGTGATGGTGATATCCGCGATCTTTTTGTCGAACCAGTAGGAACGGACCCGGCTCAATATGACGAAGAAGGTGAAGCTGGTGGAGACGCCGCTCAGCACCGCCTCCTTGATCTCCTCGGTGAAGGCCCCCTCCACTTTGAGGTAGAGGACGAAATCATTGTTCCGGTTGCTGACCCGCAGTTCACTCAGACGGGCCTCCTGGGCATGGGCGGAGGCCGTTGCCATGAGAACGGCCAGAACGGCCGACAGAACCACGCCGGGATGTCGCAGAACCTTGCTCTTCCCGGTCATCGCGGATCCCGTCTCCTTTCCCCCAAAAGGTCGTCCCCGGCGCCCATCCTTCGATTGTGGATGGCGTGCGGTTAGATGGCCATCGCCTCCGTCCGGCCGGTGGACAGGTGGCTCGTGTCGTGTAGGGTGAGGGTCTCCCAGGCCGATCGGTTGGAGAAAAACGCCTCCAGGAATGCGTGATTGAAGGCGTGTCCGGAGCGGTGGGCCACCACGTGCCCCAGGATCGGCATCCCCAGCAGGGAGAAGTCCCCGATGCAGTCGAGGACCTTGTGCCGGACGAACTCGTCCCGATACCGCAGCCCGTCTTCGTTGACCACCGTCCGCTGGTCCAGCACCACCACGTTGTCCAGGGAGCCTCCCCGGGCGAACCCGAACCGCTTCAGGTATTCCACCTCGTGGAGGAATCCGAAGGTCCGCGCCCGGCAGATCTCCTTTTCGAAGACCCCGTTGGAGAGGTCCGCAGTGTAGGTCTGCCGGCCCACCAGGGGGTGATCGAAGTCGATGGCGCAGGTGATTTGGAAGGAGGTGCCGGGGTAGACGGCCACGGACCGGTCCCCCTCCCCGTATTCGATGGGCGATTTGACCACGAAGTAGCAGCGGGGGCCCGGCTGCCTTTGGATGCCGGCCGCGAGGATCAGCTCGGTGAAGGGCCCGGCGCTGCCGTCCATGATGGGGACCTCATAGGCGTCCAGTTCCACCAGGGCGTTGTCGATGGACAATCCCGAAAAGGTGGCCATCAGATGCTCTATGGTGGAGACGATGCAGCCGTCGCGGCCGATCACGGTGGCGAGGCTCGTATCCACGACCGCGTTGAAGTGTGCCGGGATCTCCGGAGAGTCCGGAAGATCGGTCCGGATGAACTTGATGCCGTGGTTGACGGGGGCGGGGCGGATGGTGAGATGGACCGGTTTTCCGGAATGGACCCCCCGTCCCCGGCAGGATACCGGCGCGGCCAGGGTCCGTTGCTGCAAATCAAAGAGCATGGTTGAAAAATCCCATCGTTGGTTAGGTTTCCTCAAATTCCGCTTCCACACGCCCCGGCCTCCGGGGCCGCGCTGATCCTTTTCTTCCTGAAGTATAGATCATTTTGTTGTATTTATGCAACATCCAACTGAATCTTGTCGGTGTCCGGCGTCTCCTGAGCAAGGCCCCGGATCGCGGTACGTCGTTGTCAACGATTGCATTTATCTAACGCGTTTACCCATAAAGTCAATGCCATTCTGAGGGATCCCATCCACGGGAACAGCGGACGGCCACTCTCTTGTGTACGGATTGCAGGAGATAAAAAGATTGTAATGGCGCGGAGCATCGGGTATAAACCGAAGACTCGACGGGCGGTCGAGCACCAGGGAATCTTTTTTATGCGACACGTCTTTCTTCATATGGCGGCTCTGTGAAATACCATCGGAAGCAGGCGGGAGAGGTTTTGGGATCAGGGATCGGTCCATAATCCGGGAGAGGTTTTTTTGCTGGCGAAAGTCCTGAGCAGCGCCGTGATCGGCATCGATGCCTACCTGGTGGAAGTGGAGGTGGACATCTCCCCGGGGCTCCCCCTGTTCACCATCGTCGGCCTGCCCGAAGCGGCGGTGAAGGAGAGCAAGGAGCGGGTCAAGGCGGCGGTCAACAACGCCGGATACCCCTTTCCCGACGATCGGATCACCGTCAATCTGGCCCCCGCCGACATCAAAAAGGAGGGGACGGGGTTCGACCTGCCCATGGCCCTGGGGATCCTGGCGGCCACCGGGCTGGCCCCCAAGGAGGCTTTGGCCGATCATCTGGTTCTGGGGGAACTTTCCCTGGACGGGCGGGTGAAGCCGGTGAGGGGGTCCCTGCCCATGGCCATCGCGGCCAGGGAGGCGGGATACGAAGGGATCCTGGTCCCGGCCGAGAACAGCTCCGAAGCCAGCGTGGTGGAGGGGATCCGGGTCCTTCCGGTCCGGACGCTCTCCCAGGCCATGGAATTTTTTCGTGGGTTCACCGAGATCGAACCGGAACGGACCGATCTGGTCGCCATCTTCGACAGAGACGGCGAGGGGGGCCCCGACTTCTCCGAGGTGATGGGCCAGGAACACGTGAAACGGGCCCTGGAGATCGCCGCGGCCGGCGGCCACAACCTCGTCATGGTGGGGCCTCCGGGCTCCGGAAAGACCATGCTGGCCAAGCGGATCCCCTCGATCCTGCCGCCGCTCTCCTTCGAGGAGGCCATCGAGACCACCAAGATCTTCAGCGTGGTGGGGCTGCTCGACCGGGATCAGGCCTTGGTCACGGTCCGGCCGTTCCGCTCCCCCCACCACACCATCTCCGACGCCGGGCTGATCGGCGGCGGCCATCTCCCCAGGCCGGGGGAGGTGAGCCTGGCCCACAACGGGGTTCTCTTCCTCGACGAGCTGCCGGAGTTCAAGAAGCACGTGCTGGAGGTCCTCCGGCAGCCGCTGGAGGACATGCGGGTGACCATCTCCAGGGCCACCTCCACCATCACCTACCCCGCCAGCGTGATGCTCATCGCCGCCATGAACCCCTGCCCATGCGGCTACTTTTCGGATCCCCACCACGACTGCACCTGCAGCCGGGTCCAGGTGGGCCGGTACCGGTCCAGGATCTCCGGTCCCCTCATGGATCGCATCGACATCCACGTGGAGGTGCCGACGGTCCCCTATCGGGACCTGGTGGGGGAGAAGCCGGCGGAAGCCTCCTCGGAGATCCGGCGCCGGGTGGTGACCGCCCGGCGGGTCCAGGCCCGACGGTTCACCCGGTCCAAGATCCACTGCAACGCCCAGATGGCCAGCCGGCACATCAAGCGGCACTGCGAGGTGGATGCCGAGTCGAGCCGTCTCCTGGAGACGGCCGTGGACAAGCTGGGGCTTTCGGCCCGGGCCTACAACCGGGTTCTGAAGATCAGCCGGACCATCACCGACCTGGACGGAGAGGCGTCGATCGGGGTCGCCCAGGTCTCCGAAGCCGTCCAGTATCGGAGCCTGGACCGGGGCGGCGCCGGGGCCTGGGGAGGCGGAGCATGACTCGTCCCCTCCTCTGTTCGATTCTCCTGCTTCTCCTCTCCTGGGGGGGAACCGCCTGGGGAATTCCCGACGCCGCGCCGACGGAGGCGTCCGGGGAGCCCCGGGTTTCCGGTCCGGCCGAACGCCAGGCGCCGGAGACCGGCGGGGACGAAGCGTCGGCGCCGGATATCCCGCGGGCGCTCCGGGACGGCCTCAGGGGGCTGTTGGAGGAGCGCGGCATGGCCGGTGACCGGCTCCGGTCCGAGATGGACAAGTGGCTCCGGTGGTACCGCCGGCTGGTGGTCCGCCTCGGCCGGCGGCCGGAAGGGCGGGAACCGGGCGCCGAAGCCCAGGAGACGCCGGCCGCCATGGACGTGGAGGGCTTTGAAACCCTGCTCCAACGCTCCCTGGCCGACCGGCTGGATGCCCTGATCCGCGTCAGACGCGCCGCCGCCGCCGAAGCCTTCCAGCTCGGGGTCTTCAAGGAACTCCGGGCCGATTTCGAGGCCGCCGGAACCTACCACCGGCGGGCCGTGGAGCTTGCGCCGGAGAACTCCACCTACCTCTACCACCTGGGCGGCGCCCTCCAACAATCCGGTCGATACAAAGAGGCCATCGAACAGTATGAAGCGGCCCTCGTCCTGGACCGGGCCAACTTCGGCGAAGAGGACGAGAAGGTGGTGGTCCTCCTCAATAACATCGGCCTGGCCTGGAAACAGCTCGGGAAGACCCGGAAGGCGGTGGACTACTTCGAGCGGGTCCTTGCCATCGATGAGCGCCGTCACGGGGAGTGCCATTTGAGGGTCGCCGAGGATCTCAACACCCTGGGCCAGGCCTGGCACACCCTCGGGGAGTACGGGCGGGCCATCGAGCACTTCCGGCGGGCCCTCTCCATCCACGAAACCCTCCTGGGGGACTCGGATCCCAAGGTGGCCGCCGACCTGAGCAACCTGGGCCTCACCTGGAACAGCCTCGGGGAATACCGCAAGGCGGCCTCGCTGTTCCAGCGCGCCCTGGCCATCGATCGAAAGCACCACCCAGAGTCCCATCCGAGGGTCACCGAAGACCGGGACAACCTGGCCGTCGCCTGGCTCGGACTCCAGGCCTACGACAGGGCGATCCCGCTTCTGGAGAGCGTGCTGGAGGTCCGGGAATCCGCCCACGGGCGGGACCATCCCAAGGTGGCGGCCACCTTGAACCGTCTGGGGCGGGCCTGGCAGGGGGTCGAGGAGCACGAAACGGCGATCCGCCACTATGAACGGGCCCTGGCCATCGATCGAAAGGCCTATGGAAACCGGCACCTCGACGTGGCGGTGGATCTCAATCGGCTGGGACTCGCCTGGTACGATCTCCAGAACTTCCGCCAGGCCGAGGAATTGTTCCAGGAGGCGGTGGGGATCGCCAGGGACGTCTACGGCGGGAATCATCCGGAAGTGGCCGCCTATCTGAACAACCATGCCCTCGCCCTTCACCACATGGGGGCGTACGCCAGGGCACAGGAGCGGTTCGAAGAGGCCCTTTCCATCGATCGGGAGGCATTCGGGGGGCGGCACCCCCGGGTGGCCGCCGATCTGACCCACCTGGCCGGCGTGCTGCGCGCCCAGGGGAAGTTCGAGAAGGCCATCGATTATTACAACCAGGCCGTGGCCGTGGATCGAAAGGTTTTCGGGGAGACCCACGCGCGCACCGGCGAGGCCTACAACGACCTGGGGCTCTCCTGGCACTTTCTCGGGGAGTACGAGGCCGCGGTGGAAAACTACCGGAAGGCCCTGGCCATCGCCGAAGCCGTCCAGGGCAAGGGGAGCCTCGCGGCGGCGGCCATCGGCAATCGACTCGCCGGGGCGTTGGAGGATCTGGGGAAGGATGTCGAGGCCCTGGCCGCCTATGACACCGCCCTCCGGATCTTCAGGGAGTCCCTGCCCGAGGGCCATCTCCACACCGCCCTGGTCCGGGAGAGCATCGGGAACCTCAAGGACCGGATGGCCGCGGCCGCGGGAAGGGGATCGCCGGGGGAGACGCCCGCCCGCCCCGCGTCGGTCTTTCAGCAGGGGGTCGCCTCCTGGTACGGCGGATTTTTCATCGGGAGAAAGACCGCCAACGGCGAGATTTTCACCGCCCGGGAGCTGACCGCCGCCCACCGGACCCTGCCCTTCGGTACCAAGGTGAAGGTGACCAATCTGGAGAACGGAAAGGCCGTGGTGGTGCGGATCAACGATCGAGGCCCCTATGTGGACAACCGGGTGATCGATCTCTCCAGACATGCCGCCGGCGTCATCGACATGATCGAGATGGGGATCGCCCGGGTGAAGCTGGCGGTGGTCCGGTAGCGCGCATGGGGACGGCCGCGCGGAACACCGATCTTCCCGGCCCCCTGGCGGAGGAGGCCGGTCGAAGGTGGTCGGACTATTGTGATGCGGCCCGGGAACAGGAGATCCCCCCTATCGACGACCCCGGGACGGTCCCGGTGCTGCGGCGGGTCTTCGGCCTCAGCGAGTTCGTCTCCCGCGGCTGTATCCGGAGGCCGGACCTGCCCCGGGACCTGCTCCGCTCCGGCGACCTCCACCGCAGCTACCCGGAGGGGGAATTCTTCCGCCGGGTGGGGGACGCGCTCTCCGGAATCACCGAGGAATCGGCCCTTGCCGACGCCCTCCGGGAGGTTCGGCGGCGGGAGATGGTCCGCATCGCCTTCCGGGATCTCTCCGGCGCGGCCGGCCTGGAGGAGACCATGGCCGACCTCTCCGCCTTTGCCGATGCCGCCGTGGACGGCGCCCTCACGCCCCTCTACGAACAGGAGTGCCGGAAACGGGGGGTCCCCCGGAGCCGGGAGGGAGAGCCGCAGCGGCTCGTGGTGATGGGCATGGGCAAGCTGGGGGCCCGGGAACTCAACTTCTCCTCGGATGTGGACCTGATCTTCGCCTTTCCCCGCTCCGGCGAGACCGACGGGGATCGGAACCTCACCAACGAGGCGTTCTTCCTCCGGCTGGCCCGGAGCCTGATGAAGGTTCTGGGGGAGAAGCGGCCGTCGGGGCAGGTCTTCCGGGTGGACATGAATCTTAGGCCCTTCGGGGAGAACGGTCCCCTGGTGATGAGCTTCGACGCCATGGAGTCCTACTACCAGATCGAGGGCCGGGAATGGGAGCGGTACGCCTGGATCAAGGCCCGTCCCGTGGCGGGGGACACCGACGCCGGGGACCGCCTCCTGTCCCGGCTCAACCCCTTCATCTACCGGCGGTACCTCGATTTCGGGGTCTTCGAGTCGCTGCGGGACATGAAGCGGCGGATCGCCCGGGAGGTAAAGCGGCGGGATCTCCTGGACGACATCAAGCTCGGACCCGGCGGGATCCGGGAGATCGAGTTCTTCGGCCAGGTGTTCCAGCTCATCCGGGGCGGGGTCTCCCGGCCCCTCCAGGAACGTCGGATCCTCCGGGTCCTCTCCATCCTGGCTCGGGAGGGGTATATCGAAACAGGGGTCCGCCGGGAGCTGGATGCCGCCTATCGGTTCCTGCGGAACGTGGAACACCGCCTCCAGGAGTACGCCGACGGCCAGACCCACCGGCTGCCCTCGGACGATATGGGACGGCTGCGGCTGGCGGCCGGCATGGGGTTCCACCGACCGGAGGCCTTCGAGGAGGCCCTGGGACAACATCGGAGCGCCGTGACCCGCCATTTCGCCACCCTTCTGGAGGGGGGCGGGGAGGGGGACGGGACGCGTGACGATGATCCGGCCGAGGGGTGGGAAAATCTCTGGGCGGCGCCCCTGGACGACCCGCCCGGCCGGGCCGCCATCCGGGACCGGCTGGCCGCCGGAGGGTTCCGGAAGCCCGAGGAGGCCATGGGGCTGCTGGAAGAACACCGGCTCGACCCCTCCACCCGGCGCCTGAGCCCGGACGGCCGGGAGCGGCTCGACCGGCTCATGCCCCGGGTCCTGTCCGAGGCGAGCCGGTCCCGATCCCCGGACGAAACCCTCCGGGGGATCCTCGATCTTCTCCGAACCGTGCAGCGGCGCACCTGCTATGTCTCCCTGCTCCTGGAAAACCCGGCCGCCCTCGCCCATCTGGCCCGGTTCGCCACGCTGAGCCCCTGGATCCTTTCGCTCTTGAGCCGCCATCCGGTTCTGCTCGATGAGCTGCTCGACCCCCGGACTCTGTACCGGCCGCCGGACCGGGCCGCCCTGGCTGAGGATCTCGGGCAGCGGATGGCCGGTCTGCCCACGGAGGACCTGGAATCCCAGATGGACGTCCTCCGGGTCTTCAAGCAGGTCAACACCCTCCGGGTGGCGGCGGCGGATATCACCAGCGCCCTGCCCCTCATGCGGGTCAGCGACCACCTGTCGGATCTGGCCGAAGTCGTCCTCGACCGGGTTCTCGACATCTCGTGGGACCATCTGGTGGAAAAGCACGGCCGCCCCGTCTGCCGGACCGAGGGGAGAACCTGCGACCGGGGCTTCGTGGCCATCGCCTACGGAAAACTCGGCGGGCTGGAGCTGGGGTACGGTTCCGATCTCGACCTCGTCTTCCTCCATGCCGGGACCCCGGAGGAGACCCGGGGGGGACGCAGCCCCACGGATAGCGGCTTTTTCTACTCCCGGCTGGGCCAGCGGGTGATCCACCTGCTGACGGCCCACACCTCCGCCGGAACCCTCTACGAGACGGACATGCGGCTCCGGCCCAGCGGCAGCGCCGGCGTATTGGTCTGCCACGTGGATGGGTTCGGCGGCTACCAGGCCGAGGAGGCGTGGACCTGGGAAAAGCAGGCCCTGATCCGGGCCCGGCCGGTGTGCGGCGATCCGGGGCTCGCGGAGCGGTTCCGGGAGATCCGGCGGCGAGTTTTGACCCAGAAGCGGGATCCGGAACAGCTGCGGGAAGAGGTGCTCCGGATGCGGGAACGGATGCGCCGGGAGCTGGCCAAGCCGGGAGATGGGGAGTTCGACCTCAAACAGGGGCCGGGCGGCATGGTCGATGTGGAGTTCCTGGTCCAGTACCTGGTGCTCCGCCACGCCCATGCCCGCCCCGAACTGGTGCGATGGACCGACAATGTCCGCCAGATCGCCACCCTGGCCGGGGCCGGGGTCATCGATGACGTCACCGCCTACCTGCTCCGAAAGGCCTATCTGACGTACCGGATCGTCGGCCACCGGATGAGCTTGCGGAACCGGCCCGCGAAGGTGCCGGACATCTGGTTCCGCCCGTTGAGAAGGGCCGTCGGGAGGGCGTGGAGGCACCATCTGGAAGCGGGGCCGGAGGGGAGCGAAAAGAGATGAAGCACGCCGGGGCAGCCGCAGTCGATCGAATTAAACAGCGGCGCGGTCATCTGATGGAGGGCTTTCTGGAGGATCGGGAACCCGACTTTCTGAAGGAGCATACCCTGCTCCTCGACACCTACTTCAACGACCGGTGCGAGACCGTTCAAGCCGGCTTCGGGCCGGGGGAGGACCGGATCCCCTATGCCGTCGTGGCCCTGGGGGGGTACGGCCGGGGCGAGCAGTGCATCCATTCGGACGTCGACCTGCTGATCCTTTTCGGAAACGGGATCCCCGACGCGGCGGAGCGCCTCGTCGCCGATCTCGTCTACCCCTTGTGGGACATCGGGCTCCACGTAAGCCACACCATCCGCACCCTACGGGAGCCCATCGCCATCCCGGAGGAGGACGTTCAGGTGCTCACCGCCCTGCTGGACGCCCGGTTCGTCTGCGGCATGTCCCCGTTGTTCGCCGAGTTGATGAAGAAATTCCGCCGGGAGGTGATCGCGCTTCGCACCGAGGCGTTCGTGGACCGGCTGGTTCGGACCAACCGGGAGCGCCACATCGCCTTCGGGGATTCCTCCTTCCTGCTGGAACCCAATCTCAAAGAAGGCCGCGGGGGCCTCAGGGATTACCACACCATCATGTGGGTGGCGCGGATCCAGTCGGAGATCCATCGACCCCGGGATCTCGAATTTTACGGATACCTCTCCTACGAAGAGTTCCGGGAGATGTCCGGGGCCCTGTCGTTCATCTGGAGGGTCCGGAACCACCTCCACCACCTGGCAGGGCGGAAGTACGACCAGCTCCATTTCGATTACCAGGAACAGGTGGCCAAACGGCTCGGCTACGAGGCGGAGGACGGGCAGCAGCCGGTGGAGCGGTTCCTCGGCGATCTCCACGAGCAGATGAACTTCATCAAGCATCTCCACGACACCTTCGTCTACGCCCTGGAACACCGGAACGTCGACGGGGCGCACCCCGGGAAGACGGCTGTTGCGGGGATCGAGGTGAAGGGGAACATGCTCGGGTTCACCTCCCCGGAGCGGATCCTCGCCCATCGGGAGCTGTTGATCAGGATCTTCGAGGAGAGCGCGCGGCTCCGGCTCCCCTTGAGCCTGGAGGCCGGCCGGCTGGTGCGCAGCTTCCTCCATCTGGTGGACACCGATTTCCGCTCCTCCCCGGAGATGGTGGCCGCCTTCGAGCGGGTGCTGGTCTCCCCCACGGCAACCTTCAACGTCCTCAACGAGATGCTCAACACCGGCTTTCTGGTCCGGTTCATCCCCAGGTTCCGGACCATCGTTCACCGGATCCAGTACGATGAATACCACCTCTACCCGGTGGACAAACATTCCCTTCGCACGGTGCGGATCCTCAAGGCCTTCGGCACCGGGGAAGACCCCACGCGGGACGCCCTGTGCGGAGAACTCTACCGGGAACTCGACGACCGGAAGACCCTCCTCTGGGCCGCCCTCCTCCACGACATCGGCAAGGGGGAGCCGGACGGGAACCACTCCGAGAAGGGGGCGGACCTGGTCCGGGGCGTCCTCGCCGAAAAGGGCTACGACGAGGGGATGATCGACACCGTCTCCTTTCTGGTCAGGGAGCACCTGCTCCTGGCCAAGACCGCCGCCAGGAGGGACATCCAGGACGAGGAGACCGCCATCCTCTGCGCCCGGCGGATCGGCGAGGTCAAACGGCTCAAGATGGTCTACCTCCTGACGGTCGCCGACTCCATCGCCACCGGCCCCAAGGCCTGGAACAGCTGGTCCCTCTCCCTGATGCAGGGTCTCTACCTCAATGTCCTCAACACGCTGGAGCGCGGTGAACTCGCCACCAGCGAGGCCGTGGAGATGGTGGAGAAAAAGAAGGAGGCGGTGCGCCGCTCCTTCCGCGCCGATGGAGAGCGGGCGGCCGCGGATTCGGTCCTCAAGGTGATGTCGCCGAGATACCTGCTTCAGACCCCCATCGAGTCGATGGTGGACCACATCGCATTGTTCCGCTCCATGGGGGACCGGCGGTTCGCCTGGAAGATCGAGCGGATTCCCGACGCCAGCGCCCGGAAGGTGACCGTCTGCGCCGGGGACTGCCCGGGTCTCTTCTCCAAAATCTCCGGGGCCTTCACCCTCAACGGCGTGGATATCCTCAACGCTCAGATCTACACCTGGCGAAACAGCCATGCGCTGGACATCTTCCGGGTGAAGCCGCCCCCGGACCGGATCTACGAGGTTCAGAAATGGGAGAAGATCCGGGAGGACGTCCTGGAGGCCCTGGCGGGAAGGATCGACCTGGGGGCCCAGCTCAGGGAGCGGCTCGCCGAGTACGGATACGAAAAACCGCCCACCCTCAAAAAACCCCACCGGGTGGAGGTGGACAACGAGACCTCCACCTTCTTCACCATCATCGAGGTCTTCACCTGGGATTTTCCGGGACTGCTCTTCCTGCTGACCGACGCCCTCTTCCGGTGCAGACTCGACGTCTGGCTGGCCAAGATCGCCACCCAAGTGGACCAGGTGGTGGATGTCTTCTACGTGCGGGATTTCGACGGCCAGAAGGTGGAGGCCGGGCGGCAGGTGGCGGAGATCAAGCGGACCGTGGAGGCGGTGCTCCCCTGATCCCCGTCAATCCTCCGGAAAGGGCTTCAGATCCCCTGCTCCGCCGGATGCCCCTCCCCCCTCATCCGAAGGGTCTCTCGCCAGGCGGACAACAACGCCGAGGATCCTTTTCCGGAGCCTTCACCGCAGAGGGCTTCGGTAAAGATCCGCAGGCTCCGGCCATACAGCTCCTTGATCTTTTGCCGTTCCTGATCGGTGAGGCGCCGGCCGCCCTCGGGTCCTTCGGCCGTCCGCAGGGGGCGGCGGAGGTTCCCGCGGAACCGGTGGGGATAGAGGGTGGTGTGGAGGAATGAGGCGCAGAACTCATCCAGATTCTCGTGGGCGTGGCCCCCTTTTCGGTCTTCCAGATAGTGCTTCTCATTGATGAACGAAAAGAACAGCGCCGTTTGGGGGGGCGGCTCGGGGGATTCCTCCGGCAGTGTCCCCTGGGTCACCAGGAGGAATCGCTCCCACGAGAAGGGGGAAAACCCCCGCAGGTCCGCGAAGAGCCTCCGGATTTCCGTGTTCCGGGTGACGGCATGGCGGTCGACGAACTTGTGGAGGGTTTCGTGGGCCGCAATGGTCTCCAGCTCAGGGATGGGCTCCCCGCGAAGGGTGTCGATGTAGATCCAGATGTGGTCGCTCTCTTCCAGGGTGAGGGCGTTTTCGATCTCCTCCCGGTCGACGATGTCGACATCCGAGACCAGCCCCCCCTCGAGGGCCTCTTCCACCTGGGCGATGCCCCTGGAGATCGCCCGCAGTCGACGGCCCAGATCCTCCACCCGCTCGGTCAAGCCGCCCATGCGGGAGCCGACGTAATTGAACCGCGGCCCGTCCTCGTCCGCGTCGGGGAGCACCACCCGCCGGTAGCCCTCCTGGCGGATTTCCAGGGTCCGTTCGCCCGTGGAGGCGGCGAACCGGATATCGAACCGATGGCCCCGGTGAATGGCGTCGCCGCGGATCTTGGGAAAGAGGGAATAGCCCGGCCCGCGCGGCCGTTTATCCCCGCCGTTCGGCCCCTCCCCGGGATCCACCGATTCGAAGTACCCGCTTTGGGCGCCGGCGCCGGGAATCTCCGAAGGGTCCAGTGTCCCGTGGTAGCGGGCCGAGAGGCTTCCGTCCCGGTTGATCCGGATGCGGTCGAACCGACGCCGACCCACCTCCACGGTCAGCGCCGAGCCGCAGAAGACCACGATGCCGCTGATATGGCCCTCCACCCGCAGGGGATCCCCGGCTTCGAGGTCCGGTCCGGAAAGGACCAGGTTCTGATTCCTTCCGTCCAAAACCCGATAGAGGTGGATCGATTCGATTCGGCCGAAGGGATCGGTCTCCGGAAGGGACGGGAGACGGTTTTCCGCCCTCGCCGGTTCGGGGCCCAAGGGCGTACCTCCGATGAAACACCAGGGGAGCGGGAGCAGAATGGAGGAAAGAAAAAAAAGCGCGCGGAAAACCGGACCGGATCGCCGCATGGGTCCTCCTCATTCCCGTGAGTCCCAAGGGGCCCACGGCGTTTCCCCCAAAAGGGAAGACGGTAAAACGAATCTTCATGGGGTAAACACTGTAGAAGGACATGCAGACCCCACCCAGACATGGGGGAAATACCCCATGCCTGTGTGGGGGTGTTACACCGTTTGCTTCCGTGTGTCAAGACATCGATGTTCAGCTCATGGAGAGCCGGGGACGGCTCCCCGGCAAAGCGGTTGGGCGGCGGGCGTGGGAGGGGCGCTGGGCTGTTTGGATCCTACTTTTTGACGATGACCCAGATGGCGTGGATCAATCCCGGCACATATCCCAAAAGTGTAAGCAGGATGTTGAGCCAGAAATGGAGACCGATGCCCACCTGCAGGAAAACGCCTATGGGAGGGATGATCACCGACAGCAGAATCCGGATGATGTCCATGGTCGTTGTTGCCATTGTGTATATCCTCTCTTCTCGAATCTTCTCGAAAACCTTTTTCGGGTTGTAGCCCCCCTCCGTCCC
>CAYSLC010000008.1:7286-55211 GCA_964431545.1 uncultured Desulfobacteraceae bacterium | reverse complement strand
ATCCTCTTCTACGGCATCAGCCTCCTTCTATTCTACCTTCTGCTCTTTTTGGTATGGAGGCCAACAATCGGGATAGCAGCCCTTGCGGGCATCGTTGCAGGGATAGGGCACCTGACTAAGGCATCGATTATCCCCGCTCTTATTCTTGCCAGCCTGTGCCTGCTGCTACGCGGCACAATGTGCCTAACACACAGCCGAAACGCAACCGCAGGAAAGTGTGATCCGGTTGGGGGTGCGCGAGGTCTACTTGTAAACGCCTGTCACGTTACCGTTCTGCTGGTCTCCTTCCTTTTTGTTATCTTTCCTTACATTCAGACAAGCAAAGAGCAGTTTGGTCGCTATTTTTACAATGTAAACTCGACTTTCTATATATGGTGCGACTCCTGGGAAGAGGTCAGGCAAAGTACAAGAGCACACGGGGACCGTAAGGGCTGGCCGGACATGCCAGAATATAAGATACCATCATTCCGGAAGTACGTTCGAGAACATTCACTCCAAAGTATAATTGGACGGTTCACCCGTGGGTTTTACGATCTTAGCGGACGAGTTACCCGCTCGTATGGCTATGCTGAGTTTTTATCTGTCTATGTAATGGTCTTGGGCTTAATTTTTAGTCAGAATATAGGCAGGGCACGATCTATCCTGTCCACAATTCATCCATGCGTCATAATCTTTGTTCTCATGTATTTCTATGGGTACCTTTCTTTGTATGCTTGGTACACACCAATTGCGCGGGGCAACAGATTTGTTCTTGCCTTATTCTTGCCTGCATTGCTAGTACTCCTTTTAGTCTTGTCCCGGGCACAATCAGAAGGATTGAGTTTTTTCTTGCTTGGGAGAAGGTTACATGCATCAGCTATCAGTCTCTTCATTCTTTTTTTCCTTGTTGCATACCTACTGACGGTCTTTCCACATAGAGTGTCTACGATGTACGGTGGCGGATGAAACAAGGTAGAAGATCTGATTATCTCATGAATACTCATTTATTATGCTAACATATCCCATACATATGACTATTTTCTATCAAGTTTGCAGTCAAGTATTGGTTTGAATATTAGGGTAGGGAAAACGCTAATTTGGGAAAATCGTATTTCCAGATCTGCCAAGTTCAAAACTAGCAACTATTATGCCATAACGCTTTACGACCGAGACGTTTTTCAGCGACCAGAAAAGCCGGTGGGTATAACGCGGTTAACTCGGCTGATGTTTGCCAGCTGTCTGGCATACCTATGGATCATTTTTTTGGATATCTTGGGCTTGAAGACAGGTTTTCACCAACGCATCCACCGATCTAACCTCTATGGCCTGGACTTGTTTCAACTGGGCACTAAGCCGTTAACCTTTCTTGCGGTGCGCGGCTTGCCGATACCAGAGTTGGAATCGCTGAATGCGGATGACCTGCCGGATAAAGTGCCGCTAAACTTCTGGCAAAATTTGCCTCTTCGACCCTTCATTTCTTGAAAAACAGATACCCCGCCAACCCCAACAGAATAAACGCAAAGATCTTCTTGAAGTTGGCGGTGGAGACGTGCTCCACCAGCCGTGCCCCGATCTGGGCGCCGATGATGCCGCCGATGCCCAGGAGGATGCCGGCGCGGTAGTCCACGTTGGCGAGTTTGTTGTGGGCGACCAGGGCCGATATGGAGATGACCAGGATCGCGAGAAAGGAGGTCCCCACCGCCTTCTGGGAGGCATACCCCATGAACAGCAGGATCGGCACCATGAGAAATCCCCCGCCCAATCCGGAGAAGGCCCCGCCGACCCCCACGAGGACTCCGAGACACACCATCGCCGCCAGATACATTTTCCCTGATTCGATCCCTTCCTGAAATCAAAATGGCGCCGCCGTCGACCTGGACGGCCGGCGCCTTTTTTTTAGCCGAAAAGGGAACTTCGGACCGCGGGCCCCACAACGCCGTCCGGAAGGAGTCCCTGCTGCTTCTGGTACCGCATCACGATAATGCGGGTGAACGGCCCGAAGATGCCGTCGGTCTTGATGTCGTGGCCGGCCGTTTTCAACGCCTGCTGGACGTGGACCACATCGTCGCCCCGCATGTTGGGGGTGGTGAGAAAGAGCAGCCGTTGGTTCTCACCGAGTTCCGGAAACTGGAGGGACCGTTTGCCGGGGGCCTCCGGGTCTCCCGTTTCCATCTGGGGGACCTGGGAGTAGTTCTTGGCCCGCAGGGAGGCGCGGATCCGGTCCAGGAGTTCGACGCGGCTGATGTTCCCCTCGGTCTCCCGCATGTGCATGCAGTAGTGGTAGGTGAAGGCGCCGTGGTGGTTGCCGTCGATGTAGGCGTCCGCCGAGGTCTGGTCGGGCCGGCATCCGGCCCAGATGGTGTGTCGGGCCGTGCTTCGGGTCTCGGCGGTGAATCGCCTGGTGGACCGGAGAAGATCCTCCTGGCCCAGCCACCGAAACCGGATGTCCTCCGGCGGCTCCAGATACCGGGGCCTGGTCTCCGGGAGGTCGAAGGGGCTCTCCTCCCGGAGGTCCAGCGCCCGGTTGAAGGTGATATCCCTCATCCGACGGTTGAACGGACCGGTATCCCAGCCCGAGTGGCAGCAATCCAGAAAGACCTCCAGCCGGACGCCGTCCGGCGCGCCGCCGAGGATGGTTTCCAGATCGTCGTCCAGGATGTAGGTGGCGTCCCAGTCCATGTCCCACGGGCAGAGGAGTTCGTCCAGCCGGTCCTTGAGGTCGTCCCCGTCCCGGTCCCGGATCTGGGAGCCGTGTCCGGAGAAGTGGAAGACCAGGATATCCCCCGGACTTGAAGAGGAGACCATCCAGCGGAGCCGGTGGAGGATGTTCTCCTTGGTGGCCCGCCGGTCGAGGAGGACCCGGATATCGTCGTTTCGGAATCCCATGTAGCTCTGGAGGATGTTCCACATGTTTCGGACATCGTTGACGCATCCCCTGAGGTCGGAGATCCCCTGGTAGTCGTTGATGCCGACGAGCAGCGCGCGTCTGGCCATTGTTCCCCTCCTCCTTATGGTGATGTTCCTCCCGCGTTCATACGGGCCGGATCAGCCGAACAGGACCCCCCGGACCTCCGGCCCCGCAACCCCGTCCGGAACCAGGTTGTGGCGCCGCTGGAACTCGGTGACCACCCGATGGGTATGAGGGCCGAAGACCCCGTCGATCTGGAGCTGGTACCCTTCCGCCGACAGGGCCGACTGGAGTCGCCGGACATCCTCCCCCCGCATGTAGGGCGTGGTGAGGTAGAGGATCCTTTCCCCCCGATCCATGGTGCGATCGAATTGCAGCGGCATGCCCGTCAGATGGGATGGGTGGGCCGCCTCCAGTTGGGGGACCTGGGACAGTCCGTTCCACCGCAAAGAGTTGCGGACCCGCTCCAGCAGGCCGGACCGGGTGATGCTTCCCCCCGTCTCCCGGATGTGGCGGCAGAAGTAGTGGGTGAAGGCCCCGGTGTACCGCCCGTCGATATGGATTTCGCTGGAGAGCTGATCCTCCCGGCTGGCGGACCAGAAGATGTGGCTTCGGGTGCTCCGCACCGATCGGAACCCCCGGGGCGACCCCAGGATCTCGGTTTCGCCTTCGAAACGGCTTTCGATGTCCAGCGGCGGCGGCAGGTAACGGGAGACGGGCGGATGGCCCGTGTCGGCGCCGGGTAGGGCGATATGGCTCAACAGGCGGGTGGCGGACCCGGAGTTGCAGGAGTCGAACACCACCTCCAGCAGGAGGTCGTCCCGGCCGGCCAGGGGCTCGAAGATCCGGTCCAGGTCGTCGTCCCGGATATACCCGTCGTCCCAGTTCATGTCATAGGGGCAGATGATCTCGTCCATCCGGTCCGAAAGTTCGTCCCCGTTACGGTCGAGCACCCGGGAGCCGTGCCCCGCGTAAAAAAAGACCATGTGGTCCCCGGGGCCGGCCAGGTGCACCATCCAGCGGAGCCGGTGGAGGATCTGGTCCTTGGTGGCCCGGTCGTCCACCAGAACCCGTATCTCGCGGTTGGTGAAGCCGAGGTGGGTTTTCAGGATGTTCCGGATGTTGCTCACATCGTTGAGACATCCGTGGAGGCGGGGCACGTTCGGGCTCAGGTACCGATCGATCCCCACCAGAAACGCTCTCCTTGCCATGTCTGCCTCCTTTCTCCTTCACCCGGTTTCAGGGCCGTCGGGTCTCGGGGCGCGGCCCAAAACAAAATTTGCACTTCCCCATGGAACGTGGTAAATTTTAAAAGATAATCGGGGGACGAGCGTTATCGCACCCTAACAAGAGCCGAAGGATGCGCCGGTTGACGATGGTAAGGATGAAAATTGGGGATTGGCCCGGCTTCGACCAATCCCGGAAGATCAATGGCACGCCTGAAGGGATTCGAACCCCTGACCTACGGATTAGAAGTCCGTTGCTCTATCCAACTGAGCTACAGGCGCAGGAATCGACGAACGTTCGATAGACCGACGTAAAGCCGCTAAATACCATACCTGCGATACAAAGTTCAACTAAAAAAAGCAGAAACAGGGGATTCTGTTTTATAAGACGCATCAAGAGACGGAATTCCCGGATATCGAACCCATGGACAGGAAAAAGATGGACAAACAATCGGACAGCCGATCAGACAATCAGGACAGTTTTTCATTCAAGGGGGAGGACACCGCCGTCAACGACGTCATCCGATCCGGCAACGCCTCCAAGGGGGGCGGGGCGTCGGACAAGGCCCTCGTCCAGTTCGATCCGCTGCAACACTATCTCTCGGAGGTCAACCGGTACCGGCTGCTCACCCGGAACGAGGAGCGGGAGTACGCGGTCCGGGTCTGGGAGGATAAGGATCGCGAGGCCGCCTACGCCCTGGTCACCGCCAACCTCCGGCTGGTGGTGAAGATCGCCCTGGAGTTTCAGCGGGTCTGGATGCAGAACCTGCTCGACCTCATCCAGGAGGGGAACATCGGCCTCATGCAGGCGGTCAAGAAGTTTGATCCCTACAAAAACGTAAAATTCTCCTACTACGCCTCCTTCTGGATCAAGGCCTATATCCTGAAGTTCATCATGGACAACTGGCGCCTGGTCAAGATCGGGACCACCCAGGGGCAGCGGAAGCTCTTTTTCAAACTGAAAAAGGAGAAACAGAAGCTCATCGATCAGGGGTTCGATCCCAAGCCCCGCCTTCTGTCGGAACGGCTGGGGGTCTCCGAGCGGGAGATCGTCGACATGGACCAGCGGCTGGACGGATGGGACGTCTCCCTGGACGCCCCCGTCCGGGAAGATTCGGATACCGAGCGGATCGATTTTCTGAGCACCTCCTCCGAGTCGGCGGAGGACCGGGTCGCCAAAAAAGAGATGGACGTCCTGCTGCACAACAAAATCGACGCCTTCCGCAAACAGTTGACCGACCGGGAACTGGAGATCTTCGACCAGCGCATCTTCTCCGACAATCCATCCACCCTTCAGGAGATCGGGGATCGGCACGAGATCTCCCGGGAGCGCGTGCGCCAGGTGGAAAAGAACATCATCAAGAAGATGCGGGAGTTTTTCAAACAGGAGATGCTCGATTTCAGCTCCTATACCGTGGAGGAGGCCTCGGAATAGAGGTCCGGTCTCCGGGGAAACCATCCGTCAAATCTCCTTGAAATTCCAAGCTTCCCATTGCAATATCGCCGGAAAGGAATTAGGTTGACCCCTTTACGGACAAATCCCCGTCCCCGCCTTGCGACTTTGGCGGCACGGGGACGCAATTTCTGAAACAGGACGCCAAATGCTCAGAAACCGATGGCTTAGGTGGGTGTTATGTGGGGTGACGGCCCTTTCGCTGATCGGCTGCACGCTGGAGCGAAAGGTCGTGCAGCCGAAACCGGCGCCTGAAAAAAAGACCGAGACGGCGCCGCCGCCGCAAAAGGCCGAGGCGCCCCCGCCGGTGCCCCCGGCCGGACCCGAGGCGGGGGAGAACCGGTATTTCTTCTTCATGGCCGCCCAGCTTTCCAAGCGCCGGGGGCAACTGGACCGGGCCATCGAGTTCCTCCAGAAGGCGATCGAGGATGATCCGGGCGACCTCTATCTCCAGCGGGAGCTGGCCAATCTCTACCTGCTGCAAAAGGACAACCTCAAGGCCCTCGAGGCCGTCGAAGAGATGATGGAGATCGACGCCAAGGACGTGGAACTTCTCATCCTCTACGGGAAGCTGAAGCAGGGGGCCAAGGATCTCGACAAGGCCAAAGAGGCCTACGAAAAGGTGTTGTCCGTCGATCCCGAGCAGAAGGAGATCTATGTTCTGCTGGGAAGTCTCTACCTGGAGGAGGAGGACCTCGATTCGGCCCATCGGGTCTATCGATCCATGGCGGAGATGTTCCCCGATTCTTACGTGGCCCACTTCTTCCTCGGCAAGATCCACGGCAACAGAGGTGACTACGAGGCGGCCCGGAGGGAATATGAAAAGACCCTGGAGCTGGAGCCCGATCTGGAGGAGCCGCGCTTCGAACTGATCGGAATCTACGAGAAGCAGGGCAAGACCCGGAAGGCGGTGGCGGCCTACGAGGAGATCCTCCGGCAGGACCCGGAAAACGCCAGAGCCAGACTGGGGCTCGCCCGCCTCCACCAGACCACGGGAAGGGCGGCGAAGGCCCGGGAGCTGTTGACATCGTTGGGGGGGCGGGCGGAGGACGAGCCCGAGATTCTGCGGATCATCGTCCAGAACTACATCAACACCAAGGCCTACGAGGAGGTCATCCCCCTGTTGAAGGGAATGCTGGAGGGGGCGGAGGAGAACCCCGACATCCACTACATCCTCGGCGTTGCCTATGACGGCGTCGATGATGCCGAGGCGGCCATCCGGCACCTCACGAAGGTGACCCCCGACTCGATGTTCCACCAGAACGCCGCCGTCCATGTCCCCTTCCTATACCAGGAGCTGGGGGAGCCAGAAGCGGCCATCGCCTATCTGAAGGGCGTCATCGAGAATGAGCCGGAGAACCCGGAATACCGCATCTACCTCGGATCGTTCTACGATGAGTTGGAGGCGTACCCGAAGGCGGTGGAGACTTTCCAGGAGGGGATCGAGATCGACCCGGACAACCCGCGCCTCCACTTCCGCCTGGGGGTCGTCCAGGACAAGGCCGGGAACAGGGAGGCCTCCATCCGTTCCATGAAGCGGGTGATCGAACTCGATCCCACCAACGCCAACGCCCTCAACTATCTGGGATATACCTACGCGGAGATGGGGATCCACCTGGACGAGGCGGAGCGACTGATCCAGGAGGCGTTGAAGCAGAAGCCCGACGACGGATACATCACCGACAGCCTCGGCTGGGTCTACTACCAGAAAGGTCTCTACGACAAGGCCGTGGAGATCCTGGAGAAGGCCGCCGACATGGTTCCGGATGATCCGACCATCCTGGAACACCTTGGGGATGCCTATCTGAAGGTCGGCAGGCCGGACAAGGCCCTGGAACTCTATCGGCGCTCCCTCGAACACAAGGAGACGGACACCGGGCAGCTGGAGGAGAAGATTCAAGCCCTGACGGAAGACGGGCGCTGACATCTTGAATCGACGGCGGCGGATCGATCTCCGGATTCCCTTTCTCATCCTGACGGCCGCCCTGCTCGCCGCGGGAGGATGCGCGGGATTTGCCCAACGGATCATGGGGAAAACCTATGATTCTCCGGCAACCGAGAAGACGCTGGACCGGCTGGCCGGACGGAACCGGGCGCTGACGAGCTTCAAAGGGATCGGCCGGATCGAGGCGTGGGAGGGCGACAAACGCTGGGCCGCGCGGGCGGCCTGGATGGGCCGGCCGCCCCGAGAACTTCGGGTTGAACTTTTGAGTTCGGGCCGGCCCCTGAGCAAGTTCGCCACCGACGGCCGGTACGCCTATATGATCTCCCACGCCGAAGGCGAATACCGTCGACACAGGGCGGATGATATCAGTCTGAAGCGCATCCTCTCGGTCCCGGTGCAGATCGACGATATCCTCGCCTTCCTTTCGGGCCGGGTCCCGCTCACCGATTATAAGGGGGCCGCCCTGGAGAAACGCGGTCACGGGTTCCGCCTGATCCTGAAAAAATGGGGGGCGGTGGTCCAGACCATCGATGTGGATCCCGCCCATGGCGGCGTCACCCGCACCTCCCGGTACGCCTATGACGGAACATTGGTCTACGAGGCGGTCTTCGGCGACTTCCGGACCGTGAACGGGTTTTCGATCCCCTTCACCCAGAGCTATTTCAACGAGGGCGGGGACGGTTTCGAGCTGTCGGTGGACCGGTTCTGGGCCAATGCGGAGGTTCCGGGTTCCCGGTTCGTCCTGGAGCCTCCGGAACAGCGACCCTGAATGGGCAACAGCGTCATTGCCCTGGAAGCCCGCCTGCGGCCGTGCCGCAACGTGATCACCTTAGGGGTCCGGACCAACTTCAACGACTACGACCCGGAGGCGGCCTCCCTGATCCGGGACGCCCGGAAGATCTACTATCCGTCCACCTTCTACGCGGACCTGTTCGACGCCGCCGGCAAGAGGACCTTTCCGAGCTACCATACCTACAAATGCGTCCAGGACAAGATCAAGCAGACAGCGCTCTTCGACCTGCTCGGGATCCCGTCGCCCCGCACCCGGGTCTTCCACGGGAAGCGATGGCGGGGGCGGGTCACCGACTGGTTTCCGTACCCCTTCATCGCAAAGATCCCCCGGGGGACCGCCATGGGAAGGGGGGTCTTCCTGATTCGGAACCGATCGGAACTCGACGCGTACTGCCGATCGACCCCCGGCGCCGCCTATCTCCAGGAATACCTGCCCCTGGACCGGGATATCCGGGTGGTGGTGATCGGCCGCAGGGCGGTCCACGCCTACTGGCGGATCGCGGCCGATGGGGAGTTCCGGAGCAACGTCGCCCTGGGGGGGCGGGTCAGTCTGGATGGGGTGCCCGGGGCGGCGGTCGACCTGGCGCTCCACACCGCCGCCGCCTGCGGCTGGGATGACGTGGGGATCGACATCTGCCGCCACGACGGCGAATACAAGGTGCTGGAGGCGAACATGAAGTACGGCAAGGAGGGGTTCCGGGCCGCCGGGATCGATTACCACCGGTTGATGGAGTCGATGATCGAACATGGAGAGATCTGAGTCGCCCGCGCCCCTGGAGATCCGGGAGGCCATGAACCGGGACGAGCACCAGAAGCTTTCCGCCCGGGCCGCCTTTTCGGACACGGCGCTCCGGCGGTTCCGGGAGCCGCGGCTGGCCGAGGACTACCGGCAGGCCTTCTCTTTGGATGTGGACCGGGTCCTCCACTCCCTGGCCTACACCCGCTATATCGACAAGACCCAGGTCTTCTACCTTACCGACAACGATCACATCACCCATCGGGTCCTCCACGTTCAGCTCGTCTCCAAGATCGCCCGGACCATCGGCCGATTCCTCGGCCTGAACGAAGACCTCATCGAGGCCGTGGCCCTGGGCCATGACATCGGCCACTCCCCCTTCGGCCACGATGGAGAGCGGTTCCTCTCCGCCCTCTGCCGGGAGGCGGGGATCGGCCACTTCTACCACAGCGTCCAGAGCGTCCGGTTCCTCGACCAGGTGGAGCGGAAGGGCAGGGGGTGGAACCTGTGTCTCCAGACCCTGGACGGGATCCTCTGCCATGACGGAGAGATCCACAACCAGGTGCTGGTCCCGGCGTCCGGAAAAACCTTCGAAACGCTCCACGGCGAGATGGCCCGGAAGACCGCCGATCCCTCCGCCGGCCTGATCCCCATGACCCTGGAGGGGTGCGTGGTCCGCTTCGCCGACACCATCGGCTACATCGGCCGGGACATCGAGGATGCCATCCGGCTCGGGATGATTCGCAGGGAGGAGATTCCCCCCGAATGTGCCGACCGGCTGGGGAACACCAACGGCAAGATCGTCTTCAGCCTGGTGACCGACGTGATCCGCAACAGCTTCCGGAATCCCCACATCGCCTTCAGTCCCGAGGTGTCCGAGGCCCTGGCCCGGTTGAAGCGGTTCAACCTGGAGCGGATCTACCTCAATCCCGCCATCAAGCAATATTCGGAGACCATCCGGTCTCTGTTCCGGGCCCTGTTCGACCGCTTTCTGGAGGATCTCCGGAAGGGGCGGCGGGAATCGGTGATCTTTACCGGTTTTCTGGACGGGATGTCCGACGCCTATCCGGCGTCCCACGCCGACGCGGAGATCGTGCGGGACTTCATCGCCGGCATGACCGACCACTATTTCCTGAAGCAGTGTCCGGCGGCGTTGAAGGGCGGGTTGGGGGTGTGATATGCCCTACCAGGAGCGGACCTATCGCGGCCGCGTCCAGGACGGGGGGCGGACCGCCTTTCGGGTGACCGTCAAGGAGACCGACCTGATGATCTGGGCGGATCATCCCCTGGAATCGGCCGCCAGGGAGTCCGTGCTCCGGCAGCGGGGGTTCATCGAGGCCTATATCCGCCGGAATCCCGAGTTCGCCCGGACCCTCCGCCCCTGGCGGTCCGGGCCCTTCGAGCCGGCCATCGTCCGGGAGATGGCCGAGGCATCCGCCCGAACCGGCGTGGGCCCCATGGCAGCCGTGGCCGGAGCCGTCGCCCAGCACGTGGGGACCGCGCTGGTTCCCCTTTCGAGCCAGGTGATCGTGGAAAACGGCGGAGACATCTTCCTGAAGGTCCCGGGGACGGCCACGGTCGCCCTCTACGCGGGACGGTCCCCTTTGAGCATGCGGGTGGGGATCCGGGTCCGCTCCGGGGACTCCCCCGTCTGTGTCTGCACCTCTTCGGGCACCATCGGCCATTCGTTGAGTTTGGGGCGTTCCGACGCCGCCTGCGTGATCTCGGCCTCCGGGGCCCTGGCCGATGCCGCGGCCACGGCCGCCGGCAACCGGGTCCGCTCCAGGGGGGAGATCGAAGATGCGCTCCGATTCGGCAGGCGGATTCCGGGGATCGAGGGGATGGTGGTGGTCGCCGGCGACCGGATCGGGGCGTGGGGGAACCTGGAGGTGGTCCCGATCCCAGGAAAAAAGGGTTGAGTTTCAGAGCCAAAAAGATTAAATTGTCCCAATTTGAGAACCGAATATTTTCAATGCGGTTACGGGGATCGAAAAGGAGAAAAACCCCGATGGGAATCCCATTGATGGGAATTCTATCCGAATGAACGGCGGGTCGACGGAACATCCGAAAGGAAAACCGCCGGGAGACGAAACGGACTGGAACCCGGCCTTGAGCGGAATGAAACGACTGAATAGGGGAGGGTTAGGATGAGCAGATTCAAAATCTTTCTATGGGGCGTGGTTTTTGTTTTTATCCTGTTGTTCTTCTTGCACAATCAGGAGTTCTTCATGGCCAAGAACGCATTCGACATCAACGTGTTCGGCATACCGTCCCTGGCGGAGTACAGCGGGTTCTTCAGCAATTACAACACGCCCCCCATGCCCAACGTGGTCATCTTCATCGGATTCTTCCTCCTGGGCGTTCTCGTCACCTATTTCTTCAATCTGTTCGGATGGGTCCGGTCCAAGCGGGCCATCAAACGGCTCAGCGGCGACTGCGAGTCCATGACCCAGAAGATCCAGGAGCTGGAGCTGGAGCTGGAGGCCGTGCGGAACGAACACGGGGAGACGGTCGGGGATGCCGAAATCGTCAACGAAGCGGAGATGGCCGCCAGGGAGAACCAGGCGGCGGATCAGGCGCTGAAGAAATAACATCTTCACCGACGTTCCAGAAAGCCTGGATCTGGAGGATTCCGCCGCAATTCGGGGTTCGGCCGATCCATCCATGAGCAGTCCAAAACCAACCCCCATGATGCAGCAGTACTTGTCCATCAAGGAGAAGTACGCCGACGCCATCCTGTTTTACCGGATGGGGGATTTCTACGAGATGTTCTACGGGGACGCCGAAGAGGCCTCCCGGATCCTCGAAATCACCCTCACTTCCCGGAACAAGAGAGAAGAATCCCAGGTCCCCATGTGCGGGGTCCCGGTGAGGGCGGCCCAGGGCTACATCGCCCGCCTGATCGAAAGCGGCCGGAAAGTGGCCGTTTGCGAGCAGACGGAGGATCCCGCCGCCGCCAAGGGGCTCGTGGCCAGGGAGGTGGTGCGGGTCATCACGCCGGGGATGATCCTGGAGGACGCCTTCCTGGACGAAAAGGCCAACAACTTCATCCTGGCCCTGGTCCGGCGGGAGGGCCGGTACGGCATCTCCTGGCTCGACATCTCCACCGGGGGCTTCAAGGTGGCCGAATCGAAGCACCCCGAGGTCATTGTGGAGGAGGCCCTGCGGGTCTCCCCCAGCGAGATTTTGCTGCCCCAAACGGCCGATGACAAGGAGGACCCCGCCCTCCGGCGGCTTTCGGCCGGAATTCCCGACACGGCGGTCAGCAGATTGGAGGATCGGCGGTTCGATCCCGGGGACTGCTACGAGCGGCTGACCCGCCGCTTCGGCACCCTCTCCCTGGAGGGGTTCGGCTGCGAAGGGCTCAGGGCCGGGATCTCCGCAGCGGGCGGGCTTCTCCACTACGTGCAGGAGACCCAGAAGCAGGATGTCGCCCACATCACCCGCATCGAGACCTGCGTCCCCACCCGGTTCCTCCTGGTGGACGACGGTTCGGCCCGGAACCTGGAACTGCTGGAGAATCTTCGCACCCGGACCCGGACGGGAACGCTGCTGGGGGTTCTCGACCGGACCATGACCGCCATGGGCGGGCGGCTGCTCAAGGAGTGGGTCCGGTACCCGCTTTTGAAGCGAAAGGAGATCGGCGAGCGACTCGACGCGGTCGGGGAGGCAAAGGGACGGCCGGACCGGCGGCACCGGCTCCGGGAACACCTCCGTTCGGTGCACGACCTGGAGCGGCTGGGGAGCAAGGTGGTCATGGGCCACGCCAATGCCAGGGACCTCCTGGGCCTCAAACGATCCCTCTCCATGCTCCCCGGGATACTGGAGGAACTGAGCCGATTCGAGGCGAGTCTCCTCCGATGGCGGGAGGATCGGCAGGTTCTCGCGGAGCTGGCGGGCCTCATCGAATCCGCCCTCCGGGAGGACGCGCCCCCCACCGTCAACGAAGGCGGCATGATCCGGGAGGGGTACAATTCCGAGCTGGACGAATTGATCGCCATCGGCTCCGACGGCAAGGGGGCCCTGGTCCGTATGGAGGCCCAGGAGAAGTCCGCCACCGGGATCAACAGCCTCAAGGTCGGCTACAACAAGGTGTTCGGCTATTTCATCGAGGTCCCCAAGGCCCGGGCCGCGGCCGTTCCTCCCCACTACATCCGGAAGCAGACCCTGGTCAACGCGGAGCGCTACATCACCGACGAGCTGAAGACCTACGAGACCAAAGTGCTGGGGGCCCAGGAACGCCGGGCGACGCTGGAGTACGAGATCTTCAACGAGGTGCGCGGCGCGGTCATGGAAAAGAACCGGCAGATCCAGGGGGCCGCGCGGTTCCTGGCCCGGCTCGACTGCCTCCTGGCCCTCGCCCACGCGGCAGACGAGAACGACTACGTCCGCCCGGAGATCGACGAACGGGGGGCGCTCTCCATCGAAGGGGGCCGCCATCCGGTGGTGGAGAAGATGATCACCGGAGAGCGGTTCGTCCCCAACACCATCCGGATGGACAACCACCGCCGGCAGGTCCTCGTCATCACCGGGCCCAACATGGCCGGAAAGTCGACCGTTCTGCGGCAGGTGGCCCTGGTGGTCATCATGGCCCAGATGGGCGCCTTCGTCCCCGCCACCCGAGCGCGGATCCCCCTCACCGACCGGATCTTCACCCGGGTGGGGGCGCTGGACAACCTCTCCCAGGGCCAGAGCACCTTCATGGTGGAGATGCAGGAGACCGCCAACATCCTGAACAACGCCACCCCCAAAAGCCTGGTGATCCTGGACGAGATCGGACGGGGGACCAGCACCTTCGACGGGCTCTCCATCGCCTGGGCCGTGGCGGATTACCTCCATGATTACAAGGGCAAGGGGGTCAAAACCCTCTTTGCCACCCACTACCATGAATTGACCGCCCTGGAGGGGGAGAAGGAACGGGTGAAGAACTACAACATCGCCGTCAAGGAGTGGCGCAACGAGATCATTTTCCTCCGCAAGCTCGTGGAAGGGGGAACCAACCGGAGCTACGGCATCCAGGTGGCCCGTCTGGCCGGGATCCCCGACCCGGTGATCCGGACCGCCAACCGGATTCTCCGCCAGGTGGAGAGCCGAAACAGTGATCCCGTGAAGGATGAGGGCGACCGATCCCACCCTCCGGGCATCGGAGAAGGCCATGTCCAACTGGGGCTGTTCGGCGACCCCCATCCGCTGGTGGAGGAGATCCGGCAACTCGATATTGCGAGCCTGACGCCGGCGGAGGCGAAGACCCGTCTCAACGAGTTCCAGAAGAGGGCCAGGACCCTCCATTAGGTCGATCTATGAGAAGAAGGACACTGATTCGAACGATTCTCTGGCTGTTGGTGCTCGCCGTAGGGGGAGGCCCCCGCGATTCGGCGGCCCTGACGGCCGAGGAGATCTTTTTCAGGGGGGACGCCTGCCATCGCAAGCTGCTCGCGGAGCCCGAGGCGCTCAACTACCGGGACAACTGGTTCCCCTGTATCCGGATGTTCCAGGAGGCGTACACGGCCGAACCCTCGGGACGGTATGCCGCCGCCAGCCTTTACATGACCGGAAAGATGTACCTGGAACTCTATCAGCGGTCATTCAAGAGTTCCGACAAACGGGAGGCCCTCGATTACTTCCAGCGGGTGATCAACCGGTTCCCGGACAGCGATTACCGGCCCAAGGCCGAAAACGGCATGGCCGCGTTCGGTTCCGGCGCCCCAAAGACCCCCGACGCATCGGACGCCTCCGAGGTATCGGGGACCCCGGGAGAGGATCCGCCGGAATTGAAGCGGGTGCGGGTGGAGAAGGAGCTGTCCCCGCCCGAGGAGTCCTCCGCCGTCGCCGGGAAGACCAAGCGGCGCGGAGCCCTGTATGCGGCGTCCAAGGCCCGGTACCGGGAGTCCCGGAAGCGAGCGGCGAAGAGGGCGGCCCGAAAAACGCCCCGTCCCCCCGATCCCAGGCCGACGCCCGCCCGGTACGATGTCTATCCGGCGGAAGGCGGCCGTGTCGTCATCACCGGCCTCCGGGTCTGGTCCAACCCGAGTTACACCCGGATCGTGGTGGATGCCAGCGGGGAGACCACCTACACCTACCGGTTCCTGGAGAGGGATCCCGCCATCGAAAAACCGAGGCGGCTCTATATCGATTTCGACAACAGCCGGCTCGGGGCGCGGATTCAGAAGATCATCCCCATCAACGACGATCTTCTCCTGGACGCCAGGGCGGGGCAGTACACCGCCGATTCCGTGCGGGTGGTCATCGATATCAAATCCTTCAAGAACTACAAGGTCTTCTCCCTGCGCAACCCCTTCCGGACCATCATCGATGTATGGGGGCGCGAGGCCGGCGGCACGCTGGTGGCCGACGGCGGGGCCCGGCCCCGCCCCCGGATCGAACCGCCGGCCAGGGAACGGCCGCTGGAACCGGTACGGGAGGACCCTCCCGAGCCCTTGCCCCTTGGGGAGGCTCCGGGCGGCGGGACGGTGACGGCGAACGATCTGGCCAAGCAGTTCGCCCTCTGTGTCGGGCGGATCATCATCGATCCGGGACACGGCGGGAAGGATGCCGGCGCGGTGGGCTACTACAAACACGTCCATGAGAAGGATGTGGTGCTGGAGATCGGCAAGCGATTGGCGCGGAAGATCAAACGCCAACTGGGGTGCGAGGTCATCATGACGCGAAACTCGGACCGGTTCCTCACCCTGGAGGAGCGGACCGCCATCGCCAACACCCGCAACGCGGACCTCTTCATCTCCTTGCACACCAACGCCCATTCGGATCGCCGGGCCTACGGGATCGAGACCTACTTCCTCAACCTCGCCACGGACGAGGACGCCATCCGGGTGGCCGCCAGGGAAAACGCCACCTCCAGAAAGAACATCAGCGACCTCCAGGCCATCCTGAACGATCTCATGCAGAATGCCAAGATCAACGAATCGAGCCGCCTGGCCGGCCACGTGCAGAAATCGCTCCACGGCCATCTGAAAGGCAAGTACAGCCACATCAAGAACAAGGGGGTGAAACAGGCGCCCTTCTACGTCCTGTTGGGGGCCCAGATGCCGGCGATCCTCATCGAGACGTCCTTCATCAGCAACAAGCGGGAGTGCAACCGGTTGACGAACGCCGGGTACCAGGAGAATCTCTGTGATGCCATCGTGGGGGGCATTCGGAACTATATCCGGGAAACCAATCCGACCGCGCTGCTGGGGTCGGCCTGGAAGGGGAGCGGATGAGAAGGGGGTCCGTTTGGGTCTGATTTGATCCGGTTCGGGAAGAATCGGCGGTAAAAAAAGCGCTGTGCAGGGGTCAATGCACAGCGCTTTTTTTTATCCCGCGATTCCGGAAGGAGGGATCAGGATTTTTTTAGCGTTTCGATCTCTTTTTTAAGGTCCTCGATCTCCGCTTTATATTTCTCCACGTCATCGCCCTGGGCCGGGGTGTCTTCCGCCTTCTCCCCTTTTTTCCAGGTATCTTTCAGTTCATCGAATCCCAGGTAGAGCGCCAACCCGCCGCCGAGCAGCAACATGATCGGGATGACCCCGGCCAGGAGCTGCAAAAAAGGCTTCCACCACACCGAAAGACCGATAAGTCCCAATACAGCCGCTACTGCTCCTCCAATCAACGTTTTCATAGAACCTCATCCTCCTTTACTAAAATGATTTCTCCCATAACCCGATTGATGATTAACGTTATCGATCAGTTTGACTTGGTTCCGCATGGGTCATCCGATCTCCGCTCGGTCGGTCCGCAAGGAGGGAAATCGGCTCTCCGAAAAAGATTTCCCGTAAGCCGATACCCATATCCGGAGGTGCTCTGTAATATTTTCAAGGATAATAGTAGGATAGGTGCAACTTCTACTTCTTCCTCGAAAATCTTCTCCGGAATATCATAACAGGTGCGGTAACGCAAGGCAAATTTTGGATGGCCGCCGGGCTCGATTCCGGGCGGCGGCACCGCACTGTTAACATATCCGTCAACTTTAAATTTAATGGGAGCGCCTGTCAAATAAAATATTGCACGGGAGGAGTGATTTTGGTAGCTTTCCACAGATCGTTGGAAAGAGACCAAAAGGCGCGGAGGGCACGGAAGCGAAAGGCAGGTATGTTGGAAACGCTCAGATTTGATGCAGTCCGATCCCGGTTCCGCCGGCTCAAGGCCGCCTTCCGAGGCTGGATCGACGCCGCCCTCCAGGGAACCCACGACCATTACAGCTGCTTCCTCCCGGCCCGCCCGGGCCGGTTCAGCCAGTTTCTCTTCAAACTCTTCTTTTCCGGGATCATCGTCGGAAAGGAGGAGGTGGAGAAGCTCAAAAACCTCCCCCCCGACGGTATCGTCGTCTACGCCACCAAATACAAGAGCCGTTTCGAATACCTCTTCTACCACACCCGGTTCCGGATCGAGGGGATCCGGGTGCCGGAGATCGGATTGGACTACCGGATCATCTGGTTTCAGCCGATCGGCCGGATCTTCCGGATGTTTCTGGCCAATGTCGACCATCTCTACCGCCATTGGAGATTCCCCGATCCCTACGGCAGCGGATATGTGCGCAGGGCGCTTCTGGAGGACCGGGCAGCCCTGCTCTCCCTGGTGGAGAAGCGAGGGTTTCAGCGGCGGTTCGTGCAGACCAACACCGATCCGCTCCGGTATCTCATCGAGATGCAGAAGACCGAAGGGAGGCCCATCTACATCGTCCCCCAGCTCATGTTCTTCGGCAGGAATCCCCATCGATCCATCCCCACATTGACCCAGATCCTCTTCGGCTCCGAACAGAAGCCCGGGACCATCAGGCGGTTCGCCACCCTGTTCAGCAATCCCGGAAAGATTTTCGTGGAGGTCTCCGAGCCCTTCAACCTCAAGGCGTTTTTGGAAAGCCCCATGGTCCGCGGCCAGGGAACCGAGAATCAGTCCTTCGCCCTGAGGCGGCAGCTCCTGGTTCAGATCAACCGGCACCGCCAGAGCATCACCGGCCCCGTCCTGAAGACCCGGGAGGAGCTGAAGGAGAACATCCTGACCAACCACCGGCTCCGGAACTTCATGGAGAGCTACTCCGAGACCCGCAACATCCCCAGGTACAAGGTCCACCGGGAGGCCGAGGGGTATCTGGACGAGATCGCTGCCAAATACAGTCTGGCCATGATCCAGATCTTCTCCTCGCTGGTCAAATGGCTCATCAACACCATGTTCGAGGGGTTCACCGTCAATACGGAGACCCTCAACCGGGTCAAGAGCGAGTCCCGCAAAGGCCCCCTGATCCTGGTGCCGTGCCACAAGAGCCATATCGACTATCTCATCCTCTCCTATGTCCTCTACCACCACAACATGCCGGTCCCCCACGTCGCGGCGGGCAAGAACCTCTCCTTCTGGCCACTGGGACCCCTGTTCAGGGGCGGCGGCGCCTTTTTCATCCGGCGGACGTTCCGCGGGGCCGTCCTGTACTCCAAGGTGTTCGCCGAATACGTCTTCAAACTGATGGAGGAGGGATTCAACATCGAATTCTTCATCGAGGGGGGACGGAGCCGGACCGGCAAACTGATCCAGCCGAAGTTCGGCCTCCTGTCGATCCTCATCAACGCCTTCCGGGAGGGCGCGTGCGACGACCTGATCTTCGCCCCCGTCTACATCGGGTATGACCGGGTTCCCGAGGAGGGCGCCTATCTCCACGAACTGGAGGGCGGCCAGAAGAATCCCGAGAGCCTGCTCCAGGTGATCAAGGCCCGGAAGTTCCTCAAGCGCCGGTACGGAAAGATCTACCTCCAGTTCCACGAGCCCATCTCCCTCAACCGGCTTCTCAGCCGGCGGGAGACCCCCCTGTCCAAGATGACCTCCAAGGAGCAGAATGCCCTGACCCGGTACCTCGGGTACCGGCTCATCAACGCCATCGACCGGGTGACGGTGGTGACCCCCCACGCGGTGGTGGCGGCGGCCCTCCTCAACTGCGCCAAACAGCGGTTCACCTTCGACCAGATCATGGAGGACATCGAGACCTATATGAACCACCTGTACGCGCTCAAGGCCCGTCTGGCCGATACCCTCCTCATCGATTACATCCACGGGGTCCGTTACGTCTTCGACACCTATGCCCACCACAAGTTCATCGAGCGGATCGGTCCGGACAAGAACGGACAGTCCCGGGAGGAGTACTTTTCGGTCAATCCGGTCAAGCGGCCGGTCCTCGACTACTACAAGAACAACGGCATCAACTATTTCATCCCCGCCGCCTTCACCTCCATGGCGATTCTGGAACGGGACGCCTTTCAGTTCTCCACCTCGGAACTTTTCAATAGCTACGCCTTCCTCCGGGAGTTTTTCAACAACGAGTTCGCCTATGACGTGGACGCCGGACCGGAACAATTCATTCGGGAGAACCTCCGGCTGTTCATCGACGACGCCATCCTGATGCCCCACCCGGAACTCTCCGAAACCTACAACATCACTTCGGCGGGGTACCGGAAGATCAAGCTCTTCGCCGGATTCCTCAAGACCTATTTCGAATCCTACTGGATCGTCCTCAACGTGCTCACGCGGTATCCCAGGAGCTTTCTCGACACCAAGAACCGGTTCAAGAAGATCGAGGCCATGGGATCGAGGATGTTCAAGCGAAAGGAGATCGAACGCCAGGAGTCCCTCTCCCGGATGAACTACAAGAACGCCGTCGATTTCTTCACCACCCAGGGGGTTCGGGGGTCCGAGGACACCGAGAAGATCGAGTACTATTCCGAAACCATCCAGCGGTATCTCAACCGGCTCTTTGTGTGACCCGTCCGGCGTGAAGGCACTGATCCTCGCGGCCGGATTCGGAACCCGTCTTCGCCCCCACACCGGGATCCTGCCCAAGCCCCTTTTCCCGGTGGACGGGCGGCCCGTCCTGGATCTTCTGATCCGCCGGCTGGCGGCGTCGGGATGCCGGGGCGTGGCCGTCAACACCCACCATCTCCACCATCGAATCGAAGCGTTCCTGGCCCATCAAGAGTATGGGATCCCCGTCCTCACCCGCTTTGAGCCCGAGATCCTCGGCACCGGCGGCGCCATCCGGAACCTCGCCGATTTCTGGGACGACGAGCCGTTCCTGGTGGTCAACGGCGATATCCTCATCGACATCGATTTCCGGGCGGTCCTCCGCTTTCACCGAGGCCATCCCCATCCCGCCACCCTGGTCCTCTGCGATGATCCGGAGTTCAACACCGTCCGGGTGGACGAGGCCGGGCGGATCCTCCGGTTTTCAGCGGCGGATCCGCCGGACCCGGCCCTCCGGCCGCTCACCTTCACCGGGGTCCAGGTCCTCGATCCCGAGATCCTTCAACGGATCCCCGCCGGGATCTTTTCGAGTTCCATCACCGCCTACGAGGAACTGATCCGGGAGGGGAGGGCGCCCCGGGCCTTCATTCCGGAAGGGATCCGGTGGCGGGATCTGGGGACCCCCGACCGGTACCGGAGGGAGGCCCTGGAGCGCATGGCCTGGAGCGCCTTGGAATCCCGATGGCCCGGGATGGTTCGGGGACGCCTTTCGATCGAAACCCTCCAAGGGGACGGTTCCGACCGGTCCTGGTACCGGATTTCGGCCGGCCCCGGGCGGATGATCCTCGGGGACCACGGGCTCAGAAGGGTCGACCCGGGGCGGACCGCCGAAGTGGACGCCTTCATCCGGATCGGGGAGCATCTCTTCCGGAGGGGGATTCCGGTCCCGGAGATCTACCGGTCCGACCCCTTTTCCGGGCTCGTCTTCCTGGAGGACCTGGGGGATACCCACCTCCAGGATCGGGTCCGGCCGGGGTGCGGGGGGGATGAGATCATGGATCTCTACCGGAGGGTCATCGACGGCGTCGTCCGGCTCTCCGTGGTGGGAGCACGGGGGTTCGACACGGCATGGACCTGCCAGACCCCCGCCTATGATCGGGAACTGATCCTCAAACGGGAGTGCCGGTACTTTGTGGAGGCTTTTTTACGGGGCCACCTGGGACGATCCGGATCCTTCGCCTCCCTCGACGGGGAGTTTTGGCGGCTGGCCGACGGGGCCGCGCGGGATGGTTTCCAGGGGCTCATGCACCGGGACATGCAGTCGCGGAACATCATGGTGAAGGGCGGCGCCCCCCGCTTCATCGATTTCCAGGGGGCCCGGTGGGGACCCATCCAGTACGACCTGGCCTCCCTGCTCATCGACCCCTATGTGGATCTTCCCGCCCCCTTGCAGGACCGGCTCGCCCGCTACGCCGAGCACCGTCTTTCCCAGGCCGTCCCGACGGACGGGGATCGGTTCCGCCGGGGCCTGGCCCACTGCCGGATCACCCGCAACCTTCAGATCCTCGGGGCCTTTGCCTTCCTCTCCCGGCAAAAGGGCAAGAAGGCGTTCGAGGCTTACATCCCGGCCGCGGTTCGGTCCTTGAAGCGGAACCTCGCCCGGATCGGCTCCGGTTATCCGAACCTCGCCGCCCTGGTCGACGGCCTATAGTCCCCGGAGGAAGCCGTCGATGAGATCCAGAACGATCTCCGCCGCCTCGACGTGGGGGCTATGGCCGCAGTCCGGAATCATGGCGGTCTTCACGGGCCCCGACACGCCCGCTCCGATCCCCTCCACCTGGGCCGCCGAACCATATTCGTCCGAAGTCCCCTGGACGGCCAGCACCGGGCAGGTGATCCGGGGCAGCAGGGATTCGATGTTCCAGTCCCGGAAGCCGGGAGAGAGCCACGTGTCCGACCAGCGGCGGAAGACCGATTCGGTGCGATTCCCGTGGTACTTCCGAAGCTTCTCCTTGAGAGCCCCTGTTTCGAAGGCGTCCACCGCCCGCCGGATCCCCGCGAGGGTAACCGGTTCCACGAAGATGTGGGCCGCCTCGGTGACGGCGCCGCGGATCCTCGGGCCGAGGGTGGCGGCGGCGATCAGGGCGATGGTGCCGCCGTCGCTGTGGCCCACGGGCACGGCCTCTCCGGCCCCGCATCCGTCCAGGACGGCCGGCAGGTGGACCGTGCTCTCCTCCATGAGGTAGTCGACCGGCCAGGGACCCTCCAGCGGATCGGAGCCGCCGTACCCCCGCCGGTCGTAGACCACTCCGGGGAGGCCGCTCCTCCGGCAGAGGGCCTCGGGAAATCCCCGCCAGTGCTCTATGTTCCCCAGTCCTTCGTGGAGGAAGACCAGCGTCGGCCGGTCCCTTTCCGCCGAGGCCCCCGGCGGATCGATCCGCCGGACCCGGTGGCGGACCCCCGCCGATCGAACGGGGAAGGTGCGGATGGCCGAATCAGTCATCGTAGAGCGTGTCGATCAGCTTGTAGACCTCCACCGGCTCCGTCTTCCCCTTGATGGTGTGGGGGGGGAGGGGGACCGCCTTGATGCGGCGGCTTTGGGACTCGAAGATCGACTTGCTGATGATGATCTCCCCGGGGCCGGCCAGCCCGTTGATCCGGGAGGCCACGTTGACCGTATCCCCGATGACGGTGTACTCCATCTTCACCTGGCAGCCGATGTTCCCGGAGACCACCACCCCGGTGTTGATGCCGATCCCCACCACGGAAAGGAGCGGGTTCCCCCACTTGGCGGCCCGGTTGAGGCGCCGCTGGATCTCCACCGCCGCCTTGAGGGCCGAGACCACATGGTTCCGCTGGCGCACGGGGATGCCGAAGATCCCGAGCACGGCGTCTCCGATGAATTTGTCCACGTAACCGCCGTAGCTCAGGATGACGTTGGTGGTGATGTCGAGGTATTCGTTGAGCTTCTCCACCACATCCTCCGGCTCCTTTACCTCGGAGTAGGAGGTGAAGCCCCGGATGTCGGTGAAAAGGATCGTCGCCTCCTGCCGGTGGCCCTTGAGCCACAGGCTCTCGGGTTTGGCCATGATCATCTCCAGCACCTCGGAACCCACGTACTTGCCGAAGGACTTTTCCATGAGCGACTTCTTCCACAGTTCCCGGCTCATGCGGTTGAAGGCCGCGGCCAGGTTCCCGAGTTCGTCGTTGCGGACCAGATCCACTTTGTGCTGGTAGTTTCCCTTGCTGATCTCCTCGGTGGCCAGGGCCAGCACGGAGACCGGTTTGGAGAACCGGATGCCCAACAGGATGGCGATCATCACCCCGAAGAAGATGATGGCGAAGGTGACCACCAGGATGGAGACGGCCTTTTTCCGGACCAGCTCCTGGATAAAGTCGAGGGAGACCCCCACGTGGACCTCCCCCAGTTCCCGGTTCTGGAAGGTGATCTTCCGGGTCAGGTTCAACATCTTTTCCCCGGCCCGGTCCACGTAGTTGTAGTAGGTGACGTCGCCCCGGTGCTGGAGGTCTCCGGCCGAGGGGAACCGCTCGAACTGGTCCCCCAGCCGGTTGTGGTCGGTGTGGGCCTTGATGCGCCCCTTGTTGTCGGTGATGATGGCGTACCGGATCCCCTCCACGTCGGTCGCCTCCCGGATCAGGGAGTTGAGCCCGAGGACGTTGTTGTCGAGCAGGGGGATCCGGGCGTTGTTGCTGAAGTAGTTGAGGCTGACGATTCCGATCTCCAGGGTCTGCTGGTAGAGCTGTTCCCGCTGCTGCCCCAGGGTCACGTAGCTCAGGGAGAAGATGGCCAGGATGATGATGAAGGTGGTCATCACCGAGAGCTGAAGCCAGATGGGAATCCGGGGGGAGGAGACGATCTCCGAAAACGGGCTCTGGCGCAGCCGGATCATCTCGGCGATGTTCTCGTTGAGGGAGGCGGCCGACAGTCCGTAATGGTCGTTGACCGCCTGGAGCACCTCCTCCTCCGAGGCGTACCCCAGGTCCACGATGATCATTCCCAGGTGGAAGGGCCGCCCCTCTTCGAGCTTGTCCCGTTGAACCTTGAGGGCGCATTCCACCTGCCCGGGATCGAGGATCCCCTGCTGGATCAGGAGTTTCCCCAGCCGAACGTCCTCCCGCCGGTCCCCGGACCGGAAGATCCGGCGGAACCGCTGAAACCGGGTCGTCCCCGGCGTGGATTCCTTCCGTGACGGTCGATTCCTTCGGGGGGGAGGGGTTCCCATGGATCGATTCAGGAGGCGACCGCCGCCGCCGTCTCCTCGGCTTCGTCCCGGAACCGATCTTCCATGCCCAGATAGCGGGGGGAGAAGTGGAAGAGTGTGAATCCCCGGGCCCCGGACCGGGCCGCGATGCGCCCGGCCTGGGCGGCGGTCAGGTGCCGCTTTTCCCGGGCGATCTCCCGGTCCTGTTCGAGAAAGGCGGCCTCGATGTACAGATGGTCGACCCCACGGACCAGTTCCACGATCCGGTCCTCGTTGGCCGGGGTTCCGGCCACGTCGGTGATATAACCGATCCGCTGACCCGGCGTGATCCGGGCGATCCGACGAGTGAGATCCCCCAGGGAAAAGGAGGGGCCGGCGCCGCCGTCCGGAGAGGGGACCGGAATGGGGGTTTCCGGGTCGTCCCCCCCATGGAGCCGATCCTTGAACCGCTTCAACCACGGACCGGGCGCCAGGCCGAGTTCCGCCAGGCGATCCTTTAAAATATTGATGTGGAACCGTTCGGCGAGGGTGAAGCCGAGGCAGGGGAGACCATGGTCCAGCACGGCGGTCCGGACCGTAAAGCCGGGCTCCTGGTGGGCGATCCCCTGGAAGGGGGACTCCACCGGATCGCCGGCCGGGACGAAGCCGTCCTCACAGGCGTACTTCCGGGTCCGGCAAACCTGTTGCCGGATCTCCGTGGCCCGGACCATGAACCGGTTCTGGTAGTTCTCCACCAGGTTCCAGCTATACCCCGACAGCTTGCCCTCCACGTTGTCCAAAAACCCCTCCGGGCCGAAGAGGTGAATCTCCCCCGAGCGCCCCAGGAACAGTCGGAGGACGCGATCGAACCCGATGAAGTGGTCCATGTGGGTGTGGGAGATGAAGATGTGGCTGATCTTCAGGATATCCCGGGAGGAAAGACGCGCCGTATCCCCCAGGTCGAAAAGGACGGCGCGTTTTTCGAAAAGGAAGGGGACGAACAAACCCGGATCATCGAACGGCCCGTTGATGGTCCTGGGATGAAAGGATGGCCGCATTCTCAGGGGACAAATTTGGTCACTTGCCTGTTGATGCAGGAATAGATCTCCTCGTCGGAGCCATAGACGTCGATCACGCACTTGTGGTCGATGAGCGTCTCGATCACGTAGGCCGTCAGGTAGAGGCTGACCAGGTTCGGGTTGGGCACCAGGTTCCGCAGCGGAGAGACCTGGTAATCGATATCGAAATCTTCGGCGTTCGCCAGCCGTTCGAGGCTTTTCTTGATCTGCTCTTCCAGGGTGTTCTTGTTGGTGGTCTCGACGAGCGAGTTCTCGACGAGTTTCATGGCCACCGCGTTGCTCAGCGGATCGATGTTGTCCCGGATTCCGCTGATCGCCTTGCGACGGGCGTGCTCCTTGCCGGATTCTATCCTGGACAGGATGCTGGCTTCGCGGGTGCTGGGTCGAAAAACCTTTGCCATGGGTATCCCCTTTGATCGTCCTTATGGTTGAAGATGGTATAAATCCTAAAATCGACTCCATTTGACGGACGGTCCGAGCGACCATCCAAATACCTGATAATAATTGGCACGCCATGGGAATGCAAGTAAATTTATACCTCTTGAACCACTATTTGCGGGGTTTTATTTCCGTTCCACCGATTCCAGCACAATCGGAACGCCACCCGGTCGAGATGGCCGCCCACGGGTTGCCGGGGGTCGATGTTGAAATGGATGGCGTAGATCCGGCGGCCCGAAGGGTCGGACCGCTGTCGGAGCACCATCCGGCGGTGGGTTCCGCCCACGATCTTCGAGGAGGTCACCGCCACGTCCCGGGCCATGAAGACCGGTTCCGGGTTCCCCTCGCCGTAGGGGGCCAGGGACTCCAGCTCGTCCAGAAGCTGGTCGCAGATCTCGTGAAAGCCGATTTCGCGGTCGATGGAGAGGACCGGGGAGAAGATGTCCGGGGCGGCCGTCCGTCCGATCGCCGCCTCGAACGCATCCCGGAAGGCGTCGATCTTGCCGGCGTCGATCCGGATCCCGGCGGCCATGGCATGGCCGCCGAACCCTTCCAGATGTTCGGCGCAGGACCGGAGGGCCGCGTAAAGGTCGATCCCCGGGATGCTCCGTCCCGATCCTTTTCCCCGACCGTTCCGGGTGGAGACGAGCAGGACCGGACGGTGGAACCGGTCGGCCAGCCTGGAGGCGACGATCCCCAGCACCCCCTCGTGCCACTCCGGCTCGGCCAGGACCAGGCTCCGTGCCTCCAGCAGGTCCGGCCGCCCATCCAGGCCGGAGAGGATCCCGTCGAGGATCTCCTTCTCCGTCCGCCGCCGTTCCCGGTTGAGCCGGTTGAGGCTCTCTGCGATCTCCCGGGCGGTTCCCTCCTCCTCGGCCATCAGCAGCTCCAGGGCGGTACGGGCGTGGTCGAGGCGTCCGGCGGCGTTGAGCCGGGGGGCCAGACGGAAGGCGATGTCCCCGGCGTCGGTGAGGCTCTTCTTGATGCCGCTGGCCTGGATCAGGGCCCGGATTCCGGGGCGGGGCACGGCGTTGATCAGATTGAGACCGGCGATGGAGAAGGTCCGGTTCTCCCCCATGAGCGGGACCACGTCCGCCACGGTGCCCAGGGCCACCAGGTCGCACAGCCGTCTGAGGTCGGGCTCCGGGCGGTCCCCCCAGAACCCTTGGTCCCGCAGGTGCTTCCGGAGGGAGATCAAAAGGCAGAAGGCGACCCCGACGCCGGCCAGATCCTCGAACCCGGCGCGGCAGTCGGGCCGTTTGGGGTTGACCACCGCCGTCGCCGCCGGCATGGGATCGGAGATGTGGTGGTGATCGGTGATGACCACGTCGATGCCGTGGGCACCGGCGGCTTCCACCGCCTCATGGCTGCCGGAACCGCAGTCCACGGTGATGATCAGATCGATCCCCCGGCGGGCGGCATGGCCGGATATGTGTTCTGGCCCCAGGCCGTACCCCTCGGCCCGGCGGTGGGGGATGTAGTAGGAGACCTCGGCGCCGGCGGCCCGGAGAAAATCGAGGAGGATGGCCGTGGCCGTCACCCCGTCCACGTCGTAGTCGCCGAAGATCAGGATCTTCTCCCCTTTGGTGATGGCCCGGTGGATCCGTCGGACCGCCTTGTCCATATCTTTTATGGCGAAGGGGGGGCGGATGGAGGCGAGGGTGGCGTTGAGGAAGCAGCCGGCGTCGGCCGTGCACCGGATGTTCCGGTTGACCAGCACCGACGCGGTGACGGGGTGGCAGGCGAGTTCCCGCTGGATCCGCCGGACCAGCGCCGGGTCCGGCTTGACAATTCTCCATTCTCTTTCCATCTTCTCCATTCCGTCCATCGGCCGCGGATTCGATCCGAATCTATATCCCATCGGCGGGGGCGGAGGCAAGGGGCAATCGGGAAGATGCGGCCGTCGATTTTCCGTTTTACTAATGAAAATACGTTGGATATAATGGATTCAATGGCCTTTGAACCCAGGCGGGAAACCCAAGAAACGCCTCCGCGGCGCCCGATGCGGACGAGACGACGATACTACCGGGTCGACCGGCGGGAGATCGCCTTTCTGCGGTTCGTCCTGGAGGCGTGTGACGGCATTGCGGCCATGACCACCCTCGACCCCGGCCTGGGAACCGTGGAGATCCGGGTGCCTCCGGGCTGTGACGACGAGGTGGACCGGGTTCTCCGGGGGCTGACAGGGGAAATCATGATGGAACCGGTCGACCGGCCCGGGGGGGTCGATCCGGAAACGAACCACGGATAGATTATCTGATAGATCATCGTGTCCCACCAACCCAAGAGACTGTTTATCCACACCATCGGCTGCCAGATGAACGTCTACGACGCCGAGCGGATGGAGAAGGGGCTTTTGCCCCTCGGATACGAAGGGGCCGGATCGGCCGAAGAGGCGGACCTCATCATCGTCAATACCTGCGCCATCCGGGAGAAGGCGGAGCAGAAGGTCTTCAGCTTCCTGGGGCGGCTCGCGGCCCTGAAGCGGAAGCGGCCGGAGATGATCATCGCCGTGGGCGGGTGCGTGGCCCAGCAGGAGGGAAGGGCGATCCTGGAGCGGGTCCCCCATGTGGACGCGGTCTTCGGCACCCATGCCGTCGGCCGTCTTCCGGAGATCATCGGCCGGGTCCACCGGCGGCGGGAGCGGGTCGTCGATGTCGACCCGGCCGCCGGGACGCCCACCCGGCCCGAACCGGCCCATTCCGGGGAGCGCCCCCTCTTTCGGGGCGTCTCCCGGTTCGTCACCATCATGCGCGGGTGCGACAACTACTGCACCTACTGCGTGGTCCCCTACGTCCGGGGGCGGGAGACCTCCCGGCCGCCGGAGGCGATCCTGGCCGAGATCCGGGGGCTGGTGGCGGCCGGGGCGCGGGAGGTGACCCTGCTGGGGCAGAACGTCAACAGCTACGGCCGGAAGGAGGGACTGCCGGACTTTCCGGAGCTTCTGACCCGGATCGCCGGGATCGACGGCCTGTACCGAATCCGGTTCACCACCTCCCATCCCAAGGACCTCTCCCAGGCCTTGATCGACGCCTTCCGGGACCTGGAGAAGCTCTGCAACCACATCCACCTGCCGGTCCAGTCGGGATCGGACCGGATCCTGAAACGGATGAACCGGAAGTATACCGCAAAAGACTACCTAAAGCGGGTGGATCGGCTCCGTACGGCCCGTCCCGACATCGCCGTCACCTCCGACTTCATCGTGGGGTTTCCGGGGGAGACCGGCGACGACTTCCGCCGCTCCCTCGATTTGATAAAAGCGGTGGAGTATGATAGTCTGTTCGCATTTCAGTATTCCGATCGCCCCAACGCCTCCGCCGCCCGGTTTTCGGGGAAGGTCCCGGAACCGGAAAAGGCGCGACGGCTGCGGGAACTGCTGGGGGTGCAGGAGGAATTGACGCTCAAAAAGCACCGCGGCATGGTGGGCGGCATCGAGACCCTGCTGGTGGACGGACCGAGCAAGAAGCAGGGCAAGGCGACCGGCGCGGGTGGGAATTCCGTCCGGATCATCGAAGCGACCGGTCGGACCACGACCAATAAGATCGTAAATTTTACGCCGGAAGAGGGCGGCGGCACGGAGCGGGGGGCTTCACCCGGGGACCTGGTGAAGGTGAGGATCACACAAGCCTTTCCCCACTCCCTGCGGGGAGAGGTGGTGCCGCCCGGGACCCCGCGTTTCGGACGGAAAGGAGGAAAGCCTGATGCTGCATAAGGTGAACATAGCGGGGATGACCATGGACCCCGCATCGAACACGCCGATCATCATTCTGAAGGCGGAACGGGACGATTACGCCATCCCCATCTGGATCGGTCTGCTGGAGGCGACCTCCATTGCTTCGGCCCTTCAATCCATTCAGTTCGAACGCCCCATGACCCATGACCTCTTCAAGAACTTCGTGGACCTGCTCGAGATGGCGGTGGCCAAGGTGGAAGTCTGCGATCTGAAGGACAATACCTACTATGCGCGGATCCACTTCACTTCCAAGGAGCGGAACTTCGACATGGATGCCCGGCCCAGCGATGCCATCGCCATCGCCCTGCGCTTCGGCGCCCCCATCTTCGTGGACGACAAGGTGATCGAGAAGTCGAAGGCCGGGGAGGGGCCCGCCGAGGCCATGGATGAGAGCGAGGAGGGGAAGAAATGGGCCGAGTATCTGGAAAACCTCTCCCCCGACGACTTCGGGAAATATAAGGTGTAAAAGGGGTAACCGGCGCGGCGTACGACGGATGATCGACCTGCACACCCATACCTTTTTCAGCGACGGCGTTCTGGTCCCCGCGGAGCTGGTCCGCCGGGCCCAGCACCGGGGGCTTGCCGGGATCGCCATCACCGACCACGGGGACGGCTCCAATATCGATTTCATCGTGCCCCGGATCGTGGCCGTGGCCCAGGAACTCAACCGGGTTCTCCCCGATATCCGGATCATCCCGGGCATCGAGCTGACCCATGTCCCGCCGCCCCTCATCGAGAAGAACGCCCGGCGGGCCCGGGAACTCGGGGCCAGAATCATCCTCGTCCACGGCGAAACCATCGCGGAGCCGGTGGCGCCGGGCACCAACCGGGCCGCCATCGAGGCGGGCGTCGATCTGCTGGCCCACCCGGGGCTCATCACGGCCGAGGAGGTGGCGGCCGCCCGGGACAACGGGATCCTCCTGGAGATCTCGGCCCGGAAGGGGCACGGCCTCACCAACGGCCACGTGGCCGCTCTGGCCCGGGACGCCTCCGCGCCCATGGTGGTCAACACCGATGCCCATGAGCCGGGCGATCTCCTCGACGGGGATCAGGCCCTCCGGGTGGTCCTGGGGGCCGGACTGACCGGGGCCGATTTCACCCGCATGCAGGAGAACGCCGCCGCCTTTCTGTGAGCATCTCCCCCTTGCCCTTTCGGATCTTCTTTCCCCCTGTTGTTTCAACCGATGTTTTAAAGAGCCCCATATGGAAGACGAACCTCCGGTGAATCGACCGGTATCGCGCCATCGACCCGCGACCGGATGTGACGGACCTGTGTCGGCGCCATGGAAAAGGAGTGAGACGTGGAGACTGAACAGATAGTGGCCGGGGCGGAAAGGGCCGGACGGAAAACCCTCACCGAACATGAATCGAAACGGCTGTTGGGCCGATACGGCGTCCCGGTCGTGCCGGAGACCGTCGCCGCGGATGCGGGGGAGGCGGCCCGCGTCGCCGTGGAGACGGGGTTTCCGGTGGTCCTCAAGGGGCTGGGGAGCCGCCTGACCCACAAGTCGGAGAAGAATCTGGTCCACCTCCATCTCCATACCGCCGACCAGGTGGGCCGCGCGGCGGCCGCCGTGGCCGAGGCCGCGGGCGCCGACCTGGAGGGGTTTTTGATCCAGCCCATGATCCTGGGCAGGCGAGAGCTGGTGGCCGGCCTGTTCCGGGATCCCCAGTTCGGACCGGTGGTCATGTTCGGCCTGGGCGGCGTCTTCACCGAAGTCCTCTCCGATATCACGTTTCGGCTGGCCCCCCTCACCGAAGTCGATGCGGGGGAGATGCTCGACGGGTTCCGGGCCAACGCCCTCCTGGCCCCCTTCCGGGGCGAGGGGGCGGCGGACCGGGACGCCCTGACGGCGACCCTTTTGGGTCTCTCCCGGATCGCCGAAGACCATCCGGAGATCACGGAGATCGACATCAATCCCCTGGTGGTCGCCCCCGCCGGCCGAGTGGCGGCGGTGGACGCCCTGGTGGTTCTCCGGGACGGTCCGGCGGCGGAACCCGCTCCACCCCCGCCCGTGGATCCCGCCGCCCTCGGACGCCTCTTCCATCCCCGATCCATCGCATTCGTGGGGGCCACCGCCCAGATGGGCAAGTGGGGGCACATCCTGCCCACCATCACCCTGAGCAGCGGGTTCTCCGGCCCCGTCCACCTGGTCAACCCCAGAGGCGGGACCATCGCCGGACGGCCCGTCTACCCGTCGGTTGCCGAGATCCCGGGGAAGGTGGACCTTGCGGTGGTCACCATCCCGGCCGCCAAGGTCAACGACCTGATCCCCCAGTTTCGGGAGAAGGGGATCCGCAGCATGGTACTGGTCTCCTCCGGGTATGCGGAGACCGGTTCCGAGGGCCGCCGGCTGGAGGCGCGGTTGGTGGAGGCGGCCCGGAAAGCGGGGATCCTGGTGGTGGGGCCCAACACCATGGGGATCTGCAATCCCCATGTCGGCCTCTACTGCACCGGCAGCCACGTCTGGCCACGGGCCGGATCCACCGCCGTGGTCGCCCAATCGGGAAACATGGGAACCCAGCTTCTGGGGTTTGCCGAACAGCAGGGGATCGGGATTCGGGGGTTTTCGGGATCGGGGAACGAGGCCATGGTCACCATCGAGGACTACCTGGAAGCCTTCGAGGAGGACGAGGAGACCCGGATCGTCATGCTCTACATCGAGAGCGTCAAGAACGGCCGTCGGTTCTTCGAGGCGGCCCGGCGGATCAGCCGGAAAAAGCCGATCGTCCTGCTCAAGGGGGGACGAACCACCGTGGGGAACCGGGCCGCCGCCAGCCACACGGGGGCGTTGGGATCCGATGCCCGGGTCTTCGACGCCGTCTGCCGGCAGGCCGGCATCGTCAAGGTGGAGCATCCCATGGACCTTCTCGACCTCTCGGCCGCCTTCTCTTCCCTGCCGCTTCCGGGAGGGAACCGGGCCGCCATCATGACCTTGGGCGGCGGCTGGGGGGTGGTCACGGCGGACCTCTGCGCGGAGTTCGGGCTCGTGGTTCCGGATCTGCCCCCGGAGACGGTGTCGGCGCTCGACGCCCTGTTACCCCCCTATTGGAGCCGGTCCAATCCCGTGGACATCGTGGGGGAGACCGATCCCGACCTCCCGCTTCTGATTTTGGAGGAGTTGTTGAAATGGGACGGGTGCGATGCCGTGATCAACCTGGGGATCATGGGCAGGCGGAACCTGCTGGGAAGGTACATTCGCTCGGTCCGGAAGGCGGATCCCGATTACTCCGATGCGTTCCTCGCCGAGGTGACCGGCCAGATCCGGGCGTTCGAAAACACCTACGTGGAGCGGATCGTGGCCCTCATGGAGACATACCACAAGCCGGTCTTCGGCGTGAGCATCCTCACCACCGATGAGGATCAGACCCTCTACCGGGTGGAGGGGAGCCGGCTCAAGGGCGTCTTCTACCCCACCCCGGAGCGGGCCGTCAAAGCCTTTTCCAAGATGGACGCCCACCGTCGGTTTCTGGAGCGCGTCTCGGCATGATCCTTCCGTCCCTCCCCTTCGGGAACCACGGGGACGCCGGGCCGGTGGCCGGAAACCGCGTGTCCAATCGGGGATTCGAGCGGGGATTTGGCCATTGTGGCCGTGGGCGAGATGGTGTATGGTGTCGGGAATGGCTGCAACCGAAAACAAAACCGATTTTCGGAGGACGACGTTGGGACGACGGCCGGAATGGGGCATCCGTAAGCCGGTTCCCCCGATGACGCACCCAGATCGTTTTCCGGGAATCCATGGGTTCTCTGCCTGAATTCACCGACCAAACGCGAGGAGAGATGATGGAAAAGGTGAACATCGCCGAGAAGTTTCGTGTCTTTGACAAGTATTGGCAGTCTAAGGTCGTCTCCGACTTCAACGGCCAGCACGTGAAACTGGCCAAGCTCCAGGGGGAGTTCGACTGGCACTTCCACAAGGCGGAGGACGAGTTTTACCTGCTCCTCAAAGGGCACTTGATCCTCCAGTTCCGAGACCGGGAGGAGGCCCTGGGAGAGGGGGATCTCTTCGTGGTCCCCCGGAACACGGAACACCGCCTGCTGGCCAGGGAGGACGTCCATCTGCTGCTCATCGATCCCAAATCGACCTCCTATGCGGAAAACCCGCCCCGGGAGACCGGCTCCCCCCAGGCCACCGGCATGAGCATGGGGGGCAAGGAGAAGGAGAGGAAGTGACGCCGGATTCTCCCGGCGGTAAACGGCGCAGGGTGACCATATACACCGACGGCGGCGCCGTCAACAACCCCGGACCGGGAGGATACGGCGCGGTGCTCCGGTATGGGGAGCACCAGCGGGAGATCTCCGGCGGGTACCGTCTCACCACCAACAACCGGATGGAGCTTTCCGCCTGCATCGAAGCCCTCAAGGCCTTGAAATACCCCTGTGAGGTGACGCTCCACAGCGATTCCCGGTATGTGGTGGACGGCATCACCAAGAGCTGGGCCCGAAACTGGCGCAAGCGGGGGTGGCTGAAGTACAACCAGGAGCCGGCGGAGAACTACGACCTGTGGGGGGAACTCCTCGACCTCTGCGACCGGCACCGGGTCGACTTCAAATGGGTGCGGGGCCACGCCGGCGACCGGGACAACGAGCGGTGCGATCAGCTGGCCAAGGCGGCGGCCCTCAACGGAGACCTGCCGCCGGACCGGGCCTACGAAAAGGGGGAGACCCGGGTCTCCCCGCCGGAACCTCCGGCCCCTGAATGACCTTTTTCGGGGAACCGAGGGGGCCGAACCCGCCACCGAGACCATGATCCAGATCCACCGAATCGACGCGAGGGACCTTCCCGACCTCTGGTTCCAGGCGGTCCACGACATCTTGGACCAGGGGCGGCGGTTCACCATCGACCGGGGTTCCTATGCCGGCCAGACCCGGCTGGAGTACGATTTTTTCACCGGTCTGGTCCGGTATCCGGGGACCCAGCCCCTCCTCCCCGACATCCCGCCGTCCTGCGGGATCCCCAATCCCGTGGAGGCCGCCTATATCTACGGCGGCGACGGGTACGACCGATCCTACGTCGAGTACCTGATGACCCCCCACAAGGCCCCGGGGGAATCCTACACCTATGGGGAGCGCCTGACCCGGACCCCGCTTTCCGGAGACTGGCTGCGGTGGTGGCGGGAACGGAACAGCGGGATCTCCGACCACCGGGAAGCGGACGGGAAGGTCCTCTTCCGGGAAGGGGAGGAATTCTTCCTCAACCAGATCGAATGGGTCATCGACACCTACCGCCGCCATGGGCACCGGAACAATCAGATGGTCCTCCAGGTGGCCCATCCGGCGGATCTCACCCTCCTCGACCCCCCTTGTCTGCGCCACATCGACACCCGGATTCAGGACGACCGCCTCATCTTCTTCGTCTATTTCCGGTCCTGGGATCTCTGGGGCGGATTGCCGGCCAACCTTGCCGGAATCCAGACCCTCAAAGAGTACATGGCCGACGCAATCGGGGTGGCGGACGGGGAGATGGTGGTGGAGAGCAAGGGGCTCCACCTCTACGGCTACGCCGAGGAGCTGGCCAGACTCCGGTGCCTCAAAGCCTGAAATTCCTTGACGGGGGATGCAAAAGAGTTGCATATTGAGGGGACTGGATCCCTGAAAACGGAGACGCCCCCATGCGACAACCCATTCGAGCCGTTCGAACCTTGGCCGCCGCCCTGACCCTTCTGCTCTCGGCGGTTTGCCTCGCCGGAGCGGAGCCCGCCCCGCTCTCCGCCTTTGTGAGCATCCTTCCCCAGAAGGACTTTGTGGAGCGGATCGGCGGCCCCCGGGTGGACGTTTCGGTCATGGTGGCGCCCGGCGCCAGTCCCGCCAGCTATGAGCCCAAGCCGAGACAGATGGTAGGCCTCTCCGAGGCCGACCTCTACTTCGCCGTCGGGGTCCCCTTCGAGGAGGCGTGGCTTCCCAAGTTCACCGCCGCAAATCCGAACATGCGGGTGGTCTCCACCCAGGAGGGGATCGAAAAGGTGCCCATGGCCGCCCACCGCCACGGGGAAAAGGCCGACCACCGGCATCACGGGAGGGACTCCTCCGCCGTCCGGGACCCGCACATCTGGCTCTCCCCGCCGCTGGTGCTGCTCCAGGGCCGCCATATCCTGACCGCCCTGGTGGCCGCCGATCCCGACGGCGCCGCCACCTATGAAGAGAACTTCCGGACATTTGCCATGGAACTGGTCGACCTGGACCGAAGGATCCGGAACCTCCTGGCGGACCGTTCCCGACGGCGGTTCATGGTGTTCCACCCCTCCTGGGGGTACTTCGCCCGGGCCTACGGGCTGGAACAGGTCCCGGTGGAGGTGGAGGGGAAGGACCCAAAGCCGGCGGAGCTTCAGCGGTTGATCCGGACGGCCCGGGACGAGGGGATCCGGGCGATCTTCGTCCAGCCCCAGTTCTCCTCCCGCAGCGCCGAGGTCATCGCCGATGCCATCGACGGCCGGGTGGTGGAGGCCGATCCCCTGGCCCCCGATTGGGCCGACAACCTCATGGCCGTGGCGGACAGGTTCCGGAAGGCGCTGGAGTAGGGGGATGGGAGGACCGGTCATCGAGATCGACGGGCTCACCTACGCCCTCAACGGCGAACCCATCCTGCAAAACGTCGATCTTTCCATTGAAGACGGGGACTTCACCGCGGTGATCGGGCCCAACGGCGGAGGGAAGACGACCCTCCTCAAGCTGATGATCGGCCTGCTCAAGCCGGACCAGGGCCGGATTCGGATCCTGGGCGGTTCCCCGGATCAGGTGGCCCACCGGATCGGATACGTGGCCCAGGAGACCGACACCAATCGATCGTTTCCCATCACGGTCCTCGATGTGGTGCTCATGGGGCGATTGAAACCCTTCCGGGGGTGGTCCCGCCGGGAGGGGGGGGACCGGAACACCGCCCGGCGGGTCCTGGAGCAACTGGAGATGTGGGAACACCGGGGCCGCCGCATCGGGGAACTCTCCGGCGGGCAGCGGCAGCGGGTCCTCATCGCCCGGGCCCTGGCCACCGAGCCGGAGATCCTGCTGCTGGACGAGCCCACCGCGAGCGTCGACGTGCAGCATCAGACGGAGTTTTACGACCTGCTCAAAGAGCTGAACCGGACCGTCACCATCGTGATCGTCTGCCACGACATGATGATCATCTCCGCCTACGTCAAGTCGGTGGCCTGCGTCAACCGCTGCGTCCATTTCCACGACAAGGCGGAGGTGACCCAGGAGATGGTGGATATGTACCACTGTCCGGTGGAGCTGGTGGCCCACGGTCTTCCCCACCGGGTCCTCGGCGAGCACGGAGGGACCTGAAAATGTGGGAGGCGCTCGGGTTCGAGTTCATGAGAAACGCCCTCCTGGCGGGGCTCATGGCCAGCGTCACCTGCGGAATCATCGGAAGCCTGGTGGTGGTCAACCGCATCGTCTTCATCTCCGGGGGCATCGCCCACGCCGCCTACGGGGGGATCGGACTCGCCTTCTATCTGGGGATCCCCTTCATGGCGGGGACCCTGGGGTTCTCCCTGCTCACCGCCATGATCATGGCCGCGGTCACGTTGAAGACCCGGCACCGGTCGGACACCATCATCGGGGTCCTCTGGGCCGTCGGCATGGCCCTGGGGGTGGTCCTTCTCGACCTGACGCCCGGCTACAACGTAGACCTGATGAGCTACCTCTTCGGGTCGATCCTGACGGTGCCCCGGGCCGATATCTGGATCATGGGGGGGGTGTCGGCCGTCATCATCGGTGCGGTGGTCCTGTGTTACAACGAGTTTCTGGCCATGTCCTACGACGAGGAGTTCGCCCGGCTCCGAGGGGTTCCCGTCAAGATCCTCTACACCCTGCTGATCGCCATGATCGCCCTGGCGGTGGTGACGGTGATCCGGGTGGTGGGCCTGATCCTGGTCATCGCCCTCATGACGATCCCCCCATATATCTCCGAACGGTTCGCCCAGTCCCTCAAAGGGATGATGGTGATCTCCACGGCTTTGGGCGTCCTCTTTACGGTGGCGGGGCTCTGGCTCTCCTATGCCTTCAACCTGACCTCCGGGGCCACCATCATTCTGGTGGGAGGGGTGGGGTTTTTCCTCTCCGTCCTGGTGGATCCGGTGAGATCCCGGAGATGAGAGGCGGTCCGATCCATGTGCCAGCGGTGTGATTACCACGAATTTTTCCAGGAGAAGGGGCTCGCCCCCACCGCCAAACGCCTGCGGATCATGGAGATCATCGGCAACAGCCCGGCGCCCCTCAGCGCCGGGGAGATCTTCTCCATCCTCAATCGGGCCGAACCGGTGAACCGGGTCACCGTCTACCGGGTCCTCGAGGTGCTGGTGGAGAAGAACCTCGTGGACCGGATTTCCAGCGGGGACCGATCCTTCCGCTACGGTCCGGCCCCCAATCCCAACCACCGGGCCCACCCCCACTTTTTTTGCACCCACTGCGGGAACATGGAGTGTCTCAATCCGGAGAGCATCGACCTTGACACCGCCGCCTTCGAGCGGACCTTCCCCGGAACGGTGGAGAAGGTGGAGGTCCGGGTGGATGGTGTATGCAAGTCGTGCCGGCGCCGGTGAGGGCCGGGCCGAGGGAATCCGGAGGGGGGGACCGTGACCGCCTCCGCCGCCGAAGGTGGAAATGGCGATCAACCGGGATCATGCACCATCCATACCGATGGAGGGAATGAAAGGAGAAACCGATGTACCAGTTGATATTGCTGCGACATGGGGAGAGCGTCTGGAACCGCGAAAACCGGTTCACCGGATGGACCGACGTCGATCTGTCCGAAGCGGGGGTGGAGGAGGCCGCCAACGCCGGGAAGATCCTTCGGGAGGAGGGGTACACCTTCGATGTGGCGTTCACCTCGGTGCTCAAGCGGGCCATCCGGACCCTCTGGATCGTCCTCGACGGGATGGACCTGATGTGGATCCCCGTGTACCGGTCCTGGCGGCTCAACGAGCGCCACTACGGCGGGCTCCAGGGGCTCAACAAGGCGGAGACCGCCGAGCGCCACGGCGACGACCAGGTGCTCATCTGGCGCCGGAGCTATGATGTCCGGCCGCCGGCCCTGGAGAAGACCGACGAGCGTTTCCCCGGCAACGACCCCAGATACCGGGAGGTGGATCCCGAGGACATTCCGGTCACCGAGTGCCTCAAGGACACCGTGGAGCGGTTTCTGCCCTACTGGCACCAGGCCATCGTGCCGGTGGTTCAGTCGGGCAGGCGGGTGATCATCGCCGCCCACGGAAACAGCCTTCGGGCCCTGGTCAAGTATCTGGACGAGATCCCCGACGAGAAGATCGTCAAGCTGAACATCCCCACGGGGATTCCCCTGGTCTACGAGCTGAATTCGGATCTCAAGCCGGAGAAGTCCTACTACCTGGGGGATCCGGTGGAGGTCCGGATGGCCGCCGACTCGGTGGCGGGCCAGGGACGTTCCCGGGGCTGAAGGGGATCCGTTTCCACGGCCCGGCAACGGAGCGCCCCGCCCGGAACGGCGGGCCGAAGGAAGGAAAAGGGGATTACCCCGCCCGGTGGCGGAGCAGGTGGTGGTACGCTTCCACCGACAGGAGATTGATGCAGGCCCGCTCCACCACCTCCGACAGCGCGGGGTGGATGTGCATTCCCTCCGTAACGGGGATGATGCTCTTTTCCTCCGTGTACATCAGGGTCACCAGCTCCTGGATCAGCACCGACGCCTGGGGCCCGACCACGTGGGCGCCCAGGATCCGTTCGGTATCCGCCTCCACGATCACCTTGGCGAAGTAATGCTTCGCCCCCATGGCGTTTCCCCGGGCCGTATCCCGGTAGTGCTGGAAACCGATGCGGATGTCCCCTTTGCCCCGTGCGGCCGCCGCCTCTTCTTCGGTCATGCCCACGGCCGCCACCTCGGGAAAGGAGAAGACGGCGTGGGGCACCGCGTGGTAGGCGGGGACCAGCCGTTCCCCGAGCACGGCGTTGTGGAAGACCACCTTCGACTCATGGTTGGCCACGTGCTTGAACATCTGGTGTCCCGTGGCATCCCCCAAGGCCCAGACGCCCGGGCTGGTGGTCTCCAGGTGGGCGTTCACCCGGATCCAGCCGTCCCCGTCGCAGGAGATTCCCCCCTGTTCCGGGCGGAGCAGGTCGGTGTTGGCGGACCGGCCCGTGGCCACCAGGATCTCGTCGGCGATGATCTTCCGCTCCTTTCCGGTGGCGGTCTCCCGGGCCAAGATGCGCTTTTTGCCCGCCGGCATCGGATCGACGGCGGTCGCCTCGTGGCCGGGGAGGATCATCATCCGTTCCGACATCTCCCGGAATACGAGAGCGCCCACCTCCGGCTCCTCATGGGGCAGGAAGGCGGGGTTCCGGCCGATGACCGCCACCTTGGATCCCATGGCCGAGAAGAAATGGGCGTATTCCGCGGCGATGTAGCCGCCGCCGATGATGGCGATGCTGGGGGGCAGCCGGGTGAGTTCCAGGATCGTGTCGCTGGTATGGTATGAGACCGCGTCGAGGTTCTCGATGTCGGGAATCCCGGGCCGGGACCCGGTGCACAGGAGGATCAGTTCCGACGTGATCGTCTCCCGGCCCACCGCCAGACGGTACGGGGCGGTGAACGTCGCCGTCTCCGGATAGTAGTCGATCCCTTCCGCGCGGGACAGGCCCTCCCGGATGGCGGAGACGTCCTCCGCCACCAGGGACCGCATCCGCTCCATGATTCTGGGAAAGTCGATCCGTTCCACTGTTACATCGATGCCCAGGTCCGCCACCGTATCGAGCATCCGCAGGATCTCCGCGGGATAGACGAGCATCTTGGTGGGGATGCACCCCTTGGTGAGGCAGATCCCCCCCGGCGGGTCCTTGTCGATCACCGCGATCCGGGCCTGGGGATGGAGTTGCCGGTAGGGCTCGACGAGGTTCATGGCGGAGCCGGTGCCGATGGCGATCAGATCGTATGATTTCATGGCTGCACCCGTGTGAGCGGCGAAGGATTGACGGTTTCCATTTATGGTGTACCTTACGGATCAGGAGGACGGCTGAAGATGCGATTATAGGATATTTCCCTGTGAGCGCGCAAGCCCCCCAACTCTAAACCTTGAAGAACGAGGAGGCTCATGGCCGATTCAGCACAGCCGCAAGATGCGGCCGGCATGACGGAAGAGGAGATGATGGCCCATCTGGGCAAGGCGTTGGATGCCATGCCCTATGATGTTCCGATCCACCTGTTTGTCGGCGGGGACGAGGAGGACGTATTCAGCGTGGTGGCCCGGCAGGCGGTGGCGTCCTTTGCCCGGCTCACCCCTCGGATCCGGGTCAATACCTACGATCTGGACAGCGAAGAGGCAAAACGGTTCGATGTGCGGTCCTCGCCCACCCTGATCTTCCATCCGGACGCCTACGCCATCCGGTGGCTCGGCGCTCCGCTGGGGGAGGAGGGGCGGACCTTCATCGAGATCGTCTTTCTTCTCGGGTTCGCCAGCAGCCGGCTCGGCGAGCAGTCGGTGAAGATGATGAAGGAGTTGGACGGCCCGCGCCGGGTCAAGGTGTTCGTGAGCCCGAGCTGCCCCTACTGCCCCCAGCAGGCGGTCAATGCGGCCCGGGCCGCCGTGGAGCGGCCGGACCTTGTCTCCCTGGAGATCATCGACGTCCAGGGGAACCCCAAAATCGCCGAAGCCTACGCGGCCCACAGCGTCCCCCAGACCTTCGCGGAGGAGATCCTCATCGGCGCCGGGGCCCAGTCCGAGGAACTCTTTGTCCAGTCGCTGCTCAAGCTGGAGGAGCAGCGCGTCTTCATCCCCGACATCGACGCCGAGCTGGTGGAGGCGGACCTGGTCATCGTCGGCGGGGGGCCGGCCGGGCTGACCGCCGGGATCTACGCCAAGCGCAGCGGCCTCGCCACCGCCCTGGTGGAGAAGGGGCTTCTGGGCGGCCAGGTGGCCACCACGCCGGTGGTGGAGAACTATCCGGGGTTCAACTCCGTGGGCGGGAAGACCCTGGTGGACGTCCTGGTCAATCACGCCCTGGAGTACATCGACATCTTCCAGGGAGAGGAGGTGATCGATGTCAAGCCGGGCAGCCCCATGGAGGTGACCACTACCCGGCGGAGGTTCAACGCCAAGACCCTGCTCCTGGCCACGGGCGCCAACCACCGCCGCCTGGGGGTGCCGGGGGAGGAGCGCCTCTCCGGGCGGGGGGTGAGTTACTGCGCCACCTGCGACGGCCCCCTGTTCAAGGGCCGGAAGGTGATCATGGTGGGCGGCGGGAACAGCGCCGTCACAGAGGCCCTCTACCTCTACCACATGGGTGTCGACGTCACCCTGGTCCACCGGCGGGACACCCTGCGGGCCCAGGAGTACCTGGTCAAAAGCCTCGCCGACAACAACATCCCGGTCCTCTGGAACACCGAGGTGAAAGAGATCCGGGGCAAGGAGCGGGTGGCGGAGGTCCGCCTGCTCGACAATCGATCGGGGGAGGCCAGGACCATGGCCCTGGACGGGGTCTTCATCGCCGTCGGCTATGAGCCCTCGGTGGCCCTGGCCCAAAAGGTGGGCGTGGAATTGACCCCGGAAGGGTATATCAAGAAGGACGCCCGGCACCGGACCAACATCCCCGGGATCTATTCCGCCGGAGATGTGGAGGGCGGCTACAAGCAGATCGTCACCGCCGCCGGACAGGGCTCTGAAGCGGCCCTGAGCATCTTCGAGGATCTGATCAATCCGTATTGGCTCCAGGGGCGGAAGTGACCCCCAAGCGGGGAAAGTAGCGGATTCCTACCCGAGATTACCCTTTCCGACCCATTGATCCCCTTCGGCTTCCCGTGAAATAAAGGGAACATCTGGGCGAAGCGCCGAAAAATGTTTCCCGTTGGGGCAAAGGAGAGGGTGAGATGATGTTTTGGAGGAAGAACCGTCGTGGGTTCAGGCGGTTTTCCACCGAGTGGGAGGGGATCCTGGAGGTCCGATTCCGGGATGAAGAAGGGGCCCTCGCCGCCACGGTGGTCAACCTTTCCGGCCTGGGCGCGCGCATCCACGCGGAGCGCGTCCATGTCCACCGCCGCCACCTCATCGACCGAAGCCTGTCCGCCGAACTGTGGCTGAATGTGGAAACCCCCGAGGGTCCGTTGCGGTCGAGGGTCGATATCCAGTGGTACCGATGGTTGGTGGAGAAGAGCGTCTTCGAGATCGGCATCGTCTTTCTGGAGATGGCGCCGAGCCACCGGCTGATGCTGGAGCGGATTCTCGACGGCCTCCAGGGACGGCGGAGGGGCTCCGGGGCCCACGGCAATCGGGTGAAGGGGGCGCGGACGTTCGGCATCTTCCGAACGGCCAAGTCGGCCTGAACCGGTCCCCGTCCGGCCCCGCCGTCGATCCCCTTCCTTGACCTTCCCCGGAGGATCGTGGTATCTGCGTCGGGAAGGAAACTCCACCCACACGGGGAAGGGCGGTATGATTTTTGGCAGCAGGGAAAGGCGCCGGAGGAAACGGTACAGGGTCCCCTGGGAGGGGATTTTGAAGGCCCGGTTCGCCGATTTCGACGGCCGGCTCTCCGTTCAACTGAGCGACATCTCGGGAATGGGATGCCAGGTGTCGTCCCCCCGGATGGAGGTGGACGGAAGGCACCTCGTGGTGACCCTTCGGCGGCCCGAACTTCTGCTCCGCCTCTTCTCCCCGGAGAAGGTCTTCGATCTGAACGTGGAGATCCGGTGGTACCGGTGGTCCGTTGAGCGGGAACTCTACCGGATCGGCCTCGAATTCATCGATCTTACCCCCCAGCAGCGAAAGATCGTGGACGGGCTGATCCAGACGCTGCGCCGCCAGGGAGCCCGGGAGGTCTCATCCCTTTGATCCAGCAACTCATCGCCGGCGGTCGAACCGACACGGAACTGGCCGTCCTGGACGTGGCGCGCCAGTTGGACATTCCCCACTTCGATTTCGGTGCTTGCGAGCGGAACACCGCGGAGGCGGACGGCACCCTGATCTTCTCCGACGGGGATCTCCCCGAGGATTTCGCCGGGCTCCACGATCTTGCCGAATCGGCGGGGCGCGCCTATATCCACGTCCGGCTGAAAGCCATCCCCGCCTTCCAGGCGGCCCGGGACATCGGCGGATGGATCACCGCCCACGGCATCGAGGCCCTTCACGCCACCGGCCCCGACATGGGTACCGGCGTCCATGAAATGGTCACCGACATCCTCCGGACCGCCCTGCAGCTGGTGCTCATGGACACCGCCATGCCCGGGGCCCTGACCCTTTTCGGAGGCGGCCGCAAGGATCTCCAGGCTTTCGTGGCCATGCCCGGCACGGTGGAGGAGGCCGCGGAGGCCCTGGTCGGCAAGCTCACCTTCCGGGAGCGCACCAAGGTCGCCAACATGACCGAAGCCCAGCTTTCCGAGTTGAGCGGGTTCCTGGCCCGGTATATCATGACCGAGTTCCGCCTCTGGTCGGGAAACGAGTCGCTCATGGCCTCCTGCCGGGAGGCGCTGGAACGGGAGCCCGGCCCCGACGACCCGGCATGGGCCATCATCCGGTCCCTCTGGCGGAAGCTGAAGGTCTCCGACCGGGTGCTCCGGATCATCAAATAGGGGGTCCCGCGGGCTGATCCGGGATCGCCCCTTTTACTTCCGCATGTGGGCGATCACCGTCTTCAGAATCGTGGTCAGATCGGTTTGGGGGCAAAATCCGATATATTGGCTGATCTTCTCGATGCTGGGCACCCGCCGCTGCATGTCCTCGAAATCCTTTTCGAACGCCTTCTCATAGGGGATCAGCTCCACGGTCGATTCCGAGCCCGCCTCCCGGATAATCCGCCGGGCCAGGTCGAGGATGGTGATCTCCTCGGTCCCCCCTACGTTGAAGACCTCCCCGGTGGCCCCGTCGCTCTCCAGAAGCGCCATCAGCGCCCCCACCACATCCTTGACATAGGTGAACGTCCGGGTCTGGGTGCCGTCCCCGTAAACCGTCAACGGCTCGTTCTTCAGGGCCTGGGAGACGAACCGGGGGATCACCATGCCGTAGGCCCCGGTCTGTCGGGGGCCCACCGTGTTGAAGAGGCGGGCGATGACCACCGGAAGACGCTTGGTCCGAAAATAGGCCAGCGCGTTGAACTCGTCCATCAGCTTCGACGCCGCATAGCTCCACCGGAACTTGCTCGACGGCCCGTAGACGATGTTGTCGGTCTCCGCCAGGGGGGCGTGGAGGTGTTTGCCGTAGACCTCCGACGAGGAGGCGACGAGGACCCGTTTCTTGAATTTGGCGCACAGCTCGAGGACCTTTTCCGTCCCCTGGATGTTGGTCTTGATGGAGGAGAGGGGATTCTCCAGGATGTACCGGACCCCGACGGCCGCCGCCAGGTGGAAGACCATGTCGCAGGTGCCGATGAGTTCCACCATGGCCTCGTGGTTGAGGATGGTGTCGATGGTGACGAAGAACCGCCGCTTGTACTCCTCCTTCTCCTGGAGCCGCTTGATGTTGTCGAGGGATCCCGTGGAGAGGTCGTCGATGATGTAGACCTCCTCCCCCCGTTCGAGATAGGCCTGGGCCAGGTGGGAGCCGATGAACCCCGCGCCGCCGGTGATGAGAATGCGCACGTTTTTCCCTTCTTGAAGGAGCGAGTCCCCTCCCAGGGGCCTTTCAGCAGCGAAACTCGCCGTCCTCGTAGATGACCACCCGGCCTCCGTCGGTCAGGTGGGCGGTGACCCGCTTTTGTTCGGTGTTGACCAGGTCCCAGTGGAGGGCCGAGTCGTTGAACCCCAACTCCTGTTTCCGCTCCTTGGTCAGCTCCTTCGGGTCGCCGTCGTAGGTGTCCGAGTAGGAGGACCCCACCGCCACGTGGCAGTTGCCGTGGTCGCCCCCGAAGTTCTCGTCGAACAGGGTGTTGGCCATGAACCGGTCGATCCGGGAGAACCGCCGGTCGGTCAGGGAGAACTCCCCGACCCGGTTGGCCCCCTCGTCCATGGAGAGCTGATCCCGGACGAAGGCCTCCCCTTTTTGGGCCGTCATCCGGACCACCCGCCCCTCCTCGAAGATCAGCTCCACCCCCTCCACCAGGTTGCCGCTACGGTAGGAAGGTTGATTGGCGAAGTAGCGGCCCCGGACCCCCCGCCAGTCGGGGGAGAGGAAGAGTTCGAAGCTGGGGATGTTGTGGCCGGAGAGGCCGATCCACTTCCGCTTGTCCCCGGGCGTGACGGTCAGGTCGATGGTCTCCGATTCCACGTTGTAATGGTCCACCGACATGTCGTTGAGCCACTTTTTGATGGCCACGGCGTTCCGGTAGACCCCTTCCCATTCGGAGACCGGGGAGGAATGATCCAGAAAACAGGCCCCGATGATCTGTTCGGTATAGGCCTCGATGGAGAGGCCGGCGTGGCTGCAAAGGGCCTCGGTGGGGAAGGCGCACAGGGTCCATCCGAACAGCCCCTCCTCCTCCCTTTTGGTGAGGATGTCCCGAAGGTGCTTCCGGGCCACCGCCGCCTTGCCGATCTTCTTGGGGTCGATGTCGGCCAGATGGGTGAGCGATTCCGGCGCGTAGAGGAAGATGCTGCCGTTGAGGTTCCGGAAAAGCGTCTCCTCGCCGGGGGCCCGGAAGGTGAGCTGATCGTCGTTGCCGAGCTGATAGAACCGCTGTTCCATGGTCGGAGAGAAGGTCATCCGCTGAAGAGGATGAATCCCCCTTTCCAGGAGCCTGGAGAAGATGACCTCCGCCAGGGGAAGGGCCGGGCGGTCGTAGCGGAGCATGACGATCTCCCCCCCTCCGAAGGGGGAGCCTTTGGCCGTTGTCATTCCCCAGAGCAGCACGTCGGCGTAGTTGTTGAGTTGTCCTTCGGTAAACATGGTCCTCCTCTTTAGAATGGGGACGACGCGGGGCGATGGTTGAAAGTCCGCCCGTGACCGGTTGAGGTCGCCGGCGGGTTTACGGATGCTCTTCCTTCAGAAACAGCTTGTGGTATTCCGTTTCGGACAGGTGCCGCCTCATCACCCGGTTGAGCAGATCGAAGATCTCCGTCAGCTCCCCGTCCGACAGGCGGGGGATCAGCGTGCTCGTGAGGGCATCATCCGAAAATTTCTGCAGGTAGTACCGAACGGTGTTCTCATCGGTACTCCGGTCGAAGCCGAACCCCACGAAGCCATCATGCTCCTCGACAAATCGGTGGGAATGGAGCGCCATTTTTTTCCTTTTTGATTCCTGAAAAGTGGGTTATGGTTGCCGAATCCTCGACGGTCCGCCAGAGCAGGCCCGAACCATACGGGAAAAGGGGCGTAAGGTCAACAAACATCAGATGGTCGATTTCGGATACATCACCACCGAAAGGGGCGTCTCCATCCGCCACGGCGCCTGGCCGGCGAGGGGGGAGAGAAAGGGAACCGTGGTGCTCCTGGGCGGGCGGTTCGAGTTCATGGAGAAGTACGCCGAGGTCGTCTCGGACCTCAACCGGCGGGGGTTTTTCGTCCACTGCCTCGACTGGCGGGGGCAGGGCCTCTCCACCCGGTTGCTGCGCGACCGCCACCGGGGCTATGTCGGGACATATGAAGAGTACATCCATGACCTGAAACAATTTTTGGACCGGATCGTGGTTCCGAGGGCCGTTCCCCCCCTGGTTTTCCTCACCCATTCCATGGGCGGACATATCGCCCTTCGATACCTCCTGGAACGGCCGGACGGGTGTGATCGGCTGGTGCTGGTCTCCCCCATGCTCGACATTTGTACCGCCCCCTTTCCCCGGGCACTCGCCCGCCTGCTCGCCCGGCTGGCCCCGAAGGCCGGGTTCGGCCGGGCCTATGTCCTCGGCGCGGCCCCCTATACCTTCATTGAAGACCGGTTCGGCGGGAACCGGCTCACCTCCGACCTGTCGCGGTTTCTCCGGGTCAAGCGGGAGATCCTCAAAAAACCGGCACTGGCCCTCGGGGGGGTGACCTACCATTGGCTCCGGGCCACGTTCGCCTCCATCGATGCATTGAACGATTCCGAAGCCGCTTCCAGGCTCACCCTGCCGGTCCTGCTGGTCAGCGCGGGGAAGGACCGGGTAGTCTCCCTGGAGGCGCAGACCCGGCTCTGTGAGGCCCTGAGAAGGTGCGTCCACGTGACCATCGGCGGCGCGCGCCATGAGATCCTCATGGAGCGGGACCCCCTTCGGGATCATTTCTGGGAAGCCTTCGATCTCTTCCTGGACCAACCGAACGGGATAACCCGAGATAAAGCTTGATATTTATTCGTTTTTCGATTATCTAGGGGATTATGGTCCGGTTTTCCCGCACCTTTTTAAAATCATCATTACATTTCAGTATGTTGAGGAAACGTCCATGAAATGGAAGAGATCATCCGACGCGGTTCAGAGGCCCAAAAAGGGCGGATCGAAACCCCGAAAAAAGCCCGCCGCCGTCACGGCTTCGAAGCGGAGCGTCGTTCCCGCCATCCTCCTGGGATCCTGGCTCATCGCCCTGACCGTCCTGCTGGCGATCCTGTTCATGAACATGGACCAATCGAAAACAGGCGAGGGGCGAACGGTCCTGATCAAGAAGATCGATACGACCCGTACCCCCCGCCCCCCGGAGCCGAGTTCCCCTTCGGCCTCCACCGCCGATCCGGCCCCGGCGACCCGTCCGGCCCAGCCCGCGGGGACCGTGGACACCACCACCACCACCTCCTCCTCCAGCCCCGAACCGACTTCCCCCCCGTCCGCCCGGCCTGAACCGGCATCCCCTCCGTCCGCCACGCCTTCCGCCACGGCAACGTCCACGCCTCCCGGCCAGGCAACGCCCACGCCTCCCG
>CAYSLC010000008.1:0-7186 GCA_964431545.1 uncultured Desulfobacteraceae bacterium | reverse complement strand
CCTTCCGCCACGGCAACGTCCACGCCTCCCGGCCAGGCAACGCCCACGCCTCCCGCCACCGGCCGTTTGGCCGAGCGGGTCGATCGGGTGGAGGAGAAGGTCGCCGTGGTGGATGAGATCCGGTCCACGGTGGACCGGGTGGCGGACGAGGTCCAGAAACAGGGGAAGACCCTTCGGAACCTGGACAAAAAGGTGGGCCGGCTGGAGAACGCGGTCTCCTCCATCGAAACCGGGAAACCGGCCGCGCGGGCGCAAATGCCCGATTCCGCCTCGGTAAGGACCGGGGCCACATCGTCGTCCCCGGCGATTCCCGAGCCCCGGAAACCGGCGGCCCGCACCGGGACACGGCCGAAAGGGGCGGTCTCCGACCGGGCCGCGGCGGAGGACCGGAGATCCGTGCGGCGGCGGATCGCCCGGCGGGAGGCCGAAATCCGGAGAACCGCTCCGGACCGGAAGGCGGCCTTCGGGACTCAAACAGAACCCGGACCCACCGGGACCTCTTCCGGGGCTGGAGCGTCGCCGGAAAAAGCCTCCACTGTCTCCGGGAGGGCGGGCTCCGTTCCGCCTTTCAGCCCGGGCTCCGTTCCGCGATTTTCGGATGCGACGTTACCCCCGGAGACGAGAGACGGGCGGCGCTCCGCGGAGCAGCGGATCGCCCGGCGGGAAGCCGAGATCCGGCGAACCGCACCCGAGCGGAAGGAAGCCTTTCGCACCCGGCGGACGGGTCCCGGGTCCTCACCCAAATCCTCCGTCGGTGCCGGGTTCCCGGCGGGGGGAAGCGATCTTGTGGATACCCCCACGCGGATGCCGGTTTCCGGATACCCCTCGGGGAAGGAACCCGCCGCGGGAATCGGAATTTTCGGAAACGAGCCGAGGGGCTCCGCTCCGGTCTCCCCTCGGCGGGCCGCCGTGCCCTCCTCCCCGGACGGACGCGCTCCCGCCTACTTCACCACCTCCATCTATCAGATGGCCGAGCGGTTCGGCAAAGACCTCACGCCGTACGAGAACCGCCATGGCGACAGGGACACCGTGGCCCCCGCCATGACCATCTTCGACAAGCCCTGAACAACTCCTTGACACCCCCGGTATTTGCAACTAAACTCCTTCATTTTACGATTCCGCGACCCCGGAGGCCTTGATGGACCCTAAGATGGACTATAAAAAGACGCTCAACCTACCCAAGACCCCCTTTCCCATGAAGGCGAACCTGGCCAAGCGGGAGCCCGAACAGCTCAAGAAATGGGAGGAGGAGGATCTCTACCGTCGCACCCGCGAGATCTCCAGGTCCGAACGACGGGAGCGGTTCATCCTCCACGACGGTCCCCCCTACGCCAACGGCAACATCCATATCGGCACGGCCCTGAACAAAGTCCTCAAGGACATCATCGTCCGGTCCCGCCAGATGGCCGGATACGACGCGGTCTATGTGCCGGGGTGGGACTGCCACGGCCTGCCCATCGAGCACAACGTGGACAAGGAGCTGGGGGAGAAAAAGCTTTCCATGTCCCAGGTGGAGATCCGGAAGCGGTGCCGGGCCTATGCGGAAAAATTCATCGATATCCAGCGGGCGGAATTCAAGCGGCTGGGCGTGGCCGGGGAGTGGGAGAACCCCTACCTCACCATGAGCCGCGAATATGAGGCGACCATCGCCCGGGAGTGCGGAAAGTTCGCCCTGGACGGAAGCCTCTTCCGGAGCAAAAAGCCGATCTATTGGTGCTGTTCCTGCCGGACGGCCCTGGCCGAGGCGGAGATCGAATACTACGACGAGACCTCCCCCTCCATCTTCGTCAAGTTCCGGATGATCGACGACCTGTCCGACCTCGTCCCCGGCATCGGCGACAGAACGGTCCATGTGGTGATCTGGACCACCACCCCCTGGACCATCCCGGCCAACCTGGCCATCGCCCTCCATCCAGACTTCGAGTACGTGGCCGTGGACACCAAGAACGGCGAGGCCCTGATCCTGGCCCGGGACCTTGTCGAAGGGTGCATGGCCGCCTTCGGAATCACCGATTACGAGATTCTCGCCTCGCTGAAGGCCGGAGATCTGGAGCGCCGCCGCTGCCGCCATCCGCTGTACGACCGGGAGTCGCTGGTCATCCTCGGCGGCCACGTAACCCTGGAGGCGGGCACCGGCTGCGTCCACACCGCCCCCGGCCACGGGCGGGAGGACCACGAGGTGGGGCTGACCTACGGGCTCGACGTCTACTCGCCGGTGGACGACCATGGCCGGTTCACCGAGGCGGTGGACTACTTTTCGGGGACCTTCGTCTTCGACGCCAATCCCGCCATCACCGAGAAGCTGAAAGGGGAGGGGGCCCTCCTGGCCGAGGAGACCATGCGCCACTCCTACCCCCACTGCTGGCGGTGCAAGAAGCCGGTGATCTTCCGGGCCACCCCCCAGTGGTTCATCTCCATGGACGGAACGGGCCTGCGGCGGAAATCCCTGGAGGAGATCGACCGGGTCTCGTGGATCCCCCGGTGGGGGCGGGAGCGGATCTACGGGATGATCGAAAACCGGCCGGACTGGTGCGTCTCCCGCCAGCGGGCCTGGGGGGTTCCCATCACCGTCTTCTACTGCGCCGCCTGCCGGGCCCTGCTGGTGAACCAACAGACGGTGGACCACGTCTATGAACTCTTCAAGGCCCATGGCGCAGATATCTGGCTGGAGAAGGATGCCGCCGATCTCCTGCCGAAAGGGACGGCCTGCGAGGCGTGCGGCGGGACCGACTTCGCCAAGGAGACCGACATCCTCGATGTCTGGTTCGATTCGGGGGTCAGCCACGCGGCGGTCCTCGAATACCGGAACGACCTCAAGTGGCCCGCCGATCTCTACCTGGAGGGGAGCGACCAGCACCGGGGGTGGTTCCACAGCTCCCTGCTCACCGCGGTGGGCACGAGGGGCCAGGCCCCTTATGACGCGGTCCTCACCCACGGGTTCGTGGTGGACGAGGAGGGCCGGAAGATGTCCAAGTCCATCGGCAACGTGGTGGCCCCCGGCGAGATCGTTGACAAGTACGGCGCGGAGATCCTCCGTCTCTGGGTCTCCGCCTCCGACTACCGGGACGACATCCGGATCTCCGACAACATCATCAAACAGCTCAGTGACGCCTACCGACGCATCCGAAACACCTGCCGGTTTATTTTGGGAAACCTGTCCGATTTTCATCCCGAGCGCCATGGCGTCGACCACGGGTCCATGGCCGAGATCGACCGGTATGCCCTGCACGTCCTGTCCGGGTTGATCGAAAAGGGACGCGGGGCCTACGACGCCTACGAGTTCCACATGATCTACCACTCCCTCCACAACTACTGCACCGTGGATCTCTCCGCCTTCTACCTCGATGTGCTCAAGGACCGTCTCTACACCTCGCCGCCCGAATCCGAAGCCCGGCGGAGCGCCCAGACCGCCATGTACGCGATTTTGGACGGGGTGGTGCGGCTCATGGCGCCCCTGCTCCCCTTCACCGCGGAGGAGATCTGGGCCCACATGCCCGAACGCTCCGGCCGGGAGCCGAGCGTCCACCTGGCCGCGATGGCCAAAACCGAGCCGGAGTGGATCGATCGGCCGCTGGCCGAAACCTGGGAGAAACTGCTCGACGTCCGGGGAGAGGTCACCCGGTTTCTGGAGGAGGCCCGGGCCCGAAAGGTGATCGGCCACTCCCTGGACGCGGCGGTCTCCCTCCATGTGACCGACCGGGACCTGTTCCGGCTCCTGAAAGAGCACGAAGGGGATCTCCGGGGCTTTCTCATCGTCTCGGAAGTGACCCTCGCGGACCAGGAGAATCCGGAAGCCGGAAAGAGCCGGGAGGTGGAAGGGTTGGCCGTCGGCGTGGCCAAGGCCGCCGGGGACAAGTGCGAACGCTGCTGGGTCCATGATCCGTCCGTGGGCACGTTGGACGCCCACCCCACGGTCTGCCGCCGGTGCGAGACGGCGCTCTCCCGAATCACCGGATGATATGGGTCGGTTGATCGAAGGAAAGTATGCCCGGCTGACGGCCATCGCCGGCGCCGTGGTGGTCCTCGACCAGATCTCCAAGCTGGTGATCCTGAAGACCCTGGACCTCCACCGATCGATTTCGGTGATCCCCGGGTTTTTCAACATCACCCACATCCACAACCCCGGGGGGGCCTTCGGCATCTTCGCCGGACACGCGCCGCTGCTCAGAAAGCTGCTGTTTCTGGTGGTCTCCTCCCTGGCCGCGGTCTTCGTCCTCTACTTCTACCGGAGGACCCCGCCGAGCCACCCCTGGCTGGCCGCGGGCTTCGCGTTGATCTTCGGCGGGGCCGTCGGCAATCTCATCGACCGGCTGCGGTTCGGAAAGGTGGTCGACTTCCTCGACTTCTATGTGGGCAGCTGGCACTGGCCGGCCTTCAACGTGGCCGACAGCGCCATCACGGTGGGGGTCTCCATCTTCGTGATCCACATCCTCTTCGACAACATGCCGGAGTAGAAGCCGCCGTGTACCCGGTTCTCCTTCGATTGGGCGATGTGTCGCTCTATACCTACGGCCTGTTCGTGGCCATGGGATTCCTGGCCGGGATCTGGGTCGCCAAGCAGGAGGCCCGGCGACTGGGGGAGAATCCGGAACGGATCACCGATCTGTGCTTTTTTCTCCTGATCTTCTCGATCCTCGGCGCGAGGCTCTTCTACGTCCTGACCGCCCCGAAGACCTTTCTCGGGAACCCACTGGAGATCTTCCGCATCTGGAACGGCGGACTGGTCTTCTACGGCGGCTTTCTGGGGGCCCTGGCCACCATCGCCGTCTACTTCCGGCGCCACAGGATGCCCCTGTGGCGGACCCTCGACATCCTCGCCCCCGGCGTGGCCGTCGGTCACGCGCTGGGACGGGTGGGATGTTTCTTCGCCGGCTGCTGTTACGGACTGGCGTGCGAGCTTCCGTGGGCGGTGACCTTCACCCATCCCGAGAGCCTCGCCCCCACCCATATGCCCCTCCACCCCACCCAGCTCTACTCGGCGGGGGCCAATCTCCTGATCTTTCTGTTCCTCTGGTCCATCCGGCGGAAAAAGCGCTTCCACGGACAGATCTTCTGGCTCTATGTCGGGATCTACGGGATCGCCCGGTTCATCATCGAATTTTTTCGGGGGGATTTCCGTGGGGACCCCCTGTTCGGCGTCCTCTCCATCTCCCAGGCCATCGGCGTGGTCTTCGTCCTCCTGGCGGCGGGGATGCTGGCCTATTTCCGGAACCGAGGTCCGGATCAAGGCCCCCCCGGCGTCGGACCCTCCGCACGCAAGTCCTAGTTCCTCCATGGCGCGGATCGGATACAAGGAGTTGGACGCCCACCTCTCTTCCTTGAAGGGGGCGGAATTCGCACCGGTCTACCTGCTCCACGGCGAGGAGGTCCTCCACCGCGCCGCGGCGGACCGCCTGATCGCGGCCCTGCTTCCCGGCGGGACCGCCGACATGAATTTCGAGCCGGTGGACAACGACCGGATCGGAGAGGCGGTCCAGCGGCTCAACACCTATTCCTTCCTCGGCGAAAGAAAGGTGGTGGCCTTGCGGGACTCGAGGATCTTTCTCGCCAAAGAAACGGACGAGAGTCTCCTGGAAAAGATCAAGGACGCCCATGGGGAGAAGGATCTGAAGAGAGCGTCCCGATTTCTGGCAAGCCTCCTGGGCCGACGCTCGCTGACCCTGGAGCAGGCCGTTGAACCCGAAGCAGGGGGCCTTTCAAAGGTCGCTTCGGATCTTTCGGAGGCGGATGGTTGGTTGCACGAGGTGATCGACTACTGCCGGGAAAAGGGGATCGCCCCGGAGGCCCCCAAAGACGACGCCGCCGAACTCCAGAAAGCCATAGAGCGCGGTTTTCCGGAGGGCAACCACTTGATCCTCACCGTCGATACGGCCGACAAACGGCGCAGTCTCTATACGGCGATTCGGGACCGGGGGATGGTCGTCGACTGCTCGGTGCCGCGGGGGAACCGGAAGGCGGATCAGGCGGCCCAGGAGGCGGTGCTCAGGGAACGGGCCAGGGAGATCCTCGATCCAACCGGAAAACGTCTCAGCCCCCCGGCATTTCAGCAGATCCATCGGATGATCGGATTCGACCTGCGGACTTTTGTCGGGAGTCTGGAGAAGCTGGTCAGTTACGTGGGAGACCGGACCACCATCACCCCCGAGGACGTGGCCGCCGTGATGGAACGCACCCGGGAGGACCCCATCTTCGAGTTGACCGGCGCCCTGGCCGCCGGAAACGGGGCGGATGTTCTCTTTTACATCGATTCCCTCCTGAGCGGCGGGATTTTTCCCCTCCAGATCCTGGCCGCCATGACCAATCAGGTCCGGAAACTCCTCCAGGCAAAGGCACTGGCCCAATCCCTGGAAAAGGGCCGCTGGCGCCCCGGCATGTCCTACGCCCAATTTCAGCAGACGACGCTGGCCGCCATCCAGGACCACGACCGGAGCCTGCTGGAAACCCTCCGGTCCTGGGAAGAGGCGATCGGTGGCGGCGGCGACGGCAAAAAAGGGCGCAAAAGTGCCCAGCCCAAGACCGCCCTGCAGTTGATGGGAAAATCGAAAAGTCCCTATCCGCTGTTTCTGCTTTTCCAGAATGCGGAACGGTTCTCCAGGGAGGCGCTTCTGGACGCCATGGTCCGCCTGAAAGAGGCCGACCTGCGCCTGAAATCCACCGGCCAATCCCCAAAGATGGTGTTGGAGGAGACGGCGCTGCGGATCTGTCTTCCGGATGACCGAAAGCCAGATTTTGAAGGGGCGACGCCAAAACGACACAGGTTTTCCCCCGGCCTTTAATTGAATCGGATCCATCCGCAGACCCGAGCGCAAATGGTCTGTCAGTCCAATGTTGGCGAGGGTTTGCATTGATTTGGATCGGTTGACAAGACCCCAGGTATGTGAGAGGATCTGACGGTTTTCCTGAAATACCGTCGCTCAATGCACACTTCCCTTCGACCGCACAAATGAAATATCGGAAGTGAAGGGTGGGAAAAAACACTTGATTCCAGTATGTTAGATGGGGTTGTATTTGTAATCGAGGGGGCGGAGCAGTGATGAATTCCAATGCCGGCAGAAAACCAATGCACCTCAGAAAACGGGTCCTGGTGACCGGTGGCGCCGGTTTTCTCGGGTCACATCTCTGCGAGCGGCTGTTAACCGAGGGATGCGACGTCCTGTGCGCCGACAACTTCTACACCGGCACCAAG
>CAYSLC010000007.1:0-58535 GCA_964431545.1 uncultured Desulfobacteraceae bacterium | reverse complement strand
GTTGCGACCCGGACCGTTGCGACCCGGATCGGGAGCGATCATAATATCCCCGGGCTTCGCGGCTCCGGCCCGATTCTCCCCGGGCCATCTTTCTGGACATCTCCTCATCCAGCCGTTGCCGGCTGGCTTTACGAGCCTTCTGAAGCTCGTAGAGCGAAATGTACTCATAGGCGTCGGCCCGGTTGTCCTCGTCGAAATCATAGGCCACCCGGATCCACCCGGCGGGCTCCAACCGGAGATTCCGGCCTTGGGAACGTTGCATCCCCCGGCGCCGACCCGTATTCCCGCCGCGATCCCGGCGGGATCGGTCCCAGTAGCCCCCACGATCACCACGGGTGTCTCCGCTGTAGGCATCATACCGTCCCGCATAGGACTCTTCGGACCCGCGGCGATAGGGCCGCTCATCATAGCTGTACGGGTATTCCCTTCCGAAATTCCGATCCTCGTAGCTCCGGCGGTCCCGGTGCCGGTCGGCGTCGGAATACCGGTCGTACTCCTGATCATCCCGACGCTGCCCGCCGTCCTCCGACCGCATGTCGTATCGGGAATATCGGTCGGAATCGTCGTACATCGGATTGTACCGGGCGGCCGATGCGGGAAGGGCCACCGCCAGTATCGCCGCTATTACCGCCATCACCGCCACCGTGGCGAGGATGGTCATCTTCTTGTTGCTCAACCCCATGTCGAGGCCGAACATCGATTGCTTTCGTTCCATTGGAAACCTCCTTTGTTTATCCTTTATCCATCTCTTCGCCCCATCTTCTACTCATACCAGGCGTCGAACTCATCCCGATCGTCATACCAGGTATCCGAGTAGTAGTCGTACCGATCCCCATACATCTCGTCTCCGTAGAGATCGGCCCCTTCTTCTCCGTAGTACCCCCGGGCCGAGTAGTCGTAGTCATACTGGTAGGTGGCGGGGTAGTTATAGGTGTAGTCATACCAGTCGTTCTCATAATCGATCCCTCGATCCTCGACCCCGAACCAGTCGCTGGGGTCGTACCATTCCTCCTGGTGCACCCCTTGTCCGGCTTCATACTCATACTCCTGGTCGTAGTCCTGCGCCGTGGCCGCCGGCGGTCCGGCGAGGAAAGCGGCCACCGCCGCCATGGTGAGGAAAAGTCCCAGTTTTCTCGATCGTGTTTTCTTCATGATACCCTCCTTTGGCAAATCCGAAGCTCCATTCATCCGCGGATGGACATGCCGCCCGCGCTTTCGGCCCATTGCCGAATGTCGATTCTATCCCAAGGTAATGAATGGCGCCCGGTTTCGTAAATAGACTAAAACCCGCATATGGGGGATACGGGATCGGTAAGTTGGCGATACTCCCACTAGGAGGGATCCGCGATGGCGGCGGCCGGGAGGAAGCCTTTCGGATACCGGATGGGTGGCCTGGGTGCATCCGGTTGGCGGGGGGGGGGTGCCGGGGATCCCCTGATTCCGGATCTCCGGTGGTTCCGTACAGATTTTGGGACGGTACGGATGGTCAGGACGATTTCTTGATGATGCTCACGTCGCCGTTGCGCTCCAGATAGGCCTCCGCGATCCGGTCCACCTCTTCGGTGCCGGCGTTCAACCGGAGGATCTCCTCGAGATCATGGCGGGTCATGTGGTTTTTCCGGAGAACATCCCACCGGACCTCCCCATCCGCGATGATCCGGTGCTCCACGCCTTTGACCAGGTGCCCCACCCGGTGGCTCCGGAGCGCCAGTCTGGCGAGCACCATGTGGAGAAGGACCAGGGTGACGGCGGCGGCGAGGGTGGGAAAAAAGGCGGCGTTTGCGGTGAGGGCGCGGCTGAGGATCGATCCGAGAATGACGCCGAGGACGATATCGAAGGCGGTGTTCTTTCCGAAGACCCGTGTGCCGCCCATCCGGATCAGTCCCAGGGTGGCGAGGAAGATCAGGACGGCCCGGATGCTCATCTGCCACCAGAGGATGGAATCGGCGTCGCTTCCGATGACCGCGTCCAGCACCCCCCGAAAGGTCGGGAGGTCGTCCAGCCACCCCGCCAGCCACCGTGCCAGCCTCCTCGGAAGATCTTCCACCGTCCCCCGTCCCCCGGAAACCGTTACCGCGTTCCCATGATCAGCCCCGCGGGTAAGCTCTCCAGCACCCCGCCCACGGAGGAGGGATCGTCGAGGCGCCGGCCGGTGAGGACCTCATCCCAGACGGCGGGCGCCTCCCGGGGAAGAGAGATTCGCGTCTCCCGCCAGAACCCGTCGCCCAGGGGGTACGCCCCGACCTGGAGATCCGAAGTCAACAGACGCGGGGCCAGGCAGACGGCCCATTCCCCCTTGTGAACCCGGGCGAACGCAATGAGCTGCTTTGCCCGTGCTCCCGATACGGAAAGCGGCAGGTAGTCTCCGTCGAGAAAGAGCGCCCGCTTGCTCCGCCTGGCGGCCAGGGCCCGGTGGACCAGGAAGAGCTTGATCCGCCCATCGGCCGGGTCGGACAGCAGCTCCCGGATCAGGGCGGCGGGATCCGCCGATGTTCTCTCCCGGATGTCCCGGAGGGCCGCCGTTCTTCTGCCGTAATCCACCGGCCGGCGGTTGTCCGGATCCACCAGGCTGAGGTCCCAGCCCTCTGTCCCCTGGTAGATGTCCGGGACCCCCGGGGCGGTGATCTTGATCAGGGTCTGGGAGAGACTGTTGAGGCGTCCGAAATGGGCGATCCGCTCCTGAAAAGGGAGGAAGTCCGCCAGAAACGCCGCCCCCCGCTTCCGATCCAGGATCCCCCGAACAAAAGACCGGCAAGCATCCTCGTAGGCCTCGTCCGGCGCCGTCCAGTCGGAATGGACCTCCGCCTCCCGCAGGGCCTTGATCAGGTAGTCGCAGATCCGGCCCGGAAATCCATTCAACTCTCCGGAATCGGCGGGATAGGCCCCGATCAGGGTCTGGTAGAGGAACCACTCCTCGTTGGGATCCGGGACGGCGGTTCCGGCCAGGTTGATCTTCAGCGCCCGGTTGAGGTCCCGCCACCGGGTCACCCGCCGCTCCCATTCCCCGACGATTTCCGAAAGGACGTTGATCCGGGCCCGCCCATCCTCTCCCCGTTTGGTGTCGTGGGTGGCTGTGGCGCTCATGGCGTGGGGCCGGTTCCGCGCCCGGTCCGCCATGGCACCATGGAAGTCCTCCACGGAAAGCCCGAACCGGGATGGTTCGCCGCCCACCTCGTTGAGGGAGATCAGTCGATTGTAGACGTAGAGGGTGGTGTCCTCGAACCCTTTGGCCGCCAGGGGGGCGGTGAGCTGCTGGAACCGTTGGACGAGATCGGCCCATTCGGGGCCGGTCCCCCACTTCCCGAGAAGAATCTTCCGGATGGCGGCCGCCTCCGGCTTCAGCCCGGGCAGCGCCACCACCGCTCCCTCCACGGCGGCGTTGAGGTGCCGAAGGTCCGTCTCCCGGACGCCCGGATCTTCCAGGTAGGTCCGGTAGACCGGCAGCCGGACCATCACCGCCTGGAGGGCCCGTTTCAGATTCCTTCGGGTCAGATCCCTCCCCTCGATGCGGGTGCGCGCCAGATTCCGGAGCCGCCGGACGACGTTCTCCACCTCTCCGGCCATGTGGGCCTGAAGGACCCGCATCCGGTGATCGATCACCAGCCCGGCGGGGGCCGGAGGGGCCCCGAGGAAATCTCCGTAGATCTCCTCAAACCGGGCGGCGGCATCCCGACGGCAGAAGAGCCCGTTGACCTGGTTCAGGAAGGCGTATCCGGTGGTCCCCTGGATGGGCCAGGAGGCGGGAAGCGCCTCGGCCTCCCCCAGGATCTTTTCCACGACGATATAGACCTCCCCGGCGGCCCGGCGGAGGGACCGAAGATAGGAGAGCGGATCGGCGAGGCCGTCCACGTGGTCGATCCGGAGTCCCGTGAAGGTCCCGTCCCGTGTAAGCTCCAGGATGGTCCGGTGGGTGTGGTCGAAGACCAGGGGGTCCTCGGCCCGCAGGCAGATCAGGTCATTGATGTGGAAGAAGCGTCTGTAGTCGATCTCATGTTCGGCCACCCGCCAGAAGGAGGGCCGGAAGTGCTGCCGGACCATCACCGCGTCGAATCGGGCGGGATCCCCGTTGACCCTCTCCAGGCGGTCGTCGATCCACGCCCGTACCGCCGGGTCGTCCCGGCGCAGGGCCGCCAAATCTCCCTTGAGATCGTCGATGCGGAAGGGATCCGTCTCCGGAACCTCCCGGATCCCGGAAAGGAGGTCCCGGAGGGCGTCGGGGGGAACCCGGCCGTCGCCTTCCAGGAAATGCCCGTAGGTCCATGGGGAGAGGGGCAGAACCCATTCATAGTAGAGAAAAGAGAACCCCCGCCCGTCCCATCCGATCCGAATCTCCCCGTTGTTCAACAGATCGCCGTACCGGCCGCCCAGAAAGGGGACCAGGATCCTGCCCCGGAGCCCCGGGTCGGGATGGTTCCAGTCGATGTCGAAAAACCGGTGGTAGGCCGATGCTTCTCCCTTCTCGAGGAGGTCCATGAGCATCCGGTTCTCCGGATGGAACGCCATATGGTTGGGGACGATATCCTGGAGCCAGCCCATCCCCCGCTCGCCCATCTCCCGCCGAAGCTTTCGGAAATCCTCCGCCCCTCCGAGGCGCGGACAGATCCGGTTGGGGTCGACACCGTCGTAGCCGTGGCTGCTCCCCGTCCGGGCCGCCAGGATGGGCGAGGCATAGATGTCGGAGATCCCCAGTTCGTCCAGATAGGGCAGAATCGACCGGGCGTCGTCGAAACCGAACTCCGGGGTGAACTGGATGCGATAGGTGGCTGTGGGTGGCATGGGCTTCTCCCTTGGGTTTGCGCCTATTCGATTCGAAGGTTGAGCTGCCAGCAGATGGTTCGGAACCGCTCCAGCCATTCCCCGGCGGTGGTGTTGCCGCGGTTGGCCTTGTACTTCATGACGGAATAGAGTTCCTGGGCCAATTCGTAACACTGGTCCTGGATCATCCGGAGTTCCACATCGAAGGGGAGCATGGAGATCACCTGCATCCCCTGACCGAGCCGGTTCAGGGCATCGAGGTCTTCGGGGGTCTCCATGATCTCCACCATGGTCCCCTCCAGGGTCCGGCGGAGGGTGAACTCCAGGGTCTGCTTGTCAAGTGTGATGCCGGAGAGCCGCACCTGACTCAGCAGGTGGGCGATCTCCTCGGTATTGATGTCCGGCCGCCGGAAGGCTTCGCGCAGATCCCGGTTCAACACCACCTCACCGGCGGTGTAGAGCGCCCGGGGCACCGGTGATCCCGCCACCCGCATGAAGCGCATGAGGGGGGCGTGTGCGTTGTAGATCTGACGGTAGCTCGCTTCGATGTTCTCCATGGTGTTGGCCAGAATCAGGGCGAGGATCTTCCGTTGCTCGTCCTGGAACAGGGAGGTGAGGGAGGAGCGGTACGCGGGGTACCGACGGTCGAGGACCCGGATGGCTTCGGGAAAATCGGCGATGTTGAAGGCCTTGAAGATCTCCTCGCCGAAGACGAGAAAGCCCTCCCGGTCGCCGTCCTCCCGGATTCCGCAGGTGATGTTGTGATCCCCCAGATGGACCACGCCGAAATCGAACCGGGAGGACGCCAGGGTGACCTTGGAGATGATGGTCACCTCCCCCACGGCCAGCTTGGCCATGCCCGCCTCGCCGAATCGGTAGTGGTCCCGCTGGACGCCGTAGCAGAAGACCTCATCCTGTTCGGGATAGTCCTCGAACATGGAGCTTACGGCATAGTGGGCCCCCACGTTCCGGAGGTCGACCATGGCCGGTCTCACGAACTTTTCGAAGATCTGCCGGCCGTTCCCGTGGTCCGGAATGTTGCTTTCGGCCTTCTCCACCTCCCGGAGGAACCCCTCTTCCAGCTTCTCTCCGCCCGGAAACTGAGCGGCCAGCTGGATCGCCCGGCCGGCGTACTGGATCACCTGGACGGTCTCGATGCCCGACAGTTCGTCGAAAAACCAGCCGCAACTGGTGTACATGAGCATCGCCTGGCGCTGGAGTTCCAGGAGTTTCAACAGCCGGACCTCCTCCTCTTTGTCCGGGGTCTTTACGGCATGGCGGTCGAAAAACCGCTCCCGCACCCCCTGGGACCGGTCGAAGACCACATCGATGTAGTCGTTTCGCGCGGCCCAGGGATCCCGCAACAGCTTCTCCCCCTGGGCCTCATAGATCGTCGCCACCCCCCCGCGAAGCCAGTTCAGGGCTTTGCGCAGGGGCTCCCGCCAACGCTGGTTCCACCCCGGCCGGCCCCCGCTGTTGCAGCCGCAATCCCCCCGCCATCGCTCGATACCGTGGATACAGCTCCAGGAGCTGCTCTCCACGATCTCCACCTCGTGGGTGGGAGGGAAGCGATCGAGAAACGCGGCATAGTTGATCAGCTCCGCCATCCCGGTCTCCTCGATGTGATGGAGGACGTACGCCAGAGCCATGTCGCCGTTGGGGTGGTGATGGCCGTAGCTTTCCCCGTCGGTGGCGATGTGGGCGAGCTGGGGCCCCTCCTTGCCCTGGATGAACCCGTCCATGAGCCTGTCGGCGAAGCTCTCCCCACTGTTGAGGATCCCCTCGAAGGCGACCGCCCGGGAGATGGGGCCGTCGTAGAAGAAGAGGGCGATCTCCCCCCCGGAGGGCAGCCGCTGAAGATAGGGCATGGTGATGTCCACGGCGGAATTGCTGACGTCCTGCCACTGCCCCCCCTCCAGGGGGCGGACCCGGCCGGCCTGGTGGGGGGCCAGAATGGAGAAACGGATCCCGTTTTCAACCAGCACTTCCAGGGACTCGAGGTCCACGGCCGTCTCCGGAAGCCACATCCCATCGGGCTTTCGGCCGAACCGCTTCTCAAAGTCCCGGATTCCCCAGATCACCTGGGTCTCCTTGTCCCGGCGGTCGGCCAGGGGCATGATCATATGGTTGTAGGCCTGGGCCATGGCCGATCCGTGACCGTCGAACCGCTTCATGCTCCGCCGGTCCGATTCGATGATCGCCCCGTAGACGCCCGGGGTGTTGGCGGCCATCCAGGCCAGCAGCGTGGGGCCGAAGTTGAAGCTGATTTTGGTATAGTTGTTGACGATCCGCTCGATCCGCCCCTCGCCGTCGAGGATCCGGGAGGCGGCGTTCCGGGAATAACATTCCGCCGTGATCCGCTCGTTCCAGTCGTGGTAGGGATAGGCCGAATCCTGAACCTCGACGGCCTCCAGCCAGGCGTTCTCCCGGGGGGGTTGATAGAAATGGCCGTGAATGCAGATGAATCGTTCCATGGTCTCTTTTAGGGTTCCTTCGCGTTGTCGTGGGGTTCGGTGGTGTGGCGCCACAGGGTGAAGGCGGTCGGGCGGCACTCGACGGCGGCCCTCCCATCGGAGATGATCCGCCCGGGGACCGCTCCCCCCGGCCCCTCCCATTCCGGGTCCGCCGAGTCGATCTCCCGGCGCCAGGTTCCGGCGGGCAGGTCGATCTCCACCGTACAGGGCGTCTCGCCGAAATGGAGGGTGACGAGGGCCTCGTCCGCGCCCTCCCATCGCCGGAGGATCAGAAGGCGCTCGGCCTCGAAAGATTGGGTTTCCAGACACCGTTTGCTCCCGCGAGCCAGGGCCGGGACATCCCTTCCGAGGGCCAGCAGCCGTCGGTGGAGGGCGTGGAGGACCTTGTGGTGCCCCGTCTCCTTCAGGCCGTGGTCGAGCTTGGCCCGGTAGAACGTTTCGGGGTCCTGGGGATCGGGCGGCTCCCCCTTCCACTGGAACGCCGAAAACTCCCGGCTCCGCCCCTCCCGGACCGCCTGGACCAGATCGGGATCGGTGTGGCTGATGAAGTAGGGGAAGTCGGCCGTCTCACCGTACTCCTCCCCCATGAAGAGAAGCGGGGGAAAGGGGGAAAGGAGCAGGGCCCCGGCGGCCAGCTTGAGACCCTCGAAGGAGATCTGTCGGCTCAGGCGGTCCCCCGCCATCCGGTTGCCCACCTGATCGTGGTTCTGGGCGCAGACCACGAGCCGCCGGGCCGGGATGTTCCGGGAGGAGTTGCCGTGGCGCCGCCTCCGGAACCCGGAGTACTCCCCGGCGTAGACATACCCCTCGGCCATGGCCTTGGCCAGGTGGCCGACCCGGCCGAAGTCGACATAGTAGCCGGAGCGGTCGCCGGTGAGCAGGGCGTGGAGGCTGTGGTGGAAATCGTCCGACCACTGGGCGTCGAGCCCGAACCCGCCCAGGGCCCGGGGCCGGACCAGCCGGGTGTCGTTCAGGTCGCTCTCGGCGATGAGGTGGATCCGCCGGTTGAGCCTGCGGCGGGCGTCCGACACGGCCCCGGCCAGCTCCTCCAGAAACGGCCGGGCCGATGCGTCGTAGATGGCATGGACGGCATCGAGGCGCAATGCGTCCACGTGGCAGGTTTCGATCCAGTAGAGGGCGTTTTCGATGAAGTAGTTCCGGACCCCGCCGCTCTCCGGCCCGTCGAAGTTGAGGGCGTACCCCCAGGGGGTCCGGTAATGGTCGGTGAAATAGGGACCATAGTCCCACAGGTAGTTGCCCTCGGGACCGAAGTGGTTGTAGACCACGTCGAGGACCACCGCGAGACCCTTGGCGTGGCAGGCGTCCACCAGCCGCCGGAGCCCGTCGGGTCCGCCGTAGCTCTCCTGGGCGGCGAAGGGGTAGACGCCGTCATACCCCCAGTTGCGGTCTCCGGGAAACTGGGCCACCGGCATCAGCTCCACGGCGGTGATCCCCAGGGATTTCAGGTCATCGAGATGGGGGATGATCCCGTCGAAGGTGCCGGACCGGCTGAAGGTCCCCACGTGGAGTTCGTAAGTGACGTAGTCGGCCAGGGGGATGCCGAACCAGCACCGGTCCGTCCAGTCGAAACCGGGGTCGACCACCGCCGACGGGCCGTGGACCCCTTCGGGCTGGAACCGGGAGGCGGGATCGGGCCGTTCCTTTTCCCCCTCGATCCGGAACCGGTATCGATCCCCGGGCGCCGCGTCGGCCGTCACCTCGAAACAGCCGTCCGTCCCTTTGGCCATCTCCACGGCCCGCTTTTCGGAACGGAGACGGAGGGCCATCCTCCCGGCATCCGGTGACCACACCCTGAACCGGCACCGACCGTCTCCCAGGGGGATGGCGCCGATGGTGTTTCTATGTTCCATGTTTCTTCCTTACGGATGCAGCGCAATGGTGAAAAATAAGATGATTGTCCCACCGGCGGTTCGCTTTGTAAATACGGTCAACGCTGTATTTACGGAATCAGATATAGTGGCGGAAGGGATCCACCAGAATCTTTTTCATCCGGTCGGCCCCTCCCCTCTTCCGCCAGCTCTCGGGGGTCAGCCTCCGGGCGTCGGCCAGGTCCTCCTGGAACTGCTCCCGCAACAGCCGGACCCTGGCCGGATCGAGGAGCACCAGAATCACCTCGTCGTCGTGGCGCATGGACCGCTGGTTGAAATTGGCGGAGCCGATGCAGGCCAACTGATCGTCGATCAGAATGATCTTTGCATGGAGCATGGTCCGCTGGTAGTGCCAAAGGTGGACCCCCAGCTCGAACAGGACGTCGTAGTTGGCCTCCGCGGCCACTTTGGCCACCCACACGTCCATATGCCGGCCCGGGGCGAGCACCTCGACCTCCACGCCCCGGTCCCTCAGCTTCCGGAAGAGGCGGATCATGGGCCGGTCCGGATCGAAATAGGCGGTGGTGATGGTGACCCGCCGCCGGGCCATGAGCAGAAGCGTGCTGAACAGAAGAAAGGTGTCGCTCCACCGCACCGAGGGATCGGTCCGAAGGGTCTGGATGGGAACACCGCCCACGGGATCCCCTCCGCCGATGCTGTCCAGCGACAGGTCGAGGGCGGCGCCCGTCTCGATCCAGTTCTCCAGAAAGGCGGAATGGAGTCCGTGGACCGCCGGTCCCCGAACCCGGAAATGGGTCTCCCGCCACTCGGACGGATCCCGGGCGTCCCCCTCCCACTCCCGGGCGATGCCCACTCCGCCGGTGAAGGCGACCTCCCCGTCGCAGACCAGGACCTTCCGGTGGGTCCGGTTGTTCACCGTCCAGAAGTTCCAGCGGGCCAGGGGGCGGAACCAGCGGATATGAACGCCGGCATCGGTCATCATCCGGATCAGCCTCCTGCGCATGGGCTTGGCGCCGAAGGCGTCGAGGATCAACCGGACGCCGACCCCTTCCCGGGCCTTTCGACTCAGGGCCTCGGCAAAGCGCCGGGCGATCTCCCCCCGCCAGTAGACGTAGGTCACCATGTCGATCCGCCGCCGGGCCGCCGAAATCGCCTCCAGCATGGCCGGAAAAATTTCCACGCCGTTTTTGAGGATATCGATGCGGTTGCCGTCGGTGAAGGGGATTCCCATGACGCTCACCAGGGTCTCCCGATAGCCGCGGGAGGTCCCGCCGCCATTTCCGGAACGCTTTTCCATTCGTCTCTCCCTCCGGTTGGATTCGGGTCAAGAAGACCATTACCGCGGCCCATTGTACTCCCATCGCCGGGCGGAATGCAACGGTGCCGGCGGTTCCACCGCGCTGTCCGCCGAAAAGGACCCGGAAAACCGGGGGACGCGCCAAGGATGCCGGAAGGTCGAACCCGTCGGACCGCATGCGGAAATTACGGCTTCGACCCCATTTTCTTTTTCCGGCATCTTGGATATATTCCATATAAAGGTAATAGCCGCGGCCGGTGGCCCGACCCGGTGCCCGACATCGATGAACCCGGCCCGAAACCGGCCCGGAAAAGCCGTTGACAACCGACAATCCGCAAGCAGGAGGTGGCTTTCCATGAAAAAGACCGTCAAGGATATGGATGTCCGTGAAAAGCGCGTACTGGTCCGAAACGACTTCAATGTCCCCCTCAAGGGAGGCGAAGTGGGGGACGACACCCGGATCCGGGAAGCCCTCCCCACCCTCCGGCACCTGGTGGACCAAAACGCCCGGGTGGTCCTCTGCTCCCATCTGGGACGCCCCAAGGGGGAGCCCACGGATGATCTTCGCCTCGATCCGGTGGCCCGGCGGCTCTCCCACCTGCTCGGCCGGAATGTGGCAAAACAGGACGATTGCATCGGCGAGGCCGTGGACCGGGCCAAGGAGATGCTGAAACCCGGCGAGGTGATCCTTCTGGAGAACACCCGCTTCCATCCCGGGGAGAAGAAGAATGATCCCGATTTCGCCGCCTCCCTCGCCCGGGGATTCGATCTCTTTGTCAACGACGCCTTCGGCGCGGCCCACCGGGCCCACGCCTCCACCGAAGGGGTGGGCCGCCATCTGCCCTCCGTCGCCGGGCTCCTCATGGCCAGGGAGATCGAGGTCCTGACGCCGCTTTTGGAAGCCCCGAAAACCCCGCTGGCGGCGATCTTCGGCGGCGCCAAAATCGCCGACAAGATCGGCGTGATCGAACGGTTTCTGGACACCACCCAGACCCTGCTGGTGGGCGGCGGTATGGCCAATATGTTCTTCAAGGTCAAAGGGGTGGATATCGGAAAATCCTTTGTGGACGAAACGGGGCTTTCCGATGCGGAGACGGTGTTGAACAAGGCCGGGGACCGGCTGATCCTCCCCATCGATGTGGTGATCACGGATCGCATCGAAGAGGGGGCCGAACACCGGACCGTCCCCGTGGACGACATCCCCGGGGATTGGCGGATCGTCGACATCGGCGCCGAAACCGTGGCGATGTTCTCCGAACGGCTCAAGGGGAGCAGAACCGTGATCTGGAACGGGCCTTTGGGGGTATTCGAAACCCCTCCCTTCGACCGGGGGACCCGGGTCATCGCCCAGGTATTGACCCAACTCGATGCCGAGACCTACATCGGCGGCGGCGATTCCGCCAGCGCCGTCAACCAGGCGAACCTGGCGGACAAGGTGACTCACGTCTCCACCGGCGGCGGGGCCTTCCTGGAGTTCATGGAGGGCAAGACCCTGCCGGGCGTGGCCATCCTGGCGGACAAGTAGCCGACGGTCCGTTCCGGCCCGACCCATGCCCATTTCAACACTCATTTCAAAGCGTCAAGCCAAAGGGGGCTTCCTATGGATTTCAACCTGATTCGAAAACTGGTGAAACCGGCCGACACCAAGATCCTGTTCCTGGTCATGGACGGCCTCGGCGGACTGCCCACCGACGCCATGGACGCCACCGAACTGGAGGCGGCCGACACCCCCAACCTCGACCGGCTGGCCCAGGGAGCGGTCTGCGGTCTCCACCAGCCCATCGGGCCGGGCATCACGCCGGGAAGCGGCCCATCCCACCTCGCCCTGTTCGGATATGATCCCCTCCAATACGATGTGGGCCGCGGGATCCTGGCGGCCCTGGGGATCAATTTCGACGTGAGGCGTGGGGACGTGGCGGCCCGGGGCAATTTCTGCACCGTCGACGAACAGGGCCTGGTTACGGATCGAAGGGCCGGGCGGATTCCCACCGAGAAGAACCGGGAGCTGTGCGAACGGCTCCGGGAGATCGAGGTTCCGGGGGCCGAGGTCTTCATCGACCCGGTGAAGGAATACCGGTTCCTTCTGGTGCTCCGGGGGGAGGGGCTCTCCGGCGGACTGGCCGACACCGATCCCCAGGCCACCGGCCATGCCCCCCTCGATCCAAAGCCGCTGACCCCGGAGGCGGAGAGGACCGCGGAACTGGTCAAGAAATGGATCGAAAAGGCCGCTGAGAAGCTGGCCGACGCCCATCCCGCCAATATGGCCCTCCTCCGCGGGTTCTCCCAGCGGCCCGAGTGGCCGCTTTTCCCCGAGGTCTTCGGGGTGCGGTCGGCGGCCATCGCCGGGTACCCGATGTACCGCGGGGTGACCCGGTTGATCGGCATGGATGTCCTTGCGACCGGCGCCGAAGTGGACGAGGAGATCGATACCCTGGAGAAGCACTGGAACGACTACGATTTCTTCTATTTCCACATAAAAAAGATCGACAGCGCCGGGGAGGACGGCGATTTCGACCGGAAAAAGGGCCTCATCGAGGCGGTGGACGGAAAACTGCCCCGGATTCTGAAGCGCAATCCCGATGTGGTGGTGGTCACCGGCGATCACTCCACCCCCGCTTACATGGCCTACCACAGCTGGCACCCGGTGCCGGTCCTCCTCTGGTCCAGGTACTGCAGGAGCGACGCCGTGGATCGATTCGGGGAACGGGCCTGCATGGCCGGCGGGCTCGGCCCGAGGCTCCGCGCCACGGACCTCATGCCCCTGGCGCTGGCCAACGCCGGCCGATTGGAGAAGTTCGGGGCCTAGCCATCGTTCCGAAGCCGAGGTTTCGGACCGGCGGCCGGGATGAGAAACAGCGGCTCAAGGAAGGAGGCCGATGGGGCTTCGGGAAAGGTGAGGCGCGAGCCCCGAAAAATACCATGGCCAGGGGAGAAAAATACAGTGCTTACCCCATATACTTCCAGAAAAGCCATGCCCACGGACACCATTTATCCCAACAGTTCAAAGCCTTATAATCATAGGTACCTATTTTTCAAAATACGGTATGGGCACGGTTGGAATACATAGTATACCCTATTCCCAGGAGAAAACGCATGCGCTAGTGTGGAGTGTAAGCTGGGCGAAAGACGGCCTTCCGGGGCACGGCCAGGACAGATTCCAAAGCCGGACCGCGGGGAAGTCCGGATTTCCGCCATTCGTTTGATAAAGGCAAACCAGATCGTAAGACTGGGGCGCAAAGCTTCCGATCCAAAACGGTTTTTTGGATAGCGGGGTTGCCGGACGAGAAGCACATATTCCAGGGCCTTCCAAGACCTCTTTTCTCATCGCCCCTCGGCATCCATTCCGTTATCCGGACTAAAAATCAAGGATATTTCAAAAACGGTTCAGGGAACCGCTTTTTGTCGCCAAACCGATTTTGCAAAAGGATGGTGCCGGAGAGGTGAAGATCATGACCCAATTCAAGCGGTTCCTTTACGTTTTCCTTTTCACTTTCTCCGTTTCCCTTCCGCTCCCCGCGGGGGCGGATCAGACATCGACCGCTTCCCCTCCCCGGTTCTCCGCCGCCCCCCGCGTCCGGGCATACGACGCGGCGGCCAGGGCGCGCTTCGACCGGGCCGAAGCCGACACCCAGGCCGCTCTGGATGATCTCCTGGCCACGGCCGTCACCAGCTATTACGACAACGAATACGCCGAATCCTACCGGGCGTTCCAAGCCTTCCCCGAAGACTTCCTGACGGCCGAACTCCTCTACTTCTATGCCGATGCCGCCCTCAAAACCTCGGACTACGATACCGCGGTACGGACCTGCCGGAGGCTCCTGAACCTGGACGCCCGCCTCCACCGGGTGCGGCTCGACCTGGCCCTGGCCCACTTCAACCAGGGGGAGGAAGCGGCCGCCAGAAGAGCGCTGGAGGGCATCGACCGGGAGGGACTTCCGCCGCGGCTACAGGAGCGTCTGGCCCAGTTGGAGTCCGCATTGCGGCGGCCCCGGGACGGCAAGCGCGATGTCGACCTCTATCTGTCGCAATATGTCCAATGGGACAGCAACATCAACGTCCTTCCCGGCGACGATGAGATCATCTCCCCGGAGGGGAGGGTTTTCCGGTTCACCGGATCATCCGGAAAGCAGGAGGGATGGCGCTCCGAAACCCTGGCCAGGATCCGGGCGAGGTACGCTCCCGGCCTCGACAACGGCCTTCGCTGGGAGGCGGAGGGATTGTTGTACAATGTCGATCACTTCGATTCGGGAGCGTACGACTCCCTGCTCTGGAGGGTGACCGCCGGGCCGTCCTGGACGAACGGGCGGCTGTCCGCCTCCCTGCCCCTGACCTACGGCATGCGGCTTTTGGATGATTCCCGCCTCTACGATCTTTACGGCGCCACCCCCGAACTGACCTGTTCCTGGAACCGGCGATTCCGGATCAACGGAACGTTCTCCTATCTCCATAAGGCGTACGCGGAGGGCGGCGACGGAAGGGACAAACAGATCCGCGGTTACGAAATCGAACCGATCTTCTATTACAACAAAGCCTGGGACTACGTCGGGCTCTCCCTGGCGTGGGTGGAAAACCGGGCCGAGTCTTCCCGCTTCAGCAATGACACCTTCCGGATCTCCGCCAGCACGAGCCGGCGATTCGGCCGGGGATACCGGGCCTACCTGCGCTATACCCATCGGTTCCGGAGAGATGAAGATCCCCATCCCGGCTGGACCGGCGACCGGGAAGACGACGAGGACAGTCTGTACGTCTCCCTGGTCAAGCAGTTTTCCAATCCGTTTTTTGTGGGCGTGAACCTTTACTGGGGACACGCCGAGTCGAACACCGACATTTTCGACTATGAGAGAGTGATCTGCGGTGCCGGCGTCGGTTTCCGTTTTTAGATCTTCCAACGCTCAGGGCAGGAGGTACCCTATGAAACCAAACATCCGGAAGATGCCAAAGCGCGTCTTTCCCTTTTTACCGCTCCTTCTGACGGCCGCCTTCGTCTGCGGTGCCGCGGCGGGGGATGGCGAGGGGATCGACGCCGTTCCCAAGTGGCTGGACGGGTATGATATCCGGCCCGGATACATCCCCGGGGACGGCGAACCGGTCGGCGCGGTGGAGCGGCTTCAGGGGCGGATGGTGATCATCCGCCAGGAGACGGGGGAAGCGTTCTTCGCCAAACCCGGCGATCCCATCTTCCTCAAGGATCTGATCGCCACCCTCGATTCCGCTGTCTGCCGGATCCGGTTCTCCTCCAGGGACACCGCCTCCCTGAGCACCAACACCATCCTGACGGTGGAATCGTACCTGGACGACCGATCCGGAAGGAGAAAATCGGCCACCCTGCGGATGAAGGTCGGGCGGGCTTTCTTCTATGTGCTGCGCCTCCTCGGCTACCGGGAGATCGACGTTCGGGTAAAGACCCCCTCCTCCGTGGCCGCCGTGCGGGGCACCAAATTCGGCCTGAACGTCTACCGGTTTTCGGATCCGGCGGATGGCCGGGAATCGTTTGTCACCGATTGCTACTGCGCCGACGGCCTCATCGAGATCGACGGAGCCTGGGTCTCGCAAGGAGAGCTGTACCGCGGCGGCACCGGCAAGATCTCCCCGGCCTCCCCCGGCTATGTGACGGTGTTTCATAGATCGCTCGAACTGGCGGCGCCGTCTCCGCCGGTGGCATCGGTGGACGTGCGCGGTCCGGATCCCCAGCAATCGGCGGCGGAACAGACCTTGGAACTGACCGAAAGCATCCTCCAGCAGCACCAGTTCAGACGGCTTGGGACGCCGGCGGATGATCCGGAACGATCCCCCGGCACACCCGCCCCGAACGACCCGCCGGTCGATGACGAACCCCCGGTGGTGGATCCTCCGGAAACGCCCCCTGCCGGGCTTCCGACGGAGGAACCACCCGTGGACGATCCCGCGCCGCCGGAAGAGGATCCCGAGACCCCACCCGCCCAGCCGCCCCCGGAGGAGCCGCCGATGGATGATCCGCCGGTGGCCCCGAAAGATCCGCCGGAACAAGACCCTGAAACGCCCCCCGACCTCCCCCCTGGGGAGGATGATCCGGTCCACCCCCATCCCCCGGAAACGCCTCCCGCAGAACCGCCACCCGGGGAAACTCCCGGCGAAGAGCCCCCGCAACCGCCTTGGGACCCTCCCCCGGACGACCCCGGAGCCCCGCCGGCCGAGCCCCCCGCGGGCGAGCCTCCGGACCCCGGAGACGACCCTCCGGACGACGCCGATGACCGCCCGGACCCCGCGGATGACCCCCCGGACGAGGACGATGACCGTCCCGGAGGAGGGCCGCTTCCCGGCCGGGACGATGATCTCGACCGCGATGAGGATCATGACGGCGGGGATGACCAAGGGCGGGACCACGGCCAAGGTCAGGGCCACGGACACGGCCATGGTCACGGCCAGGACCGCGACCGGGACGTCGATGACGATGACGACCGTGACGATGACGATTGACGCGGTCCGGGGGAGTGCCCCGCACGGGTGGTGACGGATGGATCCGGAAAAATCGGGCACCCGCCCCTCCCCCCGGAAGGGCGGATGCGTCTTCATCCTTTTGCTCCTCCTGTTCTGGGCGGGAAACGGGTACCTTCGCCCCCTCCCCCTGGACCGGATGGAGCGGCTGATCTTCGACTGGAATCTTTCCGGAGCCTCGCCGGAGGGCGAACCTCCCCGGATCATCCTGATCACGGCCGGCGAGTCCTCCCTGGAAGAACTCGGCCGCTGGCCCTGGCCCCGCGACCGCCACGCCGCCCTGGTGGACCGACTCCGCCTCGCGGATGTGGTCCTGGTGGACATTCTCTTTCCGGAGCATGGCGATCCCGACCAGGACCGCTCCCTGGCGCGCTCGGTGGAGACCCACGGCCGGGTGGTCCTGGCCGAACACCTCATCGCCGACCCCGCCAACGGGTCCTACCGAATCATCCCGCCGTTTCCGGCACTCTCCCGGGCGAACCTCTCCGGCGGCTATACCAACATGGAGACCGATATCGACGGGATGGTACGGTATTTCAACCCCGTCAAGCGCATCGGAACGCAATTGCTCCCCTCCTTTCCCATCGCCGGCCTTTCGGCCGTCACCGGGGAGGTGCCCCGTCTGGAAGCGGACGCACGGGGGAAACAGGGGCTCCGCCTCGGCCCCCATATTCTCCCGCTCGACGGGGAGGGACGCGTCTGGATCGATTTTTCCGCGCCGGTATTCCCAAGATACGAATACCGGGATGTACTCAACGGCCGAATCTCCCCGGAAATATTCGAGGGGAAGATCGTCCTGGTGGGGGTGAAGGCGTCGGGGATCGAGGACTTCTTCAACATCCCGACCCCGTTCGGCCGCCAGGAGGTCGCCGGCGTTCAGCTCAATGCGGAGATCATCCACATGGCGTTGAATGGACGCGGGATCGTGCGGACCCCGCGCGCCACGGACGCAGCCATTGTCCTGGTCTGGGCAATGATCGGGTACCTTCTGGGAAAATGGGCGTCCCCCCGCCGGGGATGGCTCCTCATGATGGCGGCGTTCGGGGTGATGGCCGCGGCCATCCGCTGCCTCTTCGTCACCCAAGGGATCTGGATCACCGCATCGACGCCGGCCCTGGCTTTCACCTCCCTCTATTTTGTCATGGTCGTCCGGCGGTTCGTCTTCTCTTCCAATGAACTGGCGATCCGGCACTATTCCATGGCGACGATCCACGATCTGCTGATCCCCCGGGACCATTCCACCACCTATGAGGCCTATCTGGAGGCCGCCTGGCCGAAGATCGCCGCCCGGACGGGCATCCACCTCCTCCGGACAAAGACCTCCCTGAACGGCATGGGGGGGGAAATGCCGCCACCCCGGCAGGAGGCTTCTTCGGAAGACCGCGGACTGATCCTCCTCCGGGGAGCGGGGCGGCCCTTTCCCTACCGCCTCTACATTCCACTGCCCGCCCAGGGGGCTCCAGCGGATCCCCAATACACCCTTTTGGGGTGGCGGAAATCGGTTCCGGAGGGGCGGGTCCAGTCCATCGCCTCCGTGGTCCTGGCCTCCTCCTGGTACTTCTCCCTGCTGGAGGAGAGCCGGGCCAGAAAAAAGATGCTCATCAGCGCCATCGACGCCATCGCCGCCGCGGTGGATGCCAAGGATTCCCAGACCGGGGGCCACTCCCGCCGCGTGGCGCAGATCAGCATGGAGATCGCCGGGCAACTGGAGCTTTCCGAAGAGATCCAGGATGATATCTATCTGGGGGCACTGATCCATGACATCGGGAAGATCGGCATCCCCGACGCTGTTTTGACCAAAAAGGGGCGACTGACCGACCCGGAGATGGACCTGATCCGGACCCATCCGGAGATCGGCAGGAAGATCATGGAGGCCGTGGATCTCCCGATACTGACCGCACAGGCCATCCAGCAGCACCACGAGCGGTGTGACGGGAACGGGTACCCGGGCCGATTGTCCGAAGAGGAGATCACCCTGGCGGGCAAGATCGTCGCCGTGGCGGACGTCTTCGATGCCATGACCCAGAAACGGTATTATAAGGATGGGATTCCGGCGGCGGAAGTGCTCGACCATCTGAACCGGCAAAAGGGGAAGCAGTTCGACGCGAGGGTGGTGGACGCCCTGATCCGGCTTCGGGCTCCCCTCGGCTGGCGGCCGGGTCCGGAAGCTCCGGACCCGGCTTCCGCGAATGCGCCACCTCAACGCGCTTCACGGACTGGATTCGATCACTCGACTTTGCGATGACAAACTCCCCAGTTTCATCACAAATTTTCACACCACGAATTTACAGTTGACCGTGTGCTTTCACCTGCGTTATAAGCTTCGAACTTTCTCATTGACCTCCTTTAACCGCCGATTTTCCGATTTGAGAGTTTCAATCTCTCTTGAGAGTTCTTCTTTTGGAAGCTCTTTTCCCGGCTTTATTTTTTTTCCATTTTAACAACATGTATTTATTATAAAAAAAGCGCTATATGACCATTCAAAAACCTGATCCGCCGTTTGATTTTTAGAAACAAATGCAAATCTTATACCCATGCCATTCTGCAACCTCCATCTACAGCAAATGGCTGCCGCCCCGCGGGAACCCCCTTCCCCCGGGGCGGCTCTCTTTCGATGACCCCGTTACACCGAAAGCAATCCCCATGATCGAACGTCGACGATGCCCTGTTTGCGAGAACCAACAGAATCAAGAATTGATTTCATTGCCTTACGATGAAGGACTGCTGCATGCGATCGGTGTGCCTGAACCGTTGCAGGCGAAACTGATCGGCAAAGAATATCGGCTGCTCGAATGCGGCGTTTTTCATGCGTGAAATATGGATCAGCCCATACTCGAAGTGATCAACGTCGCTTTTCCGGACAGACAGTCAAGAAGCGAATACATTTTCAATTCTTATCCGGAGCTTTTTTTAGACGGGGTATTGGATGTCGGATGCTCCGAGGCGCCGCTGCGCAAGCGGCTGAAGAGCGACCGCTATGTCGGCATCGATATCGGGGGAGAGCCCGATCGTTTCGTCGACTTAGAGGCCGTCGCCTGTATTCCATATAAAGACGGAGAGTTTGCAGCGGTGTTGTGCATCGACGTGCTGGAACATCTCGATGCGTTGCACCGGATCTACGCCGAGCTGTTCCGCGTTTCCGGACGGTATGTGCTGGTGTCGCTGCCCAACTGCTGGTGCTTGGCACGGAAGAAGATCGCCCGCGGCCATGGGCAATTTTCCCACTATGGACTCCCGTTGGAGAAACCGGAGGATCGGCACAAGTGGTTCTTCTGTGTTTCACAAATCGTGCACTTTTTTACAGAAAACCGGGCATCCCAAGGATTCCAGCTTGTCCGGTTGTCGGTTTTAGAAAAACCCCGGCCCCTTGCGGTCCGTTTGATCCGGAAACTGCGGTACTCACCGATGCCCTATCTGAACCGGTATGCCCATTCCGTCTATGCGCTTTTCCGGAGATCGTGAGGCTCGTCCGGGTGGTTTGCGCCGGATATGAATGGCCGAATAGGAAAGGAGGCCGTCAACCCCCTGTTCTGTGAGCGGCTCCCCGCCATCAACCCCGGCGGCCGGCCTTTCAGGCCACCCGGACGCGGAACCGGAGGCGACCGCCGCCGAGGGAGGCTTCCAGGAGGCCGCCGTCCTTCACCCCGGCGGGGATCACCAGCTTCAGGGTCCGCTCCCGGAGAACCTGACCGGCGCCCCGGCACGCGGGGCAGGCGAAAAAGAGGTCCCTCCCGGCCCCTCCGCAGCGGTCGCAGGCCGCCGGGCAGGGGGCCTTGAAGAGCCCGGAGGTGCCGTTTCGAGCCTCTTCCGGACTCAGAACCACCTCCATGTCGGCCCTCCCTTCCGGTGGAGGCGCGGATCGGGACCGGAACCCGGAAGGATCTCTAAAAAAGAGATCTTCGAACAAGGACGTCCAGGGATCACCGGTCGGCGCCGACCCCGGATCGAACCGGCGACCCGGCATGGGGCCGGCGGGAGGTCGGGAGGCCCTGCGCACGGGGATCCGTCGCCCGCCCCCCTCCTCCCTCTCCAGCGTCTCGTTGTAACACCCACGCTTTTCCGGGTCCGAAAGGACCTCGTAGGCCTCGGAAATATCCTGGAACCGCGCGGTCTCCTCGTTCCCCGCCCTGTCGGGGTGGTGCTTTTTCGCCAGGTTCCGGTAGGCGTTCCGGATCCCCTCCTGGCTCTCCTGTCTCGGAACCCCCAAGACGATGTAGTAGTCCTTCATACGCATTCGAATTCATTCCCGTGGCATGGGATCCCGTCGAACCGGCCGCTTCAGCCGCCCCTGCCGAAGCCGCAGGCCGGAAATCGGCAGTCGGCGCAGCCGGCGCAGAAGCCGCCATGCCCCATGGTGACGATCTCCTCCCGGGTCACCGGGTCACCGGCCAGGATTCGGGGGACCACCAGATCGAAAATGCTGGCCCGATGGTACATGACACAGCCGGGGAGCCCGAGGACCGGCACATCCCCCAGGTGGGCCAGCATGAACATGGCGCCGGGAAAGGTCGGGGCGCCGTAGGTCACCACCGCGGCACCGGTCGCCCGGATCGCGGCGGGGGTCCGATCATCGGGATCCACGGACATGCCGCCGGTGACCGCGACCAGGTCGGCCCCGTCGTCGACCAGCTTGCGGATGGCGTCGGCTGTCATCTCCACGTCGTCGGAGACGAAGACCTGGTCCCTGACCCGGCTCCCCAGGTCGATGAACTTCTCCCGGAGCACCGGACCGAACCGGTCCTCGATGCGCCCGTGAAAGACCTCGCTTCCGGTGGTAACGATCCCCACCGCGGCGCTTTTGAGGGGGCGAACCTCGATCACCGGGGGCGCCTCCCGGCAGATCGACGCCACCCGTTGGATGGTGGCCTCCGGCGTCACCAAAGGGATGATGCGGGTACCGGCCACGGCCTCCCCGGCCCGGACACGCAGGTTGGTATGGCGGGTGGCGAACACCACGTCGGGGACGCCGTTGATCCGTTGGAGGGCCGACACGTTCACCTTGAGAAGCCCGTCCAGGGAGGAAGAGAGGTTGACCCGACCCTCCACCGGCTCGGAGAACGCAAGGCCCCCGCCGGCGGCCGCCCGGGCCATCCGGAGGGCGGCCTCGTTTTCATGGATCAGCCCGTCCGCGGGATCGAAGACGTAGATATGGGCCTTGCCCATGTCCAACAACGTCGGGATGTCCTGTGCGGTGATCACATGGCCCTTCTTGAACGCCCGGCCCTTGAAACTGCCGGGGATGATTCGGGTCACATCATGGCAGAGGACCATCCCCTCCGCTTCCTGGATGGGAACGGTCTTCATGACCGCCCCCTGCTTTTCCCTGGTCATCGGGTTCCCCCTTTTGGGATTGCGGTTCAATATCGTTTAGTATAATCTATCTGTTTTGGAAAATCAAAAGCCGAGGAGGAGCCGTACCGGACCTATGACCGACACCGATCCCCGCGAGACCCACTCCATATTGATGCTGATAGCGGGCGCCAAGGGCGCCATCGGCACCACCCTGGCCGCCGCCGTCGCCGCCCTGCCCGGCAATCCCCAATCGGTGGTGCCCTATCTCACCACGGCGGAAACCTTTCCCTGGATGGGATGGATGGGAAAGCCGGAGGCGATCAAGATGGCCGGATGGGACATCACCCAGGCCCCGGTCTCCGAAGCGATCCGCCGCCATGGGGTCCTGCCGGCCGCCGCCTGGGAGCCGGCGGTTCGGGAGATCGACGCCATCCCGGTCCGGGAGGCACCCGACCCGATGCTCCCGTTCGAGCAGCGGGTGGCGATCCTGACAAGGGACATGGAGGCGTTCCGGCGTCGAACCCCCCATGCCGCACCCGTGCTGGCCAACCTGCTGCCCGCCTGCGCCGGACCGTCGGCCCGGGGTCCGTCCCCGGGTCCGGATCATCCAGTGGACGAGGGCCGTCGGTTTCCGGACCTCGCCTACGTAACGGCCGCGATCAGAAGCGGCGTTCCCGTTGTCAACTTCACCCCCAACCCCGTGGAACTCCCGGAGGTCCTGGAGGCGGCGGTCCGACAGGGGGTCCCCCTGGCAGGGCGGGACGGCAAGACCGGTCAGACCTATCTCAAAGTGGTCCTGGCATCCGCCCTCAAAGCGCGGCGTCTCGCGGTGGACGGCTGGTACAGCCTCAACATCCTGGGCAACGCCGACGGGGAGAACCTGATGGATCCGGAATGCGCCCGGGGCAAGCTCTCCAACAAGACCGAACTGTTGGATCAGATCCTCGGCTACCGGGTGGGAGAGCGGTACGGAGCCCCGGCCCACAAGGTCCACATCGACTATTACCCCCCCCGGGGGGATGCCAAGGAGGCGTGGGACGTCATCGACTTCACCGGCATCTTCGACATGCCCATGAGCCTTCGGCTCAACCTCCAGGGAAGAGACTCCATCCTGGCCGCCCCCATGATCATCGATCTGTGCCGTTGGATGACCGCATTGAAGTCCGCCGGCCGATCCGGACCGGTCCCCGAACTGGGGCTTTACTTTAAAAAGCCGGTGGGCGATAATCCTCCCATAAGCTTCCAGGACCAGGTACTCGCGCTGGAGCGGCTGGCGTCGGCGTGCGAGCGGGCCTGGCGATCCCACGTAAAATGAACCGATACGGAGGTTTGCCCCCCTATGGTATTCGGATACAGCACCAACGCCTTTGTCAAATATTCCCTCATCCGCTCCCTTGAGATGATCGCCGAACTCGGCTTCAAGGGCGCCGAGATCATGTGCGATCATCCCCACCTCTACCCGCCGGACACGGATGCCCAGGAGATGACCCGCATCCGGAGGGCCCTGGAACGGCTGGAACTCACCGTGACCAACCTCAACAGCTTCACCCTCTTCGCGGTGGGGGACACCCACCTGCCCTCCTGGATCGAGGAGGCGGAGGAACGGCGCCGGATTCGGATCCGCCACACCCTCGACTGCCTGGAGACCGCCAAGGCCCTCGGCTGCGCCAACATCTCCGTTCCCCCCGGCGGTCCCTTGGGCACCATGCCCCGGACCAGGGCCTTCACCCATTTCCATCACGGCCTGGAACAGGTGATCCCCAGGGCCGAGGAGCTGGGGATCCGGCTCCTCATCGAGCCGGAGCCGGACCTGCTCATCGAACGGACGTCGGAGTTCAAGCCGTTTATCCGGGACATCCGCTCGGATATGGTGGGCCTCAACTTCGACATCGGCCACTTTTTCTGCGCCGGCGAGGATCCGGCGGCCGCCTTCGAGGAGCTTTTCCAGTGGGTGGGCCATGTCCACATCGAGGACATCGCGGACAGCCGGGCCCACAATCACCTGATCCCCGGGCTCGGGGCGATCGATTTCGCCGCCGTCTTCCGGGCCATGGAGCGCACGGGGTACGACGGTCACATCAGCCTGGAACTCTACCCCTACGTGGACCGTCCCGAGGCGGCCGGCCGGGAGAGCCTCTCCTATCTCAAACCGCTGTTCAGGGAGAGCGGCCTTCCCGTCGACATCTGACCGGGGCCCGGAGGAAAAAGCGGCTATTCGCAGCCGCTGACGCAGACGGTCTCGCTGGTGACCCTTCCGCCGCAGGACTGGTAGCAGGCCCGATACATCTTTTCGCACCGGTCATAATCCGCGCGGCACGTGTCGAGGGGACAGTCGTAGCTTTTGATCTCCTTTTTCTGGCGCTCCAGCCGCCGCAGACACCGGTCTTGCTCCCGCAAGGCCCGATCCTCGCATCGCTCCTGCCGCAGGTCCTCGATCTGCTCGCACTGGAGCTTGGAGGTCTGGCACTGAAAAGTGCAGGCCCTGCCTTCGGGGCTGTCCGGCTCCTCGAAGCTGTACTGGGTGCGGTAGACCGGTCCGCAGGCGGAGGCCGCCAGCAGAAAGACCAGGAGAAGGGGGAGGGGCCGGCGGCGCCGGCCCGTCATCTCGGATTTCATCGGCCGCTCCTTTCGTCAAAGGGTTTCAAGGGCGTGCATCGGATATGCGGTCATCTCATAACAAGAGGGTCCCGAGGGCGTCCATCCCCAGGGAGAGGCCCATGCCCAGCAGCACCATCCCAGAAAGGACCTCCATGTGGCGCCGGTACCGCAGGGCCAGGCCCGAGGCCCCCAGACCCACGGCAAGCAGCCCCGGAACGGTCCCGGCGCCGAAGGCCAGCAGGAAGAGCCCCCCGGCGCCGATGCCGCCGGCGGCCAAGGCCCGGGCGAACGCCGCATAGGAGAGGCCGCACGGAAGAAACCCCATGAGAAGGCCCAGCCCCACCATGGCCGCCCGTCCCCCTTCGGTCGCGGCGCCCAGGATCCTCCGAAAGCCCGGAAGCCGGGAGGGCGAGGCCACGGCCATCCATTCCGGCTCTGCCATAAGCCCTAGGCGGAAGAGACCGAAAAAGAGCAGCATTCCCGCCGCCGCCGCCGAAATGGCGACCTGGGTCCGGGCCGTCCAGACCAGGGGATCGGCGCCGGCCGCCCCGGCCAAGGTCCGGAGACCGGCCCCGGCCCCGCCCATCAGCGCTCCCACCGCGGCATAGGTGGTCATCCGGCCCAGATGGTAAAAGAGATGGGCCGAAGGCCGTCCGGTGGCGCCGGGGAAGGCCACCACCAGGGGGCCGCACATCCCCACGCAGTGTCCGGTTCCGAAGAGACCGAGCAGAAAAAGGGCGGAAAGGGTCGGCGGTTCCACGGCCATGGGAGAGACCGTCCTTGCGGTTCCGGTTCGAATCACGTATATTGAGAATCATCCCACGAGCCCGCCGGCCCCGGCCGGCCAGGGACCCATCGGGGCCTCCATCATATTCCCAGAAAAGGAGAAATATCAATGAAAAACCGGTTTCCTTGGCCGCTTCTGATGAAAATCGTCCTTTTCAGCCTGATGTTGGGCCTTTCCCGCCCCCCGGCCCCTATGTCGGCCGAGGTCGCCCCCGGAGAGACCCCTCTGGGCGAAGCCCTGGAACTCCGCGTGGGTCCTTCGGACCGCTGCCCGGTCTGCGCCATGGCCGTGGCCAAGCACCCCAAGTTCGCCAGCGCCATCCAGCTGAAAAACGGCGCCACGTATTACTTCTGCGGCACCGGCTGCATGATCAAATCCTGGATTCATCCTGAGACCTTCCTCGGGGTATCCCCCGACCGGCTTTCGATCCCGGTCATCCGGGACTACTTCTCCGGCCGGCCCATGGACGCCCGCGCCGCCGTCTGGGCGGCCGGTTCCGACGTGGTTGGCCCCATGGGGCCGGCCCTGGTCCCACTGGCCTCGGAGGCGGATCTGGCCGCCTTCCGGAGACGACACGGGGCAACGACCGTCTTCCGTCTGGAGGAGATGGACGACGATCTCTGGCGGCGGATCACCGGCAAGCCGTCCCGGCCCCAAGCCGAAGAGTAATTCCCGGATGGACGCAGATCGTGCCGAGAAACCCTTGGTTGACGGCCCGTCAAGGCTTCCCCCTCCGCACCGCCGGCCGGCGGACCGGCTGGCCCAAAGCCGGACGCTCTTCCGGATCGGCATTCTCTTTCCGGCCCTGCTCCTGGCGACGATCACCCTGGACGGGCTCTTGCGGCCCCCCATCCTGAACCGGGAAGCGGAACATCTGGTCCGAATCCTCGATCTCGACGCCCTCTCCCTGGTCCCCGCCGGACGCCCCCTGCGCCACGCCCTTGCCCCGGAACCCGGGTTGGACGACCGGTTCGGCCCCCGCCTGCCCGCGGCCGGTCGCGGACCGGCCTCGTTCCTGATCCAGCCACCGCCGGCGGCCCGTTGATGAGTCGATCGGCCCACGGCTTCAGGTTCCCCGGCCCCATGGGGATCTGGGCGGTCCGGGACCTGTTCCGGCGGCCCGGGGAGACCGTCCTGCTGATCCTCGGCCTCGGCTCTCTGGTGGCGCTCCTCTCGTCGGTCCTGCTCCTCACCCAATCCCTGGAGACCACCGCCCGGAAAATTCTGTCCCAGGGACCCTCCCTTGTGGTCCGTCGGCTCGGCCCTTCGGGATGGGCGCCCATGCCGCCCCAGGCCGCGGCCGCGTGGGCCCGGGAGGTCCCCGGCGTCATCTCGGCCGTTCCCCGGGTCTGGGGGACCGTGGCGTCGGCGGAAGGGCCGGTCACCGTGATCGGAACCGATGCCGAATCCGGGGAATGGGGACAAGCGACCGGCATGGCCCCCGAATCCGGGGAGGTCCTTCTCGGCCCTGGGCTCCGGTCCGCCGATTCCCCCGACACCATCAGCCTTTCCGGCCGGATCTCCCGCACGTTCAAGGTGGCCGGAGACCTGCCCGCCGAGGCGGGCATCGTGGTCCAGGGGACGGTGCTCATGGAAACGGCGGCCGCCCGAGCCCTCCTGGGGCTCGGACCCGGAAGCGCCAGCGACCTGGCCGTCCGGGTCTTCCATGACCAGGAGGCCGAGGCGATCCTCCCGGACCTGGCCGCCGCGTTCCCCTGGCCGGTGCGGATCATCACACAGCGGCAAGCCGCGGGCCGGTACCGCGCCGATGCGGCCAGGAGCGGAGGCCTCGTCGCCATGGCCGCTCTCCCCGCCCTGACGGCATTGATCCTGTTGGTCGCCCAGACCCTCCGCTCCCGGTTTATCCGAAGGTCCGAGGTGGGGCTTTTGAAGGCCCTGGGATGGACGGCCGGGGACGTGATCCGGCTCCATGCGGTCCAGGCTCTGTGGATCTGCGCGGTGGCCGGGGTCCTCGGCGCATCCTTGGCTTACGGGCTGATCCACTGGCCGGGGGCCACCTGGCCGGGGAGGCTGCTGCTGGGATGGACCGACGGACCGCCGGCCCTGTGGCTCGACCCCTCCGGCGCCCTCCGGGTCCTGGTTGAAGTGGCCGCCCTGGTCCTGCTCCCCTTTCTGGCGGCGAGCCTGTGGCCGTCGGTCCGGGCGGCCGGAGCCGCCCCCCTGTCGTTCCTGGAGCACGCGCGCCGGTGACGGCGGGGCTGGTCTGCGAGGGGGTCGACTTTGTCCGGCGCGGAAGAGGCGGCGCGGAGGAAGCGATCCTGGTGGGCATCGAAGCCCGGTTCCCGGCGGGCGCCGTTTCGGTGATCACCGGCGCCACCGGGGCCGGGAAGTCGACCCTCCTCCACCTCCTGGCCGGTCTGATGCGACCGACCCGGGGGCGGATCCTCGCAGACGGAGAGCCGGTCTCGCGGTGGATCACCCCCCATCTGGACCGCTGGCGCCGCAGGGTGGGGATCGTGTTCCAGGAGGGGGGGCTTTTCGACGACCTCACCGTCCTGGAGAACGTCCTGGTGCCGCTCGTCCCTCGGGGAGGGAGCGTGGAGACGATGCGGGCCGAGTCTCTCCACTGGCTCCGCTGGATGGACGTCGACCCCCTGGCCGCCGAGCCGGCCGGATCCCTGTCCGGAGGCCAGCGTCAGCGGGTGGCCGCGGCCCGGGCCCTGGCCCTCCGCCCCGAGATTCTGCTGGCGGACGAACCCACCGCCCACCAGGACGAAACCGGGGCTCGGCGGATCATCGACGCGCTGCGACACGCGGAAGCACGGGGCGCCACGGTGGTGGCCGCCGCCCATGATCCCCGGCTCTGCGGCCCGGATGCGGAGACGCTCCGCTGGCGGCTGACCGACGGACGCCTGTCGGAGATCCCGTGATCCTCCATCCCCTCGCCCTGTCTTTGTTCATGGCCGATGCCGCCGCCGCCGCGTCGATCCTGGCGGCCGGGGCAACGGCCCTCCGAATCACCCTCCACTGGCGGCCGGGCTCGGCGGAAAGGGAGCAGCTCTCCCTGGAGGCGGCCGGCGAAACCGCCGCCCTCCTGGCCCGGATCGGCATGATCCTGTTTGCGGCCACCACGGGCCTGTTCCTCCTCATGATCACCAACATCCTTCCGTCCCTGGTTCCCGGGGCCATGTGCGGAACCGGCGTGATGCAGGCCATGGACGGCTACGGGGGCCGGGCCCTCGGGTTCCGGCTGGTCTCCGTGGCCGTCCTTTACATCTGGTACCTGCTGGAAACCCTCAACCGGACCCGGCCCGAGGCCCCCCTGACGCCCCTGGCCGCACGGGTCCTCCTGGCGGCCGTTCCGGTGGTCCTCCTCGGATCGGTGGAAGGGGTCCGGTCGTTCCGGCAGGTGGATGTCCACCAGCCGGTCTCCTGCTGCGCCGTGGTCTATGATGCCGTCGGGGGAGGAGACGCTTCCGGAGCGGATCCGAAGACGGCTCCCCCTCCCATGATCGCCTTTCTGGCCCTGGGCGCGGCACTTTCGGCGGCATCGGCGCGGCTCGCCTGGGGCGGCCCTCGGGGGCGGCGCTGGGTCGGTGGAATCGTTCTGGTGCTGGGGCTCATCTGGCCGCCGGTGGCGGTCGCCGCCCTGGTGCGAGGGCTCTCCACCTACCATTACCAGGTGCTCCACCACCGCTGCCCCTGGTGCCTCTTCCTGCCGGACCATGGCCTGGTGGGATTTCTTCTGTTCGGGGCCCTGTTCGTGGTATGCCTGGAGGGGATCTGCGCCCGAATCGCCCTGGCGATCGGAGAACGCCATCCGGAGGTCCTCCAACCGGCGGTCCGCCGCCTCCGGCGGTCGGGTCGGCGGGTGTTTTTCGCCACGGTGGTCTTCCTGGCGGTCTCCGGCCTTCCCGCGCTGCTTTGGCGCTGGCGCTTCGGGGTCTGGATCGGCTGACACACGAATGGCGGAGCGGGGCCGATCCGGAAAGACGGCCGGAAAGACGGCTGGCGGTTTTCCCCGGCTTGTGATAGTTTCCCTCCATCGATCCGGCGGACGGATCATCCACAACCGAAAACAGCCATTCGAAGGAAGAGAATCGATGGACGACTCGATGGATCGACAGGAGATCACCCACTTCGGCTACCGGCAGGTCCCCAAGGACGACAAGGTCCAATGGGTGCTCCGCCACTTCAACACCGTGGCGGGATACTACGACATCATGAATACGGTCCTCAGCTTCGGCATCCACTACCTCTGGAAACGGACGGCGATCCGCATGATGGGGCTCACCGAGGGGGACCGGATCCTCGATGTGTGCGGCGGCACCGGAGATCTGGCCATCCTGGCGACCCGGGCGGTGGGACCGTCGGGGCAGGTGGTGCTCTACGACATCAACCGGGAGATGATGGCGGCGGGGCGGTCGAAACGGACCAACGCCACAGCGCGCCGGCGCATCGACTACGTCCAGGGGAACGCGGAGCGGATCTCCTTTCCGGACGACCACTTCGAGGGGGCCATGGTGGGGTTCGGCATTCGGAACCTGACCACGCCGGAGCAGGGGTTCCGGGAGATGATCCGGGTCCTCAAGCCGGGTGGACGGTTCATGTGCCTGGAGTTCTCCATTCCGACATCTCCGCTGTTCCGCCGGCTCTACGACCTCTACTCCTTCCGGATCATGCCCTTTCTGGGGGAGATACTGGTGGGCTCCCGCCAGGCCTACACCTATCTGCCGGAATCGATCCGTCTCTTCCCCGGACCGGGCGAACTGTCGCGGATCTTCACTGGCCTCGGCCTGACGGATGTTACCTACCGCCGGCTCACCAACGGCATCGCGGTGGTCCACGTGGGAACCAAATCAAAGCCATAGACGGCAGGAGGGAAAGGGGATCAGGCCGGAAGGAGGAGGAGTCGGGCCACCACCAGAAAAAAGAGGACCAGGGGATAGTAGGAGGCCCGGTTGAACAGGGCCATGGCCCGGTGCCGGGACGGCTTCCGAAGCAACCATAAAGCGGGGACCAGGAGAAGGACGGCTCCGGCCAGGAGGACCGCCGCCAAAAGGAAGGTTCCGAAGCCCCCCGGAGAGAGACGGAAGAGGGGAAAACTCAGGGCGACGGTGCCGGACAGACAGCCGAGGATGATCCAGAGGGATCGGCGGGGACCGAATCGCACCGGAATGGTTTTGGCCTTGAGCCGCCGATCCTCCTCCATGTCGGTCCAGTCGTTGGGGACGTTCTGTCCGCCGATCTCCCACAGAAAAAGCCAGAAGAAGATCACCCCCACCTGCAAAAAAGACGGACGCGGATCCACGGCAAAGACCGCCGCCACGGCGCCGGCGCTCTTCACCGCCCCGCTGATCAAAGTCCGCAGGCAGCTCACCTTGAGCAGCAGACAGTAGATCACCTCCAGGGCGCAGGCAAAAGCGAAGACGAGCACACAGACGGGGTTGAGCAGGTAGGCGCCGACCAGGGCCACGGAGGCCCACGTCATGGCCCAGGTCAACCCCTCCTGGAACGTGAGAAACCCCTGGGCCATGGGGTGGCGCACCAGCACGGCGTCCAGATCGCCCCCCCCGCACTCGATGGCCCCTAGCCGCGCCTTTTCCCGGTCGGCGTGGAAATCGACCACGTCGTTGAGGGCATAGACCGCCGTGTATCCGGCGAAGACGGTGATGATCCCCAGCACGGTCACCCCCGCCGGGGGGAACGCTCCCAAAACCAGGAGCGCCGCCAGGGCGGGGGTGGCCATATCGATGAGCCCGTGGGGCGTCCGGGAGAGGGCCCCGAACAGCTTCAGGCGGGGCAACCCCAGGGGGGCGCCGGTGGCGAACGGCCGATTCAAGGCGCGAATCTCCGGTTACCGGACATTTTCCGATCTACCGCCGCTCCACCAGGTGGATGATGACGGCCCTGCGGTTGCGCTGTCTCCCCTCCGGCGTGGTGTTGGGGGCGATGGGCTGACTCTCGCCGTAGGTCTCGGTGGAGATCCTGGAGTCCTCGACCCCCAGTTCCTCGGTCAGGTAACGTTTGACGCTCTCGGCCCTGCGCCTTCCCAGGCCGACATTGTACCGTTCGCTGCCGATGCTGTCGGTGTGCCCTTCGATGAGCGCCTCGGCCTGGGGGTTCTCCTTCATGAACCCGGCCACCATCCGCAGATCATCGTGGTACACGGGTCGGATATCCGATTCATCGAAGTCGAATTCGATGACCAAATCGGCCATCCGCTCCTCTTCCACCTCCACGACGGCCTCTTTTTCGGGCTCGGGCTCTGTTTCCGCCACCACCGGGGGCGGCTCTTTCTCCACCATGGGCTCCGGTTCCGGGGCCACGTAGGCTTCCTCCGGCGTTTCGGCCACCTTCCCGGGGGCCCCGCCAAACTGGAAGGTCAATCCCAGACCTGCGGCGAGATTGTTGTCCGAATCCTCGAAGGCGTAAATGTGACGCACGTCCCCCCGGAGGGCCACGTTCTCCGAAAAAAAGTATTTGACGCCGCCCCCATAGTTGACCATGGCGGACTCCTCCTTGTCGAAGCTGTCGTAATCGAGCCAGACCCCGCCCACACCGGCGGCCAGGTAGGGCACCAGCCGCTTGTCCGGGCGGAAATGGTAGAGGACGTCCACATGGCCGACGTATGCATCCACGTCATCGTCGGTGCACTGGCATGTGACGGGGTCCTGGTAGTTGTAGTCGAGTTCGGTGACGGTGGCGTTCACCATCAGTTCCACTCCCACGTGTTTCGTGAAATTGTATCCCACGCCCCACCCCACCAGAACCCCTTCGTCGATGTCCTGGCTGTCGTCGAACATATAGCCCACCGCCATGGGGCTGAGATGGACGGATCCCGACCGGACCTCTCCGAAAGCCGTTTCCGAGAGCAACACCACCCCAAGGACCACCATGAGGCCCAAACCGATTCCTGATCTCTTCATCCGACCCCTCCTTCCGTTCGCCGCGAGGCAGAGGCCGAGGAGCGCCAATCCAATCAGCCCGGCGGCTCCCGCCGAAGTCGTTCCCCCGGCCGTAACGACCGCCGCATCGATGAAACAGCCGCCGGAACCGCCGCAGTCCCCATCCGGGCAGCTTTCCCGAACATCCACCCCGATGATGTGGGAGACGGTATCGGTTAGACCGGCCTCATCGGTCACCGTGAGGGTCACCGTGTAGGATCCCACCTGGGAGAAGGCGTGGGTGGGGGCCTGCTCCGTGCTGGATGCCTCGCCGGAAAAGTCCCACGAACGGGCGACAATGGCGCCGTTGGGAGACGAAGAGGTATCGGTGAACTGAATCATCTCTCCTTGCACCGGATCGGCGGGGGACCATTCAAAGGCGGCCGTGGGAATCCGTTGGCCGATCAGCACCCGGACCGTGTCCGTGTCCGATTCACCACTGGGATCGGTCACGGTGAGGGTGAAAATCAAAGCCGTCCCTTCCGCCGCCACCTCGGGAGCCACGAAGGTGGGCTGGGCGGTGTCCGCCCCGGTCAGGGAGACCGCCGGCTCGCCCTCCTGAGTCCAGGAATAGGAGAGAACATCGTCTGGATCGGGATCGGAAGAGCCCGTCCCGTCGAGGGTCACCACCTCTCCGGCGAATGCCGTATGATCCTCTCCGGCATCGGCGATCGGGGGCTGGTTGACGTCGCTGACGGCGATGAAATAGGGATTCTCGGCGGAGCCGCTGGAAGCGGTGCCGCCCGTGTTATCGATTGCGGTGATGTAGTAGTCCACGCCGGAGAGGGTGACGGACCCGGCCGGTATTTGGGCGGTGTAATTCCCGCCGGCCGTGCTGGTCATGGGAACCGTCATATATTCCCCGCCGGCCGTCTGGTGGACACGGTAGTGGAGCATCGCATCGGTGACCGCGCCGTCCGGGTCGGAGATCTCCGCCGCAAGGCTCACCGGCAGGCCGGCCGGAGCCGCGGCCACCGGTGTATGGATGATGACCGGAAGAAGATTGTCGGAGACGGGGATCGTGTGGGGGGCGGTAAGATAGGACTCGGGGGAGAAGACCTGGTGGACCCCGTCCGTTGCCGAGAGGTAGTATTCAATGCCGGGCTCCGCCACGTCAACGGCCGGGATCTCATGGGAAAACCCGTAGGTGCCGTCACCGTTGTCCGTAAGGTCGAGGGTTGCCTGGGCGTAATCCCCGAGCCCCATGGTCCTGTAAAAGAGGGTGCCGGAGACCATCTGCCCCAGCGGTCGCGCATCGAGGTCGATGATGGTCCCCGAGATGGCGAGCGCCTGCCCGGGCATCTGGTTCGATCCGCTCAACGCCAGTGTATCCTCGTCCAGGATGATCATGGGCGCATAGTCGACGGTATAGGTGCCCGTTCCCGTGAGTCCGTCCCCTGTGACGGTAACGGTTCGGGTGGTGCCGTCGAAGACCGGGTTGTGGGTAGTGTAGCAGAGCCGATACTGCTGCATCAGACCAAGGGCGATCCCGGCGTAGATATCCCCCATGTCGTCCGGCATGGGATTATCATAGTAGTTGCCGCCGGTGGCTTCGGCCATCTGCCGGAGGTTATCCCGGCTGTGCTCCTCTCCAAGCCCGATCGTGAAGATGGGAACCCCCGCCATGTTCGCCTTTTCGATCACATCGTTGATGCTGTTGAAAAAGTCGTTGTTGGCCATCCCGTCGGTGAAGACGATCAGCGCCTTCGGGGGTTCCTGGCCGTCGAGGCTTTGCAACCCCTCGGCGGTGCCGTCGTAAAGGGCTGTCAATCCGTCCTCCTCAAGGGCTTCGATGGCCTCCAGAATATCCATTTCACCGCTGTTATCAGCATCTGTCTGGAGCGGTTGGAGCGGGAGAACGACCTCTTCGGTTCCCTGACTCGAAAAAGTCACCAGAGCCGCGCGATCATCGGGAAGTGCGCTACGGACAAACTCGGCCGCGGCAGCTTTGGCATCCTCGAGTTTCATCCCCCCCATGCTGTTGCTGAGATCGAGCACCAATGAAACGTCAATACCGTCGCCCCCTCCGGTCATCTCCTCGAAGCAGGTGAGGGTCTGGGTGGTGGCGGCAGCCTCGTCCGTGGATTGTTCCGTCACCGTGAAGTCGTCCGCCGTAAGCCCCTGGACCGGGTTGCCGTCGGGTCCGATCACCGTCACATGGAGCACCACCTCCGGAAATTCCCCGGCATCCGGCTCGACGCCGACGGAGTTGGCCGTAAGCCCCTGGCGCAGCAGAGGCCGCGCGGACCCCCCATCCGGACGGTAAGCTTCCATGGACTTCGCCGTGGGCACCACATATCCTTCTCCTTCGTAATAGACCGCCTCTTGGGCGAATCCCGGAAGTCCGATACACAGGAGCATCGGCAAAACAAAAAACAGACAGTATAGCCTCTTCATCATCTTTCTTACCTCCTTACATGGAAAGCAATTCCGAAAGAACCACACGGCACATATCCCCTTCCACCAACCCGTTGAGGAGAGGATGCAGCGGACTGCGACAAATCGATTGACTTGCATTGACCGGCTGATCTATGTTTAGGCCGACACTTTCAGCAATGTCAAGAAATTAGATCTTTCCGTGCAAAAAAATGGGGAATTTCCCTACCTCCATATCGCCAGACAGACCGATCCGGAAAATCATCCACATCGACATGGATGCCTTCTACGCCGCTGTTGAACAGCGGGATCATCCGGCACACAAGGGCCGGCCGGTGATTGTGGGGGGAGACCCCGATAAGCGGGGAGTGGTGGCGGCCTGCTCCTACGAGGCGAGGCGATTCGGCATCCATTCGGCCATGTCCGCGGTCCGCGCCAGAAAGCTCTGCCCCCACGCCGTATTCATCAGGCCACGCTTCGATGTCTACCGGGGCGTCTCCCAGGAGATCCGGGAGATCTTCCGAGAGTACACCGATCTGGTGGAACCGCTCTCGCTGGATGAGGCCTTTCTCGATGTCACCCGGAATCGGCGCGGCACCGATTCGGCCACCCACCTGGCCATGGAGATCCGGGAGCGGATCCGAAAGAGGACCCGACTTACGGCGTCGGCGGGGGTCTCCTTCAACAAATTCCTGGCCAAGGTGGCTTCGGATATCAACAAGCCGGACGGCATCACCGTGGTCCCGCCCGAGGCGGCCGGCGCCTTCATCGATTCATTGCCCATCCGGAAGTTCTTCGGCGTCGGAAAGTGCACCGAACAGAAGATGAGGCGCCTGGGGATCCGAAACGGCGCGGACCTCAAAGCCATGGACTGGCGCGCGCTGGTGGACCACTTCGGCAAGGCCGGCCTCTATTTCCACAAGATCGCTCACGGGCTGGACGATCGGCCGGTGGTGCGGGAACGGATCCGCAAATCGATCGGAAAGGAGACCACCCTGTCGGAGGACATCGACGACCGGAGGCGGATGGTGGCCATCCTGGAAGAGATCGCCGAACGCCTGGAGGAGGCCATGGCGGACCGGCGCCTGGCGGGCATGACGGTCACCCTGAAGGTCAAATACTTCGATTTCCAGTCGGTGACCCGGAGCCATACCGGCCATACGCCGGTGGCATCGGCCGAGGCCATCCTCTCCCGAATCCGGTTTCTGCTCGACGAGACGGCCGCCGGGCCCAAAAAGGTGAGACTTCTGGGGATCACTCTGTCCAATCTCATCGACCTCGACCGCCGGGGCGGGCCGCCCCTTCAGCTCCCCCTCCCCTTCGAACTCCCCCGGAGCGACGGCCGAACCCCTTCTCCTACAAATTCGTAACTACAAAATTTTTAGAAAACATTTTTGTCCTCACAACCGAAGCGCCTTGACACTTATGCCAGGGGCTTCCCCTATCCCTCCTGTCCTGATACTCATTAGTTTGTGTAATATTATCGGTCAATTCTGACTCTATCCCCCGACATTCCAACCCAAGTGGCAAGTTTTTTGCTTTATCCTTTTGCCAAATCTTGTCGTTCCCGGGACCCCGCATCTGTTTTTACGTTGACTACGGTTGTAACACTTTACCATGCAGGAGGAATGCACCATGAAAAGAATATCCCTATCGTTTCTGTTCACCCTGGTCGGAATATCGAGCGTCTGGGCCCAGGAGCCCGTCACCCTGGAATCGAACGCGGCGGCCATCGAACTGGTACAGGCCCACGCCAACTTCCTTTGGACCCTGATCGCCGCGGCCATGGTCTTTTTCATGCAGGCGGGATTCGCCATGGTGGAGGCCGGCTTCACGAGGGCGAAAAACGCCATCAACATCATGATGAAAAACCTCATGGACTTCAGCATCGGAACCCTCGGATTCTGGGCCATCGGATTCGGTCTGATGTTCGGCGCGACCACCACGGGGTGGTTCGGCACCTCCGGATTCTTCCTGAGCGACTTCAGCCCCGACGGAGACCCCTGGGTCCTGGCGTTCTGGATGTTCCAGGTGGTCTTCGCGGCCACCGCCGCCACCATCGTGTCGGGGGCAATGGCCGAGCGGACCAAATTTTCCGGCTACCTGATCTACTCCTTCGTTATCAGCGCCATCGTCTATCCGATCTTCGGCAGCTGGGCATGGGGAAGTCTGTTCAACGGTGACGGATGGCTGGAAAACCTGGGGTTCATCGATTTCGCCGGCTCTACGGTGGTCCACTCGGTGGGAGGCTGGGCCGCCCTCGCCGGCACCCTCGTTCTCGGTCCTCGCCTCGGAAAATACGCCAAGGACGGCTCCATCCGTCCCATCCTCGGCCACAACATGCCGCTGGCGGCCCTTGGCGTCTTCATCCTCTGGCTGGGCTGGTTCGGGTTCAACCCCGGCTCCACCACCACGGCCGACAAGTCGATCGCCATGATCTTCGTCAACACCAATCTGGCCGCCGCCGCCGGAGCCGTCCTGGCCATGTTCACCTCCTGGATGAAATTCGGCAAACCCGAGGTCGGCATGAGCCTCAACGGCGCCCTTGCGGGCCTGGTGGGCATCACGGCCGGATGCGCCAATGTCTCGCCGTCCAGCGCCATCATCATCGGTGCTTTTGCCGGGGTCCTCGTGGTCCTCTCGGTCCTCTTCTTCGACAAGATCAAGGTGGACGATCCGGTCGGCGCCATCTCCGTACACGGGGTCTGCGGCGCCTGGGGCACCCTGGGGGCCGGCATCTTCAACATGGGCGGCACCACCATGAAGATCATCGGCGTACAGCTCATCGGTATCGGCGCCTGCTTCGTCTGGACTTTCGCGGCCGCCTTCATCCTGTTCAAGGTCATCGAGAAGACCATCGGACTGAGGGTCTCCCCGGAAGAAGAGATCGAGGGGCTCGATATCACCGAACACGGTGGAAACGCCTACCCCGATTTTGAAATTCTCTCCCACGGCGGCGGCATCAGTGCCGCGGCCATGGCGGGATCGACGGCCAAGGAGAAAAAGCTGGGCGGCCTGGTTCCCAGCGAGGAGAGTCGCTGATGACTCCCTGAGCCTTCCGCCTCTGCCCTAATCCCTTACCGCGCGTCCCGACCCGGCCGTGTCCGCCCTCCCCTCCTCCGGCGGACACGGCCCCTTCTTTTGCCCAGCCCACATCCCCCCTGCTGAATCCCCGCCCGAGGCGATGCGAATGGTCCGATGGCCGTACCGACCCGGACACGGTCCCGGAAAACAACGCTTGCGCCCCTACCCTCCGTGTCTTATTATAAACGGGGCTATCAGCAATTCATTGCCAACCATTTCAACCTCTTGATCGAGAGGTGAACCCATGATCACGGACGGCATCATCGACAAGGACCGGACGGTCGTTTCCATCATGAAGACGATCGAGGAACTGAATTACCTCAAGGACAAAGATACCATCCTGGACAAGATCCTCTACGAGGCGAGGAAGCTCTCCAGGGCCGATGCGGGATCGATTTTCCTCGTGGAGGATGATCAACTCCGGTTCAGCTATGTCCACAACGACACCCTCTTCCGGGAGGACGAGACCAACACGGCGCTCTACGCCAACTTCACCCTGCCCATCGACGACACCTCCATCGTCGGTCATGTGGCGCTCAACGGGGAGACCCTGGTCATCGACGATGCCTATACCATTCCGGACAACCTCCCCTACCATTTCAATCCCACCTGGGACCGGAAGTCCGGATATAAGACCACATCGATTCTCACCATGCCGCTGAAAACCTTTCCCAACCGGACCGTGGGGGTGATGCAGCTCATCAACGCCAAGGACGAGGCGGGCGATCCCGTCCCCTTCAGTCCGGAGAGCCAGACCTACGTGCCGCTGTTCGCCAACCACGCCGCGCTGGCCATCGAGCGGGGGATCATGAACCGGGAGATGATCCTGCGGATGATGAAGACGGCGGAGCTGCGGGATCCAAAGGAGACGGGGGCCCACGTGGAGCGAGTCGGATCTTATTCGGCGGAGATCTACCAGCGGTGGGCCATGAACCAGGGGATCGACAAGAAGGAGGTCAAGCGCACCAAGGACCTGATCCGGCTGGCCGCCATGCTCCACGACGTGGGGAAGGTGGGCATTTCAGATGCCATCTTGAAGAAGAATCAGAAGCTCACGGATTGGGAATATGACCAGATGAAGCTCCACACGGTCTTCGGGGCGCGGCTCTTCATCCACAAGATGGCCAATGTGGCCCAGATGTCGAGCCTCGACCGGATGAGCTACGAGATCACGCTGAATCACCACGAAAAGTGGAACGGCACGGGGTATCCGGGGAAGATCCCGGACCTTTTGTCCGAGGGGGTGACCCTGGGGCCCCCGAAAGAGGGAATGCAGATTCCGGTGCCGGCGCGGATCACCGCGCTGGCCGACGTCTACGACGCCCTGGCCTCGAAGCGATCCTACAAGGAGCCGTGGCCCGATGAGAAGATCCGGGAGACCATCGAGTCGGACACCGGCACGCACTTCGATCCCACGGTGGTGGAGGCCTTTTTCCAGATCTTCGACGTGATCAAGGCGATCCGGGACAAGTTCACCGATCCTTGAGGCGTGACAATTTCGTCGAATCGAGGCCGCTTCCCCCCGTTGCGGCGGCTTCGGCGCGACCCTGATCCCCAGCCGTCGCCCAGAGCCTCTCCAGCTCCTCCTCCGAAACCCCTTCGGTTCCCTCCCGCCTTTCGGAAACGGCGGACGCCACGAGATCGAACTTCTCTTCGAACCGCCGCAGGGCGTCCGCCAGAGCCGTTTCGGGGTTGATGCGGAGCCGGCGGGCCGTATCGGCCAAAGCGAATAGAAGATCACCGAACCGTTCCGCCAGGGCCGCCCGGTCGGCCGGGGGTTCCCCATCCCCGGAGAGCGACCGTTCCAGGTCCGACCATTTCTCCCGGAGCCCCTCCATCCGGAGACCGTTTCCTTCCGGTCCGAGGCCGGACCGGGCGACCCGATCCGTGACGCGGTGGGTCCGGACCAGGGCCGGAAGCGCCAGGGGAATCGAAGAGAGGAGATCTCCGGGCGTTCGAGAACCTCTCTCCCGCTGCTTGATCTCGTGCCACTGCCGGCTCACTCCCTCGGGCCCGTCCACCGCGGCCTCCCCGAAGACGTGGGGATGGCGTCGGATCATCTTCTCCGTGACGGTCCGGGTCACCGCCTCCATGGTAAACCGCCCCGCCTCCCCATAGAGGGCGGCGATGAAGAACAACTGGAACAGCACGTCACCCAGTTCCTCGCAGACCGCGTCCGCCTTTTCCGAGGCCACGGCCTGGGAGAGTTCGTACGCCTCCTCCAGAAGGTAACCGGCCATGGAGCGGGGGGTCTGCTTTCTGTCCCAGGGGCAGCCGTCCTCCCCCCGAAGCCGTCGGATCAGCGCCATCAGCCCGGAAAATCCGCTAAACTCCGCCACCGAACGCTCCTACCGCCCCGTCCATCGACGCTTGAGCGGGACGACGTTGACCCGAAACTTTTCCTCCATATCTTTTGGGGCGATCCTGGACATGGGCCCGGCGATGGCCACCATCCGGGGAGCCAGGACGGAATTCAAAACAATGGGGGCGCCCGTGGGTAGATAGACCACCAGGACCAGAAGCAGAATCGCCCCCACCATCAGGGCCTTTACGACGCCGAGTCCGCCGCCTGATAACCGGTCCAGCCAGCCCTTGACACGGACCTTCAAGAGATAACGAACCACGAGGCTGACCACCGCCACCAGAACGATGGTGAAGAGAAAGACCACGAGGAAACCGAGGATCCTCCGGTAGGGATCGTCGGAGATCCATCCGCTCAAGGTACCGGAAAAGGGGACGTGGAGGAAGAAGGCGGCCACGAGTCCGATAAAGACCCCTCCGATGGCGGACAGCTCCCGCACGGTTCCCCGGAAGAGTCCCATGACCGTACAATAAATCAGAATGACGACGAACAGTATATCGAGCGGATTCATCTGGGGGTCCCATTCAATGGATGTCGTAACTATTGAATTATGTTAAACTAAAAATGTTAGTCCAACGCCTGGATTTAGTCAATCTTTTTCTCCGAAACCGATGAAAATTGGGGTTTGCAACCTTGGAAGTCTTTATGGTATGTCAGGGGAAATGGGGCGGGTCCCACGAGGCCGCCGTGGGGGCGGCCCCTCGTCTCCGGATGCCGGACGGAAAATGGCGGAAGATATCCAGAACGAACACACCAAACTGACCTTTTCGGACAATGAGTCCACCCGTCTGCTGTTTGGAGAGCAGAACCAACACCTCCGACAGATCGGGGATCTCACCGATGTGGCCATCCATGCGCGTGGAAACACGGTCTTCATCCAAGGGGACCCCATTTCCGCCGGGCTGGTGAAGAACATCCTCCAGCAACTCTACGGACTGATCCAGGAAAACCGCCCCGTCTATCCGACGGACATCGATCATGCGGTCCGGGTCCTGAGCGAGGACGACCGGGCATCCTTGAAGGAGATCTTCCAGGATTCCGTCTACATCACCTCCAACAAACACGCCATCACCCCCAAGAGCCGTACCCAGAAGGCCTACATCGATGCCATCCGGGCCTTCGACATCGTCTTCGGCATCGGGCCGGCCGGCACCGGAAAGACCTACCTGGCCATGGCCATGGCCGTCTCGGCCCTGTCCAAGGGGATTGTGCGGAGAATCATCCTGACCCGGCCCGCCGTGGAGGCGGGGGAAGCCCTCGGATTTCTCCCCGGGGATCTGGCGGAGAAGGTCGATCCCTACCTCAGACCCCTCTACGACGCCCTCCACGACATGATGCGGTTTGAAAAGGTCTCCGCCCTGATGCAGAAGGGGGTCATCGAAGTCGCCCCGCTGGCCTTCATGCGGGGGCGGACTCTCAATGATTCCTTTATTATATTGGACGAGGCCCAAAACACCACCTCGGAACAGATGAAGATGTTTCTCACCCGCATCGGTTTCAGCTCCAAGGTGGTGGTCACCGGCGACATCACCCAGGTGGATTTGCCCCCCAACAAGGCTTCCGGACTCATCGAGACCAAGGAGATCCTCAAGAATATCCAGGGAATCCGATTCGTCTACTTCAGCAAGACCGATGTGGTCCGCCACAAGCTCGTCCAGGAGATTATTCAGGCCTATGAGGAGTTGGAAGCCGGAAAAACCAAGCTTCAGCCGACCGAAAGTGATTAAAGAAAAGCAGAAAGAGTCGATCCTCGACTTTTTTGGAAACAGCCACGGGGTTCGCTGGGTGATATTGGCCCTCGTCATGGCCGTCTTCACCATCATCCTCTACCCGAACCTGCTGATGACGCGGCCCGTCTACCAGGTGGGGGATATCGCCGACGCCGACATCAAGGCCCCCCGGGACTTTTTCGTGGAGGACAAGGCGGCCACCGAGGCGATCCGTCGCCGGGCCACGGAGCAAGTCCTGACGGTTTACGACCACAACGAGGCCCTGGCCGGCCAGATCAAGGAACAGGTCTCCGCCACCTTCGAGGCCCTGGCGAAAACGACCCGGATGCGACGGCGACCGCCGGCGCCGGCGTCGCTTCCCGCCACTCCCCCATCCCCGGCGGCCGCCGAGAAGGAACGGGAACTCCGGCAGGCGAGAAAACAATTCTTCGAGGAACAGCTGGGCATCGAAATCGACCGGGATTCCTTCCGCCTTCTGGAGGCGAACGGATTTCCGGGAGAGGTCGCCGACGTGGTCGCCCAGGTGGTGTCCCGGATCCTGGATACGGGGGTCGTGGCCAATAAGGAGGTCCTTCTGGCGGACAGCGACAGAGGGATCATGCTGCGGGGGCTGGGAAGCGGAACCGACCGGGAGGTGCGAAACCTGAAAAGGTTTTACGGCCCGGAGCAGTACAAGGAGATGGTCCGGATCATCGCCCAGCCCTTGATCGAAGAGGTTCCTCCGTCCCTGGTTCCGGTGGTCGTCCACCTTTCCAGTCGCCTGGTCCAGCCCAATGTCACCCTCAACCGAAGCGAGACGGAACAACGGAAAACAGAGGCCGCGGCGGCGGTGGAGCCGATCCCCTACAAGATCAAGGCGGGGGAGATGCTGCTCCGGGAGGGGGAACGGGTCACCGAGGAGAAGCTCGAAAAGCTCCGGATCCTAAACGCCCAGAAAAACGTGGAGAACCTCTTCGAGAGGAGCCTGGGCGCGGTGGTGATGATCCTCTGCCTGTTGATGATCACGTACTACCTCCACATCCACCGTCCGAACCGTCCTCTCGACCGGTCCAACAAGGACCTCCTCTTCCTCTCCACCATCCTGATCGCCTTTTTCATCATTCCCAAGATCTCCCTGGTCCTTTTCGAGGCCCTCCACCAGAACCGGGTCTTCACCATCGCCCCGGAATCGATGGCCTTCGGCATCCCGGTGGCCGCGGGAGCCATGACGGTCTGCCTCTTCAGGGGGCTCCGGATCGCGTTGCCCTTCGCCCTGGTTCTCTCCATCTGCGTGGCCGTCCTCTTCCAGAACCGGTTCGAGATGTTCATCTATTTCCTGTTGAGTTCCACCATGGGGGCCTACTGGATGCAGGACTGCAAGGAGCGGAAGGTCTTTATCCAGGCCGGCGCCAAGCTGGGGGTCATCAACGTGGTCCTGGCCACGGCGGTGGACGCCTACATGGTCGACTTTGCCGGGATGAAGCTCTTCTGGGACTGGGCCTTCGCCTTTATCGGCGGGGTGACCACCGGGATCCTGACGGCGGGGATCGTGCCCCTTCTGGAGATGGGCTTCGCCTATACCACCGACATCACCCTCCTGGAACTGGCCAACCTGGAGCGGCCCATCCTGCGCAGACTGATGCTCGAAGCGCCGGGCACCTACCACCATTCGGTGGTGGTGGGATCGATGGTGGAGGCGGCGGCCTCCGAGATCGGCGCCAACCCGGCACTTGCCAAGGTCTGCGGATATTACCACGACATCGGCAAGATCAAAAAGCCCCTCTATTTCATTGAGAACCAGACCGACGGCAAGAACCGCCATGACCGGCTGGCCCCCTCCATGTCGAGCCTGATTCTGATCTCCCACGTCAAGGACGGCGTGGAGACCGCCAAAAGACACCGGCTCGGCCAGGAGATCATGGATACCATCCGACAGCACCACGGCACCAGCCTCATCAAGTTCTTCTACGAAAAAGCCAAAAAGCTCAAAGGAGAGGACGCGGTCAATATCGAAAACTTCCGGTATCCGGGCCCGAAGCCCCAGACCCGGGAGGCGGGCCTGGTGATGCTGGCCGATGTGGTGGAGGCGGCCTCCCGGACCCTGGAAAACCCGACGCCATCCCGGATCCAGGGGAATGTCCAGCGTCTGATCAACGGCATCTTTTCCGACGGGCAGCTCGACAACTGCGAACTGACCCTCAAGGACCTTCACAAGATCGCCAAAAGCTTCAACAAAATCTTAAACGGCATCCACCACCACCGGATCGAATACTCGGAGGGGGCCGCCGCCGCAAAGGAGAAGAATGGCCGTCCTGATCAACAACCAGCAAAACCGGTTCGAGATTCCGGTGGAAAACCTGCGGAACAAAGCACGGGCGGTCTTAAACGCCTTGGGGTCTCCTGAGGGCGAACTCTCCCTGCTCATCGTCGACGACCCCGGCATCGCCGAACTCAACGGCCGGTACCTGGGCCGCGCCGGCCCCACCAACGTCATGGCCTTTCCCATGCGGTCCCCTGATTTTCCCGAGATTTCGAGTTTTCTCCTGGGCGACGTGGTGATCTCGGCCGAGACCGCCGCCCGGGAGGCCTCGGAGGCGGGGATCTCCCCGGAAGAGCGCATGGTCCAGCTGCTGGTGCACGGGATCCTGCACCTCTTCGGCTACGAGCACGAGAACGGGGGCACGGAAGCCCTCCGGATGGCGGAGAGGACATCGGCACTCCTGGACCTGCTCGATACCGCCGACGAACAGACATTCACCTTCGACGGATAGGAAAGGAGGCCCCATGTACCTGGTCACCGCCAAGGAAATGCAGCTTATGGACGGACGGACCATCGAATCGATCGGCGTACCGGGACGGGTCCTCATGGAGAACGCGGCCCGGGGGGCGACCCGGGTCTTCCTCCAACGATTCCCGGAAGCGCCGAACCGACGGGTGGGGGTTCTGGCCGGCCGGGGGAACAACGGCGGGGACGGATTCGTCATGGCCAGATACCTCTTCCAGGAGGGGGCCGACGTCACGGTCTTCCTCCTCTCCGAAAAGGGGCGGGCCGGGGGGGACGCCGGGGAGAACCTCAAACTCCTGGACGCCTTGGGCGTCCCGGTGTGGGAGATGCCCGACAAGGCGGCCATCGAGGGCGCCGAAACCTTTATCAGAGCCCAGGATCTCTGGGTGGATGCCATCTTCGGAACCGGGCTCAACGCGGAGGTCCGAGGCCATTACCGGACGGCCATCGAACGGCTCAACGAGGCCGGAAGGCCGATCTTTTCGGTGGATATCCCCTCCGGGCTCCACGCGGATACGGGGCAGCCCTGCGGCGTCTGCGTCCGGGCATCGGCCACCGCCACCTTCGCCTTTCCCAAGGTCGGCCATCGGGTCCCTCCCGGGCCGGAACTCACGGGGGATCTTTTTGTCGTGGACATCGGAATCCCCCCCGCCGTCGCCGATGGGGTGGCGCCCAGGCAGCACCTGATCACCCCCGCAACGCTCCGGCCCCTGCTCCGGTCCCGGCCCCCCGACGCCCACAAAGGCACCACCGGACACCTCCTGGTGGTGGCCGGGTCGCCGGGAAAGACGGGCGCCGCAGCCATGGCCGCAGCCGCGGCCCTGCGGGCCGGCGCCGGACTGGCCACCCTGGGAATCCCCCAGGGGATCAACACCGCCATGGAGGTCCAGACCCCGGAGACCATGACGCATCCACTGCCGGAAATCGACGGCGGGGTCCTGGGGGAGTCGGCCTTCCCCCCCCTGCGGTCGCTCCTGGATGGCAAGACATGCCTGGCCATAGGGCCCGGGCTGGGAACGGCGGAGGATACGGTCCGTCTGGTGCTCCGGCTCCTGGAGGCCTCTCCGGTTCCCGCCGTGGTGGATGCAGACGGCCTCAACTGCCTCGCGGTCCACCCCCGGATCCTCAAAAATCTCAAGACCCCGCCGATCCTCACCCCCCATCCCGGGGAGATGGCCCGGCTCACGGGGTCGACCCCCGCCGAGGTTCAGAGCGACCGCATCGGCCACGCCCGGCAATTCGCGGAGACCTACCAGGTCCATCTGGTGCTCAAAGGCGCCGGTACCATAGTAGCCCACCCCGACGGAACGGTCCACGTCAATCCCACCGGCAACCCCGGCATGGCCTCCGGAGGCATGGGGGACGTCCTCACCGGGATCATCGCCGGCCTGGTAACCCAAGGGTATGACCCGGGGGTCGCCGCGCGCCTGGGGGTCTACCTCCACGGCGCGGCCGCCGATGAGCTTGCCCGCTCCGTGGGGCCGGCCGGATACCTGGCCACCGAGGTGATGGCGGCCCTGCCCAAAGCCGCGGCAGCCCTTTCCCGCCCTCCCCGGCCGGAGCCCTTCGGCTTCGAACGGCCGGTGCCCGGGGGCCGTTCATTTCCCTGATGGCGCCTTCCGAGGGGTTGAAAAAAGGAGTGTGGGAGACCATCACCGCCGCTCCCGGCGAGACCCGGAGACTCGCCGAAAAGGTGGGACGCCTCGCTTCGGCCGGGACCCTCATCGCCCTTCTCGGAGATCTGGGGTCCGGCAAGACCGTGTTCGCCCAGGGTCTGGCCCGTGGCTTAGGGGTGGGGGAGGACCAGTACGTCACCAGCCCCACCTACACCCTGATCCACGAATACCCCGGCCGCCACCGCCTCTACCATGTGGACCTCTACCGGCTCGGCGGACCGGAGGAGATGGAGGAGATCGGACTGTGGGAGATCCTGGGGGGTTCCGGGGTGGTGGCGGTGGAATGGGCGGAGCGCCTGGGGCAAGACCTTCCGGCGGCCCGTCTGGCGGTCCGCTTCGAATCCGATCCGGCGCTCCCAGACACCTCCCGGCGGATCCGGTTCACGGCCCACGGCCGCGCGGCGGAGGAGATCCTGGAAGGGGTCCGGCCCGAGTGAAGCGGTTCTCACCGGATCAGCTCCTCTTCGTCTTACTCGTGGGGGTCCTCCTCTACGGGATGATCCTGTTAAGGCGGTGTTTCGGCACCTGACCGGGCCGCCTCGATCTCCCCCGCGATTCGGAGGGCGGCCTTCCGGGGATCGGCGGCATCCCGGATGGGCCGGCCGATCACCAGATAGTCGGCACCGTTTCGGACCGCCTCCGCCGGCGTGGCCACCCGCCTCTGGTCATCCCCTCCCCCGGCCCAGGATGGACGGATGCCGGGGGTCACGGCCACAAAGTCCGAACCGAACCGCGCCTTGACCATGGCCGCCTCCCGGCCGGAACAGACGATGCCGGCACATCCCGCCTCCCGGGCCGTCCGGGCCCGCTCCAGAACCAGCGCCGTGGGATCGGTTACCAGGTCTTCCCGGAACCCGGCGGCGCCCAGGTCCGCCAGCGACACACTGGTGAGCACCGTCACTCCGAGGACCCCGACCCGCCCGCCCGATCCGGCCACCGCGAACCGGAGCATCTCCGGACTCTCCCCGCAGTGAACGGTGGCGAAGGTGACCCCCAGATCGACGATCCGGGCCATGGCCCTGCCCACGGTGGCCGGGATGTCGTGGAGCTTGAGGTCCAGAAAGACCCGGGCCTTCCCTTCCGCCAGGACCGTCCGGACCACCTCGGGTCCGGCATGGAGAAAGAGTTCCAGCCCCACCTTGAACATCCCCACGCAGCCGGACAGTTCCCGGATCAAGCCCCGGGCCTCCTCACGGGTGGGAACGTCCAGGGGAAAAATGATGGATTCCACGCCCGCTCTTCCTTGCCCGCCCATGCCCCTATCCCCCGTACTGCCGGTCGATCCAGGCCATGTAGGCCCCGCTTTGCACCCGGTCCACCCAGTCCGGGTGGTCCAGGTACCATTGCACGGTCTTTCTCAGCCCCGTCTCGAAGGTCTCCTCCGGCCGCCACTTTAGCTCCCTTTCCAACCGGGCGCAGTCGATGGCATACCGCAGGTCGTGCCCGGGCCGATCCTTGACGAACCGGATCAGGTCGCTGCGCCGTGGGAGGCCGCCGGCCGGCCGGACCTCGTCCACCAGATCACAGATCAGCCGCACCACGTCGAGATTCCGCCACTCACACCGGCCGCCGACGTTATAGGTCTCCCCCGCCCGGCCGCGCTTCATCACCGCCCATACCGCCCGGCAGTGGTCCGTCACATAGAGCCAGTCCCGGACGTTCCGGCCGTCACCGTAGACGGGCAGCGGTTTTCCGTTCAGGGCGTTCAGAATCATGAGGGGAATGAGCTTTTCCGGAAACTGGTAGGGACCGTAGTTGTTGGAGCAGTTGGAGAGGGTCGCCGGAACGCCGTAGGTGGCGTGATAGGCCCGCACCAGGTGGTCCGAGGCCGCCTTTGAGGCGGAGTAGGGGCTGCTGGGCCGGTAGGGGGTCTCTTCGGTGAAGTAACCGTCCGCCCCCAGCGACCCGTAGACCTCGTCGGTGCTCACGTGGTGGAAGACGGCCAGGCGGTCCCGGAAGGCCCGGGCCAGCTCCAGAAGCTGGAAGGTCCCCACGATGTTGGTCTGGATGAAGGCGCCCGGCTCCACGATGGACCGGTCCACATGGGACTCGGCGGCGAAGTGGCAGACCGCATCGATGCCATGGCCGACGAAGACCTCCCGCATGGCGTCGGGGTCGCAGATGTCCGCCTGGACAAAGCAATACCGCCCCGGATACCGTTCCGAAAGTTCCAGAAGGTTGTCGGGGTTTCCGGCGTAGGTCAGCTTATCCACGTTGACCACCCGCCCCCGGAAGTCGGACGCCTCCAGCAGGTACCGGATGAAGTTGGCGCCGATGAATCCGGCGCCCCCGGTCACCATCAGATTCTCAATGGTTCTTTCCATGGTTCTCCTCATGGGGACATGATTCGACCGTAGAGGTCCCCCAGCCGACGGAAAAGCCGCCCGGGGGCCGTCTCCACGGCGCCCAGGGCGCCGTGCGGGCAGACCTCGATGCAGCAGTAACAGCGGATGCACCGGTCGTAATCGAAGATGATCCCCCCTCGGTCGATTCGATGGCCCCGGCCGGGCGGTACGAACCCTTGGACAAACCCGCTTTACAAACAAGGCTTCCGCTGGTAAGGAACCGGTGCGCCACCGGCCCGACACCCATACCATATTCAACCGGGGAAGTTAACGATAATCTTGGCTGACCGACTTTCGATCTCCACCATGAAACCCCAGTGGGGATACCTCTATATCACTTTGGCGGCGGTGCTCTGGGCCGTCTCCGGCTCGGCGGCCAAGTTTCTGTTCCACGGGGGGGTTTCCGCATTCCAGGTGGTCCAGATGCGTCTGACGATCTCCGCCGCCCTCCTCTTTCTGTGGCTCCTTTTCCGGAGCCGGGAGCGGCTCCGTGTCCGCGCCGGGGACGCCGGCTACTTCCTTCTTCTGGGGTGGGCCGGTGTGGCCCTCAACCAGTTCAGCTACCTCTTCACCATCAGCCGGATCCACGTGGCGGCGGCGATCCTCCTCCAGTACCTGGGGCCCAGCCTGATCGCGCTCTACCTGGTGGTCTTCGCCCGGGAGCGGATCAACCGGCTCACCGTGACCGCTCTGGTCCTGGCCGCCCTCGGCTGCTATCTGGTGGTGGGGGCATACAACCTCGACGCCCTCTCCCTCAACCGTCTGGGAATCCTTTCGGGGCTGGTCTCGGCCATCTCCTTTGCGGCCTACTCCCTCCTGAGCGAGTACGGAATGCGCCGCTACGGCCCCTGGACCGTCCTCTGTTACGCCCTGGCCTCGGCGGCCGTGGCCTGGAACCTCTTCCTACCCCCCCTGTCGGCCTTCGCCGGTGGATATACGGCGGCCCAGTGGGGATGGATCCTCTACATCGGGGTCCTGGGGACCCTCGTCCCCTTCGGCCTCTACCTCATGGGGATCAACCTGATCCGGTCCACCCGGGCCAGCATCACCGCCACCCTGGAACCGATCACCGCGGGCGTGGTCGCCTACCTCTTTTTGGGGGAAGCGATGGCGCCGCTCCAGATCCTCGGCGGGATCATGGTCATCGCCTCGGTGGTGGTGCTGCAACTCAAACGGGAGATCGACGAGAATGCGCCGGCGGCCCTCCGCGCCCGAAGGGAGACGCCGGCGTGACGGACAAGGACCGGCATCCGCTGGCAAAACGGATCAACCGGCAGGTGACGGGACGGATCCGAAACTATTTCATCGCCACGGGCCCGGGGTTGGAAAAACTCTGCCTCCAGGAGGTGACCTCCAAGGTGCCCGATGCCGAATCCTCGAAGGTCGTGCCGGGCGGCGTCTCCATGGAGGGAAAACTCACCGCCTGTCATCAGGCGAACCTCCATCTGCGTACCGCCAACCGGGTGCTGCTTCGGATCAACACCTTCAAGGCGACCAATTTCGGCCGGTTGGAGAAGCGGCTTTCGGAGATCCCCTGGGAGATGTACCTCCACCGCGGCGTCGAGCCGAAGATCTCCGTGTCGGCCAGAGGCTCCCGTCTCCACCACACCGGGGCGGTGGCCGAACGGATCCGGACCCGGGTCGCCCGACGGCTGGAGGGGGAGGGACATCCCCCCGGAGACGACCGGCCGGACGTTCCCCAGACCCTCTTCGCCCGGCTCCTCGATGATCGGGTGACCCTCTCCATCGACGGCAGCGGGGAACTTCTCCACAAGCGGGGCATCAAGGCCCACGCGGCCGAGGCCCCCATCCGGGAGACCCTGGCGGCGGCGATCCTGATGCTGGCCGGATACCGGCCGCCGGAACCGCTCATCGATCCTTTGTGCGGCGCCGGGACCTTCTCCCTGGAGGCGGCCCTCATGGCCGCGGGGATCCCTCCGGGGTGGTGGCGGACCTTCGCCTTCATGGGGTGGCCCGGCCACCGCCGGCGCCGATGGGACCATCTCAAGGCGTCCCTGGCGGAGACCTTTCCCCGGGCGGACCGTCCGGCCATCTTCGCCTCGGACCGGGACAAATCCGCCTGCGACCGCCTCGAAACGACCCTCCGGAACCATGGGCTCGACCGCTGGGTGGCGGTTCGGCATGCGGATCTGTCGTCCCTGACCCCCGAAAGCCTGACCTCGGCAAAGGGCCTCGCGGTGGTCAATCCCCCCTACGGCCTCCGGTTGGGGACCCCCGAGGCGGGGGACCGGCTCTTCCTGGAGATCATCGAAAAGCTCGTCCGGGATTACCGGGGTTGGCGGGTCGCCCTCCTCGCCCCCAGGGACCGCCTGATCCGGGCCGTCCCCTTTGCGGTTTCCCGGTATCCCATCCACCACGGGGGCTTACGACTCACCCTTCTGGTGGGACGGATCGAATAGGGTCCCCTGCCGGGTCCCGCGCCGCGCCAGGGTCTCATGGATCATGGCCAGGGTTTGGCGCTTCTTCCTGGACCAGGGCGGCGCCACCAGTTCATCGGGATGGGGGTCCCCCGTGAGGCGGTGAATCACCGTTTCCGGCGGGAGCCGCTCCAGGAAGTCGCAGACTAGATCGACATATTCCCCCTGCTCCAGGGGCCGGTACGCCCCCCGTCGATACAGGGCCTCCATGGGGGTCCCCCGGATCACGTAGAGCAGATGGAGCTTGACCCCCTCCACCCCCACCCGTCCCAGGAAACGGGCGGTCTCCAGGATCCGGCGCCGCCCCTCCCCCGGAAGGCCGAGGATCACGTGGGCGCAGACGGGGATCGACCGCCGCCGGGCCGCCGCCACGGCCCGTTCGAAGCAGGAGACGTCATGGCCCCGGTTGATCCGTTTCAGGGTCTCGTCATGGGCCGACTGGAGGCCGTATTCGAGCCAGACCAGATGAGTCCGGGCGTGCCCGGCGATCAGGTCGAGGACGGCGTCGTCCACGCAGTCGGGCCGGGTGCCGATGGAGAGGCCCACCACCCCCTCCACGGACAGGGCCTCGTCATAGAGGGACGTCAGCTTGCGCAGGGGGGCGTAGGTGTTGGAGAAGGACTGGAAGTAGGCGATAAATTTCTTCGCCTTGTACCGCCGGGCCATGGCCCGCTTCCCCATCTCCAACTGTTGGGCGACGCCGAGCCCCTGGGCATGGGCCCCCGTCCCCGATCCTCGGGGATTGCAGTAGATGCAGCCGCCGGTGGACACCGTGCCGTCCCGGTTGGGACACGACAGCCCGGCATCCACCGTGATCTTCTGCACCCGGCATCCGAAGACCGCCCGGAGATGGGCGGCCAGATCGGTATAGCGTCTTTGCATGTCCCCCTCAATGGCTTGACCCCGTCGCCCGCCCGATATACATTACGGACGCCGGGAACTCTGTGTTTTCCCGAATTCGAATCCTATCCAAATGATGGTCCGTTGTACATGGCGAACTATTCCAGCACATACGACGTCATCGTGGTGGGGGCCGGCCATGCCGGGTGCGAAGCCGCGCTGGCGGCGGCCCGGATGGGGTGCCGGGTCCTGCTGACGGCCATCGACCTGGACAAGGTGGCCGCCATGCCGTGCAGCCCCTCCATCGGCGGCATGGCCAAAGGACAGCTCGTCAAGGAGATCGACGCGCTGGGGGGCGAGATGGCCAGGATCACCGACCGGTCCGCCATCCAGTACAAGACCCTCAACACCAAAAAAGGACCCGCGGTCCATTCCTCCCGGACCCAGAACGACAAGAACCGGTACCACCGGGCCATGAAGGCGGTGATCGAGCGGCAGCCGAACCTCGACCTCAAGCAGCTCCTGGTGGAGCGTCTGGTATTGGAAAACGGTTCAGTGGTCGGCGTGGAGGACCAGACCGGCTTCGGGTACCAGGGACGGTCCGTGATCCTCGCCACCGGCACCTTTCTGAGCGGCCTGATCCACATCGGCCACCGCTCCTTCCAGGCCGGTCGGGCCGGCGAGTTCGCCGCCTACGGCCTGGCCGCCCATCTCCGGGAACTCGGCCTGCCCATGGGACGGATGAAGACCGGGACCCCGCCGCGTCTCAAGCGGTCGAGCATCGACTTCTCCGCCTTCGAGGAGCAATGGGCCGATGAAGCGCCGAGGCCCTTCTCCTTTTTCACTGAAACGGCGGCGGATCATCGGTTGCCGAGCCACATCGGATACACCACGGACCGCACCCATTACATCGTCCGGGAGAACCTTTGCCACTCGGCCCTCTACGGCGGCGTCATCCAGGGGGTGTCCGCCCGGTACTGCCCCTCCTTCGAGGACAAGGTGGTCAAGTTCCCGGACCGAAACCGCCACCACGTGATCCTGGAACCCGAGGGGGTCGACACCGACGAGATCTACGCCAGCGGCCTGGGCAACAGCCTGCCCATGGAGGTGCAGGTCGAACTGGTCCGCTCGGTGCCGGGCCTTGCCGAGGCGGAGATCATGCGGCCCGCCTACGCCATCGAATACGACTACGTCAACCCCATGGCCCTCCATCCCACCCTGGAGACCAAGAACATCGCCGGCCTCTACCTGGCCGGGCAGATCAACGGCACTTCGGGATACGAGGAGGCCGCGGCCCAGGGGATGTGGGCCGGCATCAACGCCGCCTGCCGGATCCAGGGCCGCCCCCCGTTCCTCCTCGACCGGTCCCAGGCCTACATGGGGGTGATGGTGGACGACCTGGTGACCCGGGGGACCCGGGAACCCTACCGGATGTTCACTTCCCGGTCCGAATACCGCCTCATGCTCCGGGAGGACAACGCGGACCTCCGGCTCATGGAGATCGGCCACAGCCTGGGGCTGATCGACGAAAACGCGGTTCGGCAGGTCCGGGAACGGAAGCGGCGGATCGAACGGGAGATCACCCGGATCCGAAAGACGGTGATCAAGCCGACCCCCGAGGTCAACACCTACCTGGAGAGCCGGGGAACGCCCGCCATTACCAACGGCGTCCGCCTGGATCAACTCCTCAAACGCTCCCAGCTCGACTACACCGCGGTGGAGGCCCTGGCCCTGAGTACCGATTCCGTGGACAAACGGGTGGCCCGCCAGGCGGAGATCGAGATCAAATACGAAGGGTACATCCGCCGCCAGCTGGAGGAGATCGGCCGGTTCAAGCACCTGGAGCGGATGCGGATTCCCGAGGGGTTCGATTTTTCGGTGGTCCACGGCCTCTCCAACGAGATCCGGGAGAAACTCGACGCCGTCCGGCCCGGCTCCCTGGGGCAGGCGTCCCGGATCGACGGCATGACCCCGGCCGCCATATCGGTGCTCATGGTGGCTTTGCGCGGGGCCGGCGGGCCGGAATCCCGGTGCTGATCATCACGGGCCTGACCTGCCGGACCGCCGGCCCCATCGACCTGACGGTTCATGCCGGCGAGTGCGTGGGGATCACCGGCCCGTCGGGCATCGGGAAGACCCTCTTTCTCCGGGCCGTTGCGGACATGGATCCCCACGGCGGGGAGATCTCACTCGGCGGCGTGCCGTCGTCCGACATGCCGTCCCCCCAGTGGCGCAAAGCTGTGGGGCTGCTTCCGTCGGAGAGCGCCTGGTGGGCCGACGTTGTGGGCGACCATTTCCGGAATCCGGACCTGGAAGGGTTCGCGGCTCTCGGATTCGGGGAGGACGTCCTGGCGTGGGAGGTTTCCCGGCTCTCCGCCGGGGAGCGCCAGCGCTTGGCCCTGCTCCGCCTGGTGGCCAAGCGACCCAGGGCCTTGCTCCTGGACGAACCCACCGCCAGTCTCGACGCCGAAAACGTCGGCCGGGTGGAACGGTTCCTCGGGCAGTACCGCCGGGAACACCTTGCCCCGATGATCTGGGTGGGACACGATCCGGAACAGCTTCAGCGGGTGGCCGGGGTCCGGTTTCGCCTCGGAAGCGGCGGGCTGGTCCCCCTGTGACGACCTTTGGCCGGGGAGGCTTCCCGTGGGGGTGATCCCCCTGTCCCCCGTCGATCTGGGGGCGGCGAGCCTGCTGATCCTGGCCGTCGCCGTGTTTTCCGTGCGGCTGCGACTGGGGCTCGCCGGCCAGATCCTGGTGGCCGCCGCCAGGACCACGGTCCAACTGCTCCTCATCGGGTTCGTCCTCAAGGCCCTGTTCACACAAACGGCTCCGATCCTTCTGGTCCCCATCGCCCTCTTCATGCTGGCGGCGGCCGGGCGGGAGGTGATGAACCGCCAGAAACGGCGCTTCTCCGGATGGTGGGGATTCGGGGTCGGGGCCCTCTCCATGTTCATCTCCTCTTTCTCCATCACGGTTCTGGCGTTGACGGTTGTCATCCAGATCAAACCCTGGTATGAACCGCAGTATGCGATCCCGCTTATGGGGATGCTGCTGGGCAACACCATGAACGGCATCGCCATCGGCCTCGACCGGCTCACCCAGACCTCCTGGGAGCGGCGCGCCGTCATCGAGGTCCGTCTGATGCTCGGCCATACCGCCGCCGAGGCCATCGAGGGGATTCGGAAAGAGAGCATCCGGAGCGGCCTGATCCCCATCGTCAACGCTATGGCGGCCGCCGGCCTGGTAAGCCTCCCCGGAATGATGACGGGACAGATCCTGGCCGGAAGCCCGCCCATGGAGGCGGTCAAATACCAGATTCTGATCATGTTCCTTATTGCCGGCGGCACGGGATTGGGCACCATGGCCGCCATATGGCTCGGCTCCAGGCGCCTTTTCGATGACCGGCAGCGGCTCCGTCTGGACCGCCTGAAACAGAGCCGCAAGTAATGGCGGCATCGACCCGAAAAAGAACCGAAACTCCGGACACGCCCCCCGGCCCGAGCCCGATCCGCCGCCCGAGGACACCACCCTTGACACTTGGAAAATATCAACTTATTTTAATATGTTAAAGACTTTCATGACATGTTTCGCGAGGTTTGACAGGGTAGAAGTGTTTCGGAGGAGGCCGGTTACATCCTCGCGTCTTTGAGAGGATCACCATAAGGAACGTAGAAACGGAGATTTGCAAGCGATGCCAGAGACGGACTACTATAAAATCTTAGGGGTGAATAAAAACGCCTCCGATACGGAGATCAAAAAGGCGTACCGTAAACTCGCCATGAAGCACCACCCTGATCACGCAAAGGGGGACAAGGGCTCCGAAGAGAAGTTTAAGAAGATCAGCGAAGCGTACGCCGTGTTGAGCGACAAGGAGAAGCGGAAGCAGTACGACACCTACGGTTCGGCGGACTTCCAGCAACGATACTCCCAGGAGGATATCTTCAAAGGATTCGATTTTTCCGACATCTTCAAGGAGTTCGGCTTCGGGGGCGCCAACTTTTTCTCCACCAAGGGCGATGGGGTCCGGTTCTCTTTCGGCGGCGGTTCGCCCTTCAGCGGGGGAATGGGCGGCCGGCAGACCCAGATGAAGGGCTCGGACCTGGTCTACGAACTCCCCCTGACCCTCCAGGAGATCGCCACGGGGACCAGCAAAACCGTCAATTTCCAGCATAAAGGCCGGACTGAAAACGTCACGGTGAAGATCCCCCGGGGGATGATCGGCGGAAAGAAACTCCGGCTGGCCGGCAAGGGCGAGCCGAGCCCCTACGGCGGGCCCTCCGGGGATCTTTTCATCCAGTCCAAGATTCAGCCGGATTCCGTCTACGACGTGGATGGCCACGACCTGTTCGTCAACCGGGAGGTGAAGCTGAGCGAAGCGCTCCTCGGCACCACCATCTCCGTGCCGACGTTGGACGGGAGGGAACTGAGCCTGAAGATCCCGCCCGGGACCAAGCACCGAACGAAGATGAGGCTTGCCGGCCACGGCCTGCCCCACATGAAGGGCAGCGGCAGGGGAGATCTCTATGTATCGATTCTGGTCGGCATGCCGGGAAACCTGACGGACAAGCAGAAACGCCTGGTGGAGGAACTGGCCGAGGCGGGCTTATAGAGTGCACCATTTTATTGACAAGGGCGTTCAAATCAAGGTATGCCTAGGATGCTATTATTTTAATAGATTGTGATACTTTTGCATCCTCCATACAGACCGGCGCGGCCGGCCGGATAACCCGTTAGTATGTAAAGGCAATCATGCCCGAACTGATCCCCGTCCTGATGTCCGACGAAATCGAGGAGAAGGTGGCCGCCGCCGCAGAGACCATTTCGTCGGATTACCGGGAGGGCCAACTCGTATTGATCGGTGTGCTGAAAGGTGCGTTCATTTTTCTGGCCGATCTCATTCGACACCTGACGATCCCCGTTCAAATCGACTTCGTCAGGGCCGCCAGCTACGGTTCGGGCACCTGCTCCTCGGGGGAGGTCCGCTTCCATCAGGCGGTGGAAATCGACGTTGAGGGCAAGGATATTCTCATCGTGGAAGATATCGTCGATACCGGATTGACACTGGGCTACTTAAAGGATCATCTCGAAACACGGGGTGCGCGATCCATCAAGGTTTGCGCTTTTCTTGACAAACGAGAGAGACGAAAGGCGGAGATTGCCATTGACTACGCCTGCCATGTCGTTGAGAGTGGATTCCTCGTTGGTTATGGTCTCGATTACGCTGAAAACTATAGGCACCTCCCAGGTATCTTCCATCTGAAATTATAGCCAATGAGGTCTTTTTTATGAGGATTACCTGTAACGAGTGCGAGAGCACTTTCAGGATCGACGAAAATCGGCTCAAGCCGGAAGGCTCCAAGATCCGATGCTCCAAGTGCGGAAACGTCTTCGTCGCCCATCCACCCGCCGAGACCGGTGCCGAAAGCCCGGCTTCCGATGGGAAAGATGCCTCAAAGCTTCGATTGAAGGCCCAGCGGACAAAGGTGGAAAAGGGGACCAAGGAACGGAAGACCATGGGCCTGCGGGTAAAGGAGGAGGCCGGCGTGTCTCAGCAGGAGCTGGCCCGTCAGGTCTCGGACGATTTCGACGTGGAAGCGGAGGACCGGTCCGCCGGGAAACCGGGCGGAACGGAGTTGGTGGGCTTCGATCTCTCCGAGTTGGAGGATCTGTTCGACATCGAAGAAGAGGCCGTTCCTTCGGCGGATCCGAAAGCCGGTCCCCCGGAGGCCCTCCCTCCCGACTCCAAACCGAAGGAAAAAAAGTCGCGGGTAGAGCGCCCGGCCGAAACGCCGCTGCCGTCCATGGAACTGGAGGATCTCGGACTCCCGGATCTGGACGACGAACCGGAGGAAGAATCGTTCGAGGGGGCAGAAGCCCCATCCCAAAATGGCGCGGACGAGACGCCCGATTCGATGACCATCAGCCTGGACGACATGGAAAACGGCGAGGAGATCCGTCTTTCCGACGAAGAAGACGAGGGATTCGAGGACCTGGGCATCAGTCTGGACGCGGAGATGGATGGGGAAGACGAGGAGGCCGAGGGGATGGATCTCGACCTGGCGGAGCTGGACCAGGCCCTGGAGGAGGAATCCGAGGAAAAATCCGTGGAGATCCAAACCGAGGCGGACATGGATCTCGATCCCGAAGAGTTCGCCACGGTGGAATTCAACGCCCCCAACATGTACAAGGCCCTAGCCGATGACATCGACCATGAAAACTCAGATGATTTCGATCTGTCCGACCTGGATGAAATGGTCAGCCGTGACCGTGAGAAGGCCGATCGACAGGAGAACGGCGATGAACCCGAAGAACTGGTCTTGGATCTGGATTTAGACATGGAATCAAAGGACGAAAACGGCGTCAAGGGAACGGATCAGGCCTCGATCGATGATTCCGAGGAACTCGACCTCTCCGCTTTGGATGAAATGCCGGGGCTGTTGGACGAAGAAGGGCAGCGCGGAGCGCCATCCGCCGAGGAGAAAGGG
>CAYSLC010000006.1:0-60669 GCA_964431545.1 uncultured Desulfobacteraceae bacterium | reverse complement strand
CGGTTCCGTCCTCGATCTGCTCCAGGATGCCGCCGGCGTTGGAGGCGAGCACCGGTCGCCGCTTCCACATGGCCTCGGTCACCGTGAGTCCGAATCCCTCCTGCAGGGAATTCTGGACCACCACCGAGGAGACCCGCTGGAGGACATTGACCATCAGGGCGTTCTCCTTTCGGGAATCCATGGGCAAGGCCAGGACCACGATGTCCTTCTGGACCTCCTCCGGCAGGGCGCAATAGGCCGACGTGAGTTCCTCGATGACTTCGATCCCCTCGGGGTCGTCCTGGATCGCCGCCGGGTCCGGCCCGCCGAGCACCAGCCGCACGATGGCCATGCGACGCCTGTGCCGTTCGCTGGGCCACTGGTCGTCGGGCCGCTCCAAGGCGCGCCGCTTCATCTTGGCGAACCCCTTCATGAGGGGCAAGAATCCCTTGAGGCGATCCCACCGGGAGATCTGGGTCACCATGGGCCGGTACAGGAACCCGATCTCGTCGGGATTGGTGGCTGAGTTGAACTCTCCGTCCCCCCTCAGGCGGCGCGCGGGATGATCGAAGGACGGCGTAACCAGCGGCTGGTGGGCCTTGGCCAGGTCCGCGTTGCACATGATCCCCATGACCTTGACCGGATCGAGTTCCCGGTTTTTGTGGTTCAAGGGGTCGATGGCCGGATGGATGATCCGGTGCCTGCCCAGCAGGTACTCGGGAACATATTCGTGGGCGGAAAAGGCGACCCGATCGTAGCCGTCCATGTACGGCCGGAGGAACCCCCAGGCATGGCGGGTCCGATCCGTGGACCGCTTCAATCCGATATGGCATCTCCAGAGGGTGTGGATGTCCATCTCCGCCTTGAGGATCTGACCCAGGGGGAGGGGCTGGGGATCGTGGACCACCAGAACATCGCCCGGTTTCAGATGCGCCTTGAGACTCTCGGCGTTCTCCCGGTTGACCGCCTCGTAAACCCTCCGCTCCTCGTCGCCCAGGGTCATCTCCCCGGAGTCGTGGATGAGATTGTGGATGTTCTTGGTCAGCCTGAAGAAGGGCTTCCGGTCGGTCTTGATCACGGCCCACCGGACATCGAGACCCAGGTCGCCCATGAGGGAGATCAGACGGGGGAGCATCTCGGCCACCCCGCCGCCTTGCTCCGTGGAGTTGATCATCCAGATGGTCCGGTCCTTCAGATCGGGAAGGAAGGGAATCACCACGTCCCGCATCTCGCCCACGGCTCGGGAAAGAAAGGTGATCCGTTCATAATCCTTGATGGAGATGCTCTCTTTGAGTCGGACGATGTCGATCATGGGCTTCCCCCTTTCTCGTGGGTGGGAGTCGATTCACGGAGAACCGATCGATTTTGAAGAGATTGAAGCACTACCACCGCGACGGATCTTTTTCAACGAAACAGTTACTCCGCGGTAACCCTCCGACGCATCCGCCGTACCTCCTCCCCGGCCCCCTCGAAATCCAGCCCTTGGACGTGACCGGCGATGGCGTCGAGGTTCTTCCGCAACGGTCCGCCCTGGACCCGTTCCATGAGATTCTCCAGGCACTCCTCGGCCCGCATGTTCCGCTGCCGGAGCAGAGTCTCCATCTTTTCCAGGAGCGGGAGGAGTTCCGAGGCGGGCACGGGGGGCGGGAAGCAATCGATCCTGGGCGGCGGCGTTCCGATCGTGGGGGGGGGCAGGGCGGTCTGTCCGTCCGGCGTGCCGCCTCCCATCCGCTGGATCGTCTCCATGACGATTCCCAGGGCCGCCTCGAACTCCCCGAAGGCCTCGGGATCCATCTCCGGATCCTCTCCCCGGAGCGATCTTTCCAGTCGATGTGCCGTCAGGTGGAGTTTTCGGGCGGAAAGGGTCCCGGCCGCCTCCCCGAGCCCCCGGACCCATTCCCCGGCCTCTTCGATTCCACCGCCGGCGAGGCGCTCCCGGAGGATCCGCGGGGTGTCGATGTACCGTTCGCTGAATTCGATCATCAACCGCTTCAGGAAGGAATCGTTCCATGACGTCCGCCGCTTGGCCTCGCGGATGTCGAATCCGGGCAGGGCGTTGGGAAGCCGTCTCCACCGGAGAGAGAGGGCGGCCGGGTCCGTGCCGGACGAACGGGTCCGTCGGGGCCGGATCCATCTTTCGAGGGCACGGGACAGGGGCCTGTCGTCGATCGGTTTGGCCAGATGGTCGTTCATGCCCGCGTCCAGGCAGGCTTTCCGGTCGGCCTCCGCGGATTCGGTGGTCAACGCGATGATGGGGAGTTCTTCCAATCCAAGATCGCCGCGGATGGCCCGGGTGGCCGCCAATCCGTCCATCTCCGGCATCTGGAGATCCATGATCACGGCGTCGCACGGGTGGGATCGAAGGAATTCGACGGCGGACCGCCCGTTTTCCGCGAGGTCCACCGCGTACCCCCGTGCCTCCAGAAGCGCCTGGGCGACCTTGCGGTTGAGGGGTTGATCATCCACCACCAGGACCCGGAACGGGTCCGTCCCGGACCCGGGGTCCGCGCCCGCCGATCCGCCCGGAACGGCCTCCGGATCGGGCGGCCGCCCGGTGTCCCCCTCCCCTGTTCTTTCGCTGGTCTCCCCCACCCCACAGGTCCTTTCCGAAGTTGACTCCGGGGCGCCCCGGCCCCGCCTAGTAGACGCCGAGGTCCTTGAGGATATCGTTGATCCCCATCTTCCGGGCCTTCAGCCTGAAAAATTCCGAGATGGTCGGCTCGTAGGGCCGGGTCCGGAGGACCATGCGCGCCTCCCGGGGGGTCCTGCACCCTTTGTGGTTGTTGCACCCCCGGCAGCAGGCCACGCAGTTGTCGAAGTCATCTTTCCCGCCCCGGGAACGCGGGATGATGTGGTCGATGGTCAGCCGCGTCTGGTTGACCCCGCAGTAGGCGCACCGGAAGCCGTCCCGGATGATGACGTTCCGCTTGCTGAAAGGGACTTTGCTCCGGTAGAGGGTCCGGATCAGCTTGAGCAGCTTCAGGACGGCGGGGACCCGGAAGCTCATCCCCTCGGCGGTCCGGATGATCCGATCGGAGTAGATCAGCACCTGGACCTTCTGCTTGGCCATGAGGCACATGGCCCGCTTCCAGTTGAGCACGTTGAGGAAGGAATAATCCTGGTTCAATAGGATACAGGTGGTCATGGCGTTCCTCTCCCATGAGGTTCCATCGATGAAAGCCCGTTTTTCCGTCGAAAACGGCTCCGTTTGTCTTACCACTATTTCCCCATCGATTTCAACGCCGGAATGGCGCCATTGAAAACCAGAGGAGGTATCGGACCGGCGGCTATCCCAGCAGGTCGACGGCCGCCGCCTTTAGACGCCCCCGGCAGGCGGCGGCGAAGTCCTCCGGGTAGTGTCCGTTGATCCAGCGGAACTGGGCCTCGGTGAAGGCCCCGGGCGAGTAGGGCAGCTTGGGGAGGAAGCTGTAGAGCAGCCGCTGATCCGCCCCTTCTCCGTCGAACCGCTTGGCGCACTCGATGGTGGTGATCATTCGGGCCCCCATGGCCTCCAACACGCGGACCGCGACGAGCATGGCCCGGTCCAGGGCGGCCCGGACCGACGGGGCGGCCTCCAGGATGTTGCCCACGGGGTCCGCCGTCATGAGCTGCACCTCCCACTGGGAGGTCTGGGCCTTGGGCACGAAGAGAAGGACCCCGTCGGTTTCGTGGATCACCAGGCTCCGCTCGGCGGAAGGATCCCCGTCCACCCGGCGGTTGTTCCGGATCGCCCGAAGATAGGTATCGAAAAAAGGTACCCCGGTCTCCCGCCGGTACCGGCCGATGAAGTCGGCCACGAGGTCGCCGCAGGCGTAGCCGGGGACGGTGGAGACGCCCGTGGCGCCCCCTTCCGGAAGGGGAACCTCTCCGGGCAGCAGCGCATACTGCTGGTGGACCTGCTGGTGGGAGGCGTGGAGCCGGTACCCGGAGCCGGCGTAGCCGAACCCGAAGTTCCACCCCCAGAGCGTGGCGTTGAAGGGGAGCCGGATTCCGGTCCGATGCAACGCCTCCAGAACGGAGGCTCTCAGGGCTTCCAGCGCCTCCGGAGACAAGGTTTTCCGCCCCTCTGGGACGTCGATTCCAAGGCGTTCCGCCACCCGGACATACGTCCGCTGGTAGTAGAGGTGTCGCATGCCGGTGATATCGGAGAGGGTGAGGTCGGCGGCCCGGTAGCGGATGGCATCATGGGCCATGTTGGCCGCGTAGTGGCCCCAGGGGATGTAGCTGTTCCGCCGCAGGTACTCGAAGACGTGGCTGCCGGAGGCCGGGTCCCGCCACTCCCCCACGATCTCGCTCTCCCCCTGAGCCCCCGGACGGAGAACCATCGCCTCCTTGTAGTCGTCGGGCAGGCAGGGGTTGTTGACCACCACCTCGAAGACCTCGGGCTCGGAGATCGCCGGACGCATCCGTCCCCGGCCGTCGGGTTCATACACCAGGCCTGTGGGCCGGCCTGTTGCGGAATCATGGACGAACCGGCAGCAGCGTTCCGCGAGCCGTCGGGCATCGGCGGGATCGGTGGTGTTGGCCGCCAGGGAGACCTTCAGGGGAAGGGGAAGCCGGCGGAAAAAGCTCTCCACCCGATCGGCGCAGCGGGCTCCCACCTCCCACTCTCCAAGCATCTTTGACAGGGAGACCTCCGGCGGCGGCGGCAGGGAGATGGACATGGGGTTCCGGGCGGCGCGGTCCGCGGCGCTCTTGATGATAAAGGTGGCTCCCCGGAAGGGAAATGGGTTGGGAATCTCCCAGATGGGATCGGCCCCGGACTCGGCCACGTCCCCTTGGGGAAAGTTGGCGGTGTTGGCGTGGGCCGAGCCGTCGGGGAGAACGCCCAGATCGGCGGGGGCGTCGTTCTCCCTCAGGTTTCTGACCTGGTAGGCGGGTCGGTGGACCCCGTGGATGAACCGTCCGTCGGGGTGAACACAGGTTTTGAGCTTCGTTTTGAGCTTCATGGATCGTTCCGTTCTCCGGGCACGCAAGGTGGGCGCTCCTCGAGCCGTCGCCATCTGTTTATGCAGCAATTCCGAGTCAATGTCAAAACCTAACCCGGCCCGGCGGGATGACGAGACCCGGGAGAAAACTTCTTGACAAAGATCGTCGACTTTCCTATGAAGATACTGATTATTAAATGTTTTTTGAGCATACCATACCCCGAATTCACCCGACATTCAGTCGATGCCGGCAAGGTTCCGGCCCCTTGCGCCGGCGCCGCCCATCGCCGACATCGCGCCACCCGAAACAGACGGAGGTACAAGTGAAGAAGAGACTCACGCGGTTCGACCTGCAACGGATGAAGGAGGAGGGCAAAAAGGCCGTCTGGATGACCGCATACGATTTCTCCACCGCCCAACTGGCCGAGAAGGCCGGCCTCGACATGCTCCTGGTGGGCGACAGCCTGGGCATGGCGGTCTACGGCTACAGCGGCACGGTGCCGGTGACCATGGATCAGTGCATCTACCACTGCGAGGCGGTCCGCCGGGCGGCCCCCAACACCTTCGTCATCGGGGACATGCCCTTCGGGGCCTACCACGCCAGCGTGGGGGACGCCGTGCGCAACGCCGTCCGGTTCCACAAGGAGGCGGGGGTCGACTGCATCAAGCTGGAGGGGGGCCGCCGGGTCGCCCATATCATCGAGGCCCTCACCGACGGCGGGATGCTGGTGATGGGCCACGTGGGACTGACGCCCCAGAGTTCCGGCATGCTGGGTGGATTCAAGGCCCAGGGCCGGACCGCCGAGACGGCCATGGCCGTCCTGGACGACGCCTGGGCCGTGACCGAGGCCGGCGCCTTCGCCCTGCTGGTGGAGGCGGTGCCGCCGGAGGTCACGAACATCATGACCCAAGAGCTTCCGATCCCGGTCTACGGCATCGGCGCCGGCGACTGCGACGGCCAGGTGATGATCTGCTCCGACATCCTGGGGATCTTCCAGGCCTTCACCCCCAAGTTCGTCAAGAAGTACGGCGATCTGGCATCGGAGATGCTCCGGGTCTTCGAGGCCTACGCGGCCGACGTCCGCTCGGGGTCCTTCCCCGAGGCGGCGAACACCTATCAAATGATGGAGGGAGAGCTGGAGGAACTCCAGGCCCTCCGGAACAAATAGCGACAGCCGTATCTTTGGATTCCGCCCCGACTTTCGGGCTCGATGGTATTTCCAATCAACCCAACATCGGAAAAAAAGGAGGTCCCATGTCCAAAAAGCCGCTTCTGTCCGTAATCGCAATCCTCACGGCGATCCTGCTGGTCGCCCCCCTGGCCCAGGCCAAGGTCATCCTCAAGTGCGGCACGTCCACCCAGCCCAGTCACATCTACAACAAGGGGGTGGAGCACTTCGAAAAGATCGTGGAGGAGAAGACGGACGGCGAGATCGACGTCCAGCTCTTCCCGGCGGCCCAGCTCGGCTCCGAGCGGGACATGGTGGAGGGGCTCCAGCTCGGCTCCCTGGAGATGACCCTCACCTCCACCGGCCCCCTGGGCAACTTCGTGCCCCAGGTCAAGCTGTTCAACCTCCCCTTCCTCTTCAAGGACCGGGAGTCCTGCTACAAGGTCCTGGACGGGGAGATCGGCGAGGACATCGCCAAACTCTTCCTCAACGTCGGCATCCGGAGCCTGGGGTGGTACGAGAACGGCTTCCGGAACATCACCAACTCCAAGCGGGCCATCGAAAAGCCGGCGGATATGGAGGGTCTCAAGATCCGGGTGATGGAGGACGACGTCTTCATCCTCACCATGAAGGCCCTGGGGGCGAGCCCCCTGCCCATGGCCTTCGGAGAACTCTACACCGCCCTGGAGCAGAAGACCGTGGACGCACAGGAGAACCCCCTGGCGGTGATCCACTCCTCCCGGTTCTTCGAGGTCCAGAAGTACCTGGCCATGACCGGCCACTTCTACTCCCCGGCCATGCTCCTCATCGGGGAACAGACCTGGCGGCGGCTGACTCCGGAACAGCAAAAGATCCTTCAGGAGGCCTCGGCCGAAGCCAAGGCCTACGAGCGGAAGCTCTCCATGGAGGCGGACCAGAACCTGGAGGCGGAACTCAAGAAAGAGGGGATGATCGTCACCCATCCCGACAAGGAGCCTTTCAAAAAAGCGGTCCAGAGCGTCTATGAGAACCCCTCGGTGATCAAGGCCATCGGCGGCGGCGACGCCGAGGAGGGCAAGCGCCTGATCGACGCGGCCCGGAGCGCCGCCGAATAGACCCTTTCGGCAGCCGAAACCATCGGCCGATCGTCCGGGCGGGGCTCCAGGCCCACTGCCCGGGCGGTCGGCCGTCCTTTTCTTTTTCAGCCTACACCCGGAGCCGGACCCTAACGATATGCGGGCATTCCTCAGCGCCGCCTTCACGCTCATGGACCGGATGATCAACTGGTTCCTGGCCCTTCTCATGGCCGGCATGGTGGTGGTCATCACCGCCCAGGTCTGGTACCGGTTCGTCCTCAACGATCCCCTGGCCTGGTCCGAGGAGATGGGGCGGTACCTCTTCGTCTGGATCTCCTTCATGGGGGCCGCGGCCGGGGTCCGGTACCAGGTCCATCTGGGGATCGACCTGCTCCGGAAGATCCTGCCGGAGAAACCCTATCGGGCGGTGGTCCTGACGGTCAACCTGATCATTCAGATCTTTTTGGCGCTCATCATCTACTGGGGGTTCAAGATCCTGTCGATCATCCAGTTCCAGACTTCGCCCTCCATGCACATCCCCATGATCTACCCCTACATGGCCGTGCCGGTGGGGGCCATCTTCATGTTCATCAACTCGGTGCGAGTGGCCCTGGCCGCGGCCGCCGGCAGGCCCCTGGACCGGGAGGTCCGGCTGTGACGGCGATCCTCTTCGTGGTCCTGGTGGCCTGCTTCCTCCTGGGGATGCCCATCGCCTTCTCTTTGGGGGTCGCCTCGGTGGCGACCCTCCAGTTCGGCTCCAACCTCCCCCTCACCCTGGCGGCCCAGCGCCTGTTCACCGGCGCCGACTCCTTCCCCCTCATGGCGATCCCCTTCTTCATGCTGGCCGGGGAGCTGATGGAGTCGGGGGGGATCTCCCGGCGGCTCTTCGACTTCGCCCACGCCCTGGTGGGGTTCGTCCACGGGGGCCTCGCCATGGTGGCGGTGGTGGCGGCCATGTTCTTCGCCGGCATCTCCGGCGCCGCCGCCGCCGACACCGCCGCCGTGGGGGCGGTCTCCATCCCGGCCATGATCCGCAAGGGGTACCAGAAGGGGTTCGCCGCCGCGGTCCAGTCGGCCGGCGGCTCCATCGGCGTCATCATCCCCCCCTCCATCCCCATGATCATCTTCGGCGTGGTGGGCGGGGTCTCCATCGGCAAGATGTTCATGGGCGGCTTCATCCCCGGCGCCCTGATCGGCGGCGGGTTGATGGCGGGCAGCTACTTCCTGGCCAAGCGGGCCGGGTACGCAAGGGAGCCGTTTCTGGGGTTCAAGGAGATCGGCCGGACGTTCCTGGGGGCCATCTGGGCCCTGCTGATGCCGGTGATCATTCTGGGGGGTATCCTGGGCGGGATCTTCACGCCCACCGAGGCGGCCGTGGTGGCCGCCCTCTACGGCGTCATCGTCGGATTCCTGGTTTACCGGGAGCTGCGGATCCGGGACCTGCCAAGGATCTTCGCCAAGGCGGCCATCTCCACCTCCACGGTGATGCTGCTGATCGCCACCGCCAACATCTTCGGGTGGATCCTCACCGCCGAGCGGGTCCCCCAGAACGTGGCCGCCTACCTGACCACCCTCACCACCTCGCCCTACGTCCTCTACGGCCTGGTGGTCTTCTGCCTGCTGATCGTCGGCACCTTCATGGAGACGTCGGCATCCCTCATCATCCTGACCCCGGTCTTTCTGCCGGTGGTCCAGAGGTTCGGCATCGACCCGGTCCACTTCGGCGTGGTCATGGTCACCGCCCTTGCGGTGGGGATGCTCACCCCGCCTTTGGGCATCTGTCTGTTCATCTCCTGCAACATCGCCCGGATCGAACTATCGGAGATCATCCGGTTCATCGCCCCCTTCCTGGCCATCATGATCTTCCTGCTGCTGCTGATCACCTATGTACCGGCGCTGGTGTTGTTCGTCCCCAACATGTTCGGAGGCTGACGTCATGGCCGAGATTTCCCTACCTTTCAACGGCGGGACCCGCCGGTTCGAGGTCCCCGACGGGAACCTGGCCGAGGTGCTCGGCCCGAATCCCACCGAACCCCTCCGGGATCTCCCGGCCGCCATCGAGGCGGCCCTTTCCGATCCCATGGGACAGCCGCCCCTGGAGGCGTGGGTCCAGCCGACCGACCGGGTGATCCTGGTGAGCGACGATGTCACCCGAACCACCCCGGCCCACCGGATCATCCCGCCGATTCTCTCCCGCCTCAACCGGGCCGGGGTCCCGGACGAGCGGATCTCCTGCATCATGGCCCTGGGAACCCACCGGTACATGACCGAGGCGGAGATGACCGCCAAGGTCGGGCCGGAGGTCATGGGCCGGATCCGGGTCTTCAACCACGAGTGGCGGGACCCGGAGACCCTGATGGACCTGGGCACCTCGGCCCACGGCACCCCCCTTTCCGTCAACCGGCACGTGGCGGAAGCGGACGTGGTGATCGGCCTGGGGGCCATCGTCCCCCACCATATCCCGGGGTACTCCGGCTCCTCCAAGATCATCCAGCCGGGTGTCTGCGGCCCCACCACCACCGCCGCCACCCACATGCTGTCGTGCGAAAGCGGCGGGGACTCCTTCCTGGGGCAAGCCGACAACCCGGTGCGGGCGGACATGGACGACATGGCCGACCGGGTGGGGATGCGGACCATCTTCAACGTGGTCCTCGACAGCGACGGCGGCGTGGTGGGGGTCTTCTTCGGCGGAATGCGGGCGGCCTTCGAGGCCGGGGTCCGGCTGGCCCGGGAGATCTACGGGATCGAATACCACGAGACCCCGGACGTGGTGGTGGCCAACGCCTTCCCCTGTGAACTCGACTTCTGGCAGTCCCACAAGGCCCAGTACCCGGCCCAGCGGATGGTCCAACCGGGCGGGACCATCATCGTGGCCACCCCGGCTCCCGAGGGGATCAGCCCGGTCCATACCGACCTCCTCGATTTCACCGCCTGGTCGTCGGCGGAGATCAAAGGGGCCTACGCGCGGGGGGAACTCCAAAACGGCGTGGCCGCGGCCCTGGCCACGGCATGGGCCCTGGTCCGGGAGAAGGCCCCGGTGATCCTCTACTCCCCGGGGATCCCCGAGGCGGACAAGATCCGCCTGGGCCACACCCACGCCCCCTCCCTGGACTGGGCCGTGGAGGAGGCGATCCGCCGGCAGGGGCCCCGGTGCCGGATCACCGTCCTGACCCACGCGCCGGACATGCTCCCCGTGCCGGCCAGGGCCGCCTGAGCCAATCCGATCCCCAAACAGAGACCGAAAAGCGCCCGCCATGCCCGAGATCACCATCATCGCCGACGACCTGACCGGCGCCGCCGATACCGGGGTCCAGTTCATCGGCCGGGCCGATCCGGTCCACCTTCTGGGCCTCGATCCCCTTGCCGATCCCGGCGCCGAAGACCTCCCCCGGACCCTGGCCCTCTACACCGACACCCGGCACCTGACGCCGGAGAGGGCCGCCGAGAGGGTCAGGGAGGCCGCCGCCCGGCTGACTGATCTTGGATTCAGCCGGATCTACAAGAAGATCGACTCCTGTCTGCGGGGGAACATCGGCCCGGAACTCGACGCCCTCCTGGAAGCCATTCCCTTCCAGAGGGGCCATCGGCCGGTGGCCTTCATCGCCCCCGCCTTCCCCGCGCAGGGACGGACCACCGAAAATGACATCCACCGGGTCCACGGCATCCCGGTGGCCGAGACCGAGATGGGCCGGGACCCGGTGCGGCCGGTGACCGAATCTCGCCTCACGGTTCTGGTGGCGGAGGGGAGCCGGGGCTCCGTCGGCCGTATCGATCTGGCGACATTGGCCGACGGAAGGGACACCACGGCCGAAGCCGTGGCCCGCCTCCTCGAACAGAACGTCTCCCACATCACCTTCGACGCCGTGGCCGACGCCCATCTCGACGCCGTGGCCGACCTGGCCCTGGCCCGATTCCCCCGGGCGATCCTCGCCGGCTCCGCCGGGCTGGCCGCCGCCTTGGCCCGGAGGCTGCCGCCGGACGGATCCGATCCTCCCCCCGACCATCCCGAGACGGAACGGGTCCTCTTTGTCCGCGGCACCGCCTCCCCCGTAACGGCGCGCCAGGTGGAACGGCTCGTTGAAGCCCGGGGCTGCCGAGAGATCCTTCTTGAACCCCTGGCGTTGGCCGAAGCGGCATCGGGTACCGGTGTGGCGGCCCTGGCCGAGCGGGTTCCGGACTGGGACGGCGGGCTGGTCCTGGCCATCGGCCGACGTTCCGGGGAGACCGCTTTCCAGGAACCCGAAAGGGTGTGCGGCGGCATGGCGGCCCTGGCCGGCGTCGTGGTGGAACGGCACCGGCCCGACGCCCTGGTGCTGACCGGCGGCGACACGGCCCATGGGGTGCTCCAGGTGCTGGGAGCGAAAGGGATGGTCCTGATCGACGAGATCCTGCCCGGCCTCGCCCGGGGCTTCCTCCGGGAGGGACCGCATCGGGGTCGTTATGCCGTGACCAAGGCGGGGGCCTTCGGGACCGGGGAGACGCTCATCCAACTCTACGACACCTTGAAGCGGAAGGAGACCTGAATGGCGGACAAGGAAAGACCCCTGCTGGCGATCACCATGGGGGACCCCGGCGGCATCGGCCCGGAGATCGCCGCAAAGGCCCTCCACGAGCCGGAGATCCACCGGATCTCCCGGCCCCTGGTGGTGGGCGACGCCCGGATCATGGAGAACGCCGTCCGGTTCTGCGGGCTGCCCCTGGCCGTCAACCCGGTGGACCGGCCGGACGGCGGCGCCTATATGCCGGGAACGGCCGATGTCCTCCACCTGGGGAACATGGACCCCGCCCAATTGGCCCACAAGGAGGTCACCGCCCCCCAGGGGCGGGCCTCCTTCGCATACATCGAGACGGCCATCCGGCTGGCCCTGGACGGAGCCGTGGACGCCACCGTCACCGGCCCCATCAACAAGGCGGCCATCAACGCGGCCGGGTACCACTACGCCGGACACACGGAGATCTTCAAGGAGAAGACCGGGGCCCCGGACGTGGCCATGATGCTCGCCGAGGGCGCCTTCCGGGTAGTCCACGTCTCCACCCACGTCTCCCTCCGGGAGGCGTGTGAACGGGTCCGAAAGGCGCGGATCCGCCGGGTGATCGGCCTCATCCACGAGGCCCTGACGCGCCTCTCCATCCCCGACCCCCGCATCGCCGTGGCCTGCCTCAACCCCCACTGCGGGGAGGGCGGCCTCTTCGGCGACGAGGACGACCGGGAGGTCGCGCCGGCGGTGGCCGATGCCCGGACCGACGGCATCGACGCCATCGGTCCGCTGCCGGCGGACACGGTCTTTTCCAAGATGCGCGGGGGCATGTACGACGCCGTGGTGGTCATGTACCACGACCAGGGCCACATCCCCACCAAGCTGGTGGGGTTCCAGTTGGACCAGGGGACCGGGGCCTGGTCGGCCATGGCCGGCGTCAACGTCACCCTGGGGCTGCCCATCATCCGGACCTCCGTGGACCACGGCACCGCCTTCGGCAAGGCGGGCGAGGGTCGGGCCAACCCCCAATCGATGATCGAGGCGATCCGCATGGCGGCCCAGCTGGCCCGCCCCGGCGGCCCGGCGGCCGGATGATGGCACCGGATGACGGCCGATGATGGATAAAGACGCGAAAAACGCCTTGTTCCGGGCCGCCGGGCCGGAGAACGTCAGCGAATCCCCCAGCGACCGCCACGTCTACGGGTACGACGCCTCCGGCGCCGCCGGGCCGGCCGAGGCGGTGGTCCGTGCCGTGGACATCGGCCAGATCTCCCGGATCCTGGCGGTCTGCACCCGACACCGGCTGCCCATCGTGGCCCGGGGGGCCGGCAGCGGTCTCACCGGCGGCGCGGTTCCGGTGGAGGACGCCCTCATCCTCGACATGGCCGGACTCGACCGGATCCGGCGGATCGACCCCGGCGACGGCGTGGCCGTGGTCGAGGCCGGCGTGGTCACGGCGAAACTGGGGACCGAGGCGGGGAAGAAGGGGATGTTCTACCCCCCCGACCCGGCCAGCGCCGACATCTGCACCATCGGGGGAAACCTGGCGGAGAACGCCGGGGGGCTCCGGGCCGTCAAATACGGCGTCACCCGGGATTATGTCATGGGGGTGGAGGCGGTGCTCCCGGACGGACGGATCTTTTGCGCCGGCGGATCGACGGTCAAATCGGTGGTGGGGTACGACCTCACCCGTCTCCTGGTGGGCTCCGAGGGGACCCTGGCGGTGATCGTCTCGGCCACCCTCCGGCTGCTCCCCCTGCCCGAGGCCAAGGCGACCGTCAGCGCCCTCTTCCCCGGGGTGGACCGGGCCGCGGAGGGGGTCCGGTCGGTCCTGGCCAGCGGGATCCGCCCCACGGCCCTGGAGTTCGTGGACGGCGCCTGCCTCCGGGCCGTGTCGGAATACGCCGGCCTGGCCCTCGATCCGTCGGCCGAAGCCATGCTCCTCATCGACATCGACGGCCCCCCGGAGGTGGTGGGCCGTCAGTCCCAAGTCCTGACGGGGCTCCTGGAGAAGGTTGGAGGCGAATCGGTCCGGCGGGCCGCCGACGCGGCGGAATCCGATCGGCTGTGGCGGGCCCGGCGGTCTCTCAACCCGGCCATGCGCCGAATCGCCCGGGGAAAGCTCGACGAGGACATCGTGGTCCCCCTGGGCCGGCTGGCGGAGATGATGGACCGCATCCGGCGGGTGGCCGAGCGCACGCGGCTTTCCATCCCCGTCTTCGGCCACGCCGGGGACGGGAACCTCCACGTCAACGTCATGTTCGACCCCGAAGATCCGGAACAGACCGAGACGGCCCACCGGGCGGTCTCCGAGATCTTCGACCACACCTTGTCCCTGGACGGCTCCCTGAGCGGCGAGCACGGGGTTGGGATCACCAAGCGGCCCTACGTGGCGGCGGAGATCGACCCGGTGGCCGCCGAGCTGATGCGCCGGATCAAGACCGCCTTCGATCCCATGGGGATCCTCAACCCCCATAAGGCACTCCCGGCAGCCGAATGACTGAAGCGTCAGCCCTTCCCTTCGATGTTCGATGGCGGCTTTCCTTGCACCAAAAGGAGAACGGCACTAGATTATGGATAGTTTCAAATGTTCCAACCAAAGGGAAAGGAGGCGCGCCAATGGACCAGGACAAAAGCCGGGAGGACCTCAAATGCCCGGAGTGCGGCATGCCGCTCAAACGCCGCAGGACCCGGACCCCAGATGAGTGCGAGATGCTCTGCGGCGGGTGCGGCAAACAGTTCGACGTCTGCGACGGCGAGACCCTCGCCGAACTGAAACAACGGTAAAGGAGGTCCCATGGATTGGGTTCCCTTCCAGGAGGGGGAATACCTCGTCGAGGAGGCGTTCCTGCTGACCGCGGACTACTCGGCCGTGCCGGTGGAGCGTGGCGTCATCGAGGTCTATGAGGATGCGAGAGGACGCCACCTGCGCGGCTCCGGCAAGACCCGGGCCTACTTCATGGTGGAGCTTTTCCAGGAGCACGACGAGATCGACCTGATCCTCGACCTCGGCGACGAGTTCAAATACCGCCTCCCCAACCCCCGGCTCAGCGCCGGGAAGATCTTCTCCCCGGACGTGGCCGTCTTCATCCAGTTCTCCCCAACCCGGCCCTGGGAGCAGATCCCGGAAAAGGAGTTCGCCGCCCTGAAGGATCGGATGGCGGTGCTGACCCGAAAATAGCCCCATGGGTACCCGCCCCGGCTCGTCGATCCGGAGTCGCCGGAGATCAGCGCCGACAGATCTTTGCCGAACGCCGTTCCATAAAAACCACCACCGAACCCCACCTTTACTCCCCGCAAAATTGACCGAAGTATCGGTTGCTTTTCCTTCCGTTGTTGTGGTAATCGAAACGGATCATTTTGGCTGATAGGGCGGATGCCGACAGGTAGCGTGCGTAACCATCGATGAAGACCATCTTTCTTCTGAAAAATCCCGCGATGAAGTATGCCTGGGGATCGCCGTCGGCAATCCCCGAGCTGTTGGGGATCGACAATCCGGCCGGGGAGCCGTGGGCGGAGTTGTGGATGGGGGCCCATCCCAAGGCCCCTTCGGAAGTTCTGGTGGACGGCCGATGGAAAGGCCTGGCTGAATTCATCCGAAACCATCCCACAAAAGTGCTGGGGACGGATGCGGCGGACCGGTTCCATGCCACCCTCCCCTTCCTCTTCAAGGTGCTGGCCGCGGCACGGCCCCTCTCCATCCAGGCCCATCCCACTCGGGAACAAGCCCGGCAGGGGTTCGCCGAGGAGAACCGGATGGGGATTCCGCTGGACGCCCCGAACCGAAACTTCAAGGACGACAACCACAAGCCCGAGTGCATCTGCGCGCTTACCCCCTTCACCGGGTTGAACGGGTTCCGGAGCCCGGACGACATCCTGGAAAACGTTGCAATCCTCGGCATACCCTCCCTGGATCGGAAGCTCGCCCCCCTCCGGAGGGGGTCCGAAGCAAAGGGCATGCGCACGGCCTTTCAAAGGCTGATGGCGACGGAGGCAGCGGAGACGGCCTCCCTCCTCTCGGAAGCCGTGGCGGCCGCGCGGCGATGCCGGAACCCGGATCCGGCCTTCGACTGGATGGTCCGCCTCCACGACGCCTACCCCGCCGACATCGGGGTCCTCTCCCCGATCCTGATGAACCTGGTCACGTTGGAGCCCGGCCGGGCCATGTTCCTTCCGGCCGGCGCGCCCCATGCCTATCTGAATGGGGTCGGCATCGAGATCATGGCCAACTCCGACAACGTCCTCCGGGGCGGACTCACCCCCAAGCACCTGGATGTCGACCGGCTGATGTCGGTGCTCCGCTTCGAGCCGACGGCCGTCGACATCCTCACCCCCCGGCCGGTGAGTCCGGTCGAATCGGTCTACCCCACCCCGACGGAGGAGTTCCGGCTGTCGGTCCTCCAGCCGAAACCGGAACAAGGGGAGTCGATTCTTCCGGGCGGAACGGTCCAGGTCCTCCTGTGCACGCGGGGGCGATGCACCATTTCGGATCCCCGTTCCGGCCAGGCCCAGGAAATGGGCAAGGGGGCGTCGGTCCTGGTCACCGCAAGCGCTCCGGCGGTGGGGATCCGGGGCGATGCAACGCTGTACCGGGCCGCCGTCCCGCCGGCGGGGGCACTCCCATAGGCCCGGCCGAACGCCGCCGGGGTAGATGGAATCGCTCATGGTCACCGTCTCTTTGACCCATCGCGGCTACAGACGGGAGCAGAACGAGGATCACCACCTGCTTCGGGAGATGGACGGCGGCGCCCACCTGCTGGTGGTCGCCGACGGCATGGGGGGGGAGATCGCCGGCGGCATGGCCTCGCAACTGGCCGTGGAGAGCGTGGGGAAGTGCCGGCCGCCCAACTCGGACATCAGCCGGTACCTGGGGGACCTGATCATGGAGGCGCACGACGCCATCCAACAGACGGTGCACCAACGACCGGAACTCCAGGGGATGGGAACCACCATGGTTCTGGCGTACCTGCGAAAACCCTTCCTCCACTGGGCCCACGTCGGCGACAGCCGGCTCTATCTCTTCCGGGACGAAAATCTGGTGCGGATCACCCAGGACCACACGATCCCCGGCCAACTCCTGGAAAACGGCGAGATCACCGAACAGGAGGCCAAGGAACACCCCATGCGGAACATGCTCCTCCGGTGCGTGGGGTGCCGTCTCTGCGAGCCGGACACGGGTAGCTTTGCCGTGAAACCGACCGACATCATCCTCCTGTGCTCGGACGGGTTATACGGAGAGGTGCCCCCATACACCATCGCCTCGATTCTGGGCTCGGCTCGGAGCCTGGAGGAACGGTTTCAGGATCTTGTGGAGACCGCGCTGGCCGCCGGCGGGTCGGACAACATCACCGTGGCGGGGATCCAGATTTGACCGGATTTCGACCGGTCCGGCCGGTCGGTTTTCAGAGGCAACCTGATTCCTCCAGTTTTTCCAGGATCGAGGCCGCGATCCCCCGCACCGAACGGCCGTCGGTGGCGACCTCGTGGTCCATGGCCCTCCGGTAGAGCGGGATCCGGTGGGCCAGGGTCTCTTCGATCTCGCGGACGAGCCCTTTTTCAGTGAGGGCCGGGCGCAGATGGGAGCTTTGGGCGTCCGCCATGATCCGCTCCCGGATCGCATCGGGAGATGCCGTCAACCAGACCACCGTTCCGCTCCGTTTCATGTCGGCGACGTTTTGCGGATCCAGGATCACGCCCCCGCCGGTGGCGATGACGCAATGGTCCAGCCGGCACAGATCGAGGAGGGTCTCCCGCTCCCGCTGCCGAAAGACCTGCCATCCTTGTTCGGCCACCATCTCGGAGATGGTGGTTCGGAAGTTCCGGGCGAGTTCGGCGTCGGCGTCCCTGAAGGTCCATCCCAGCCGGTCGGCCACAACCCTCCCCACGCTGGTCTTGCCCGTGCAGCGATAGCCGATCAGAAAGAGGTTCATCCGGCGTAGAGTCCCTGGAAGGTCTCCCAGTAGCCGGGGAAGGATTTCCGGACGCACTCCTCATCCCGGATCACCACGCCGGGGACGGCGAGCCCGGCCACCGAAAAACTCATGGCCATGCGGTGATCGTCGTAGGTGTCGATGGAGGCCCCCCGGGGGATCCCTCCGATGACCGTCAGATCGGTCTCGTCGGCACGGGCTTCGATCCCCATTTTCCCCAGCTCCTTGATGGTGGCCGCCAGCCGGTCGCTCTCCTTGGCCCGAAGGTGGGCCACATTCCGGATGACCGTCCGTCCCCTTGCGAAAGCGGCCACCACCGCAAGGGTGGGCACCATATCCGGCATATCCCCCATGTCCGCCTCGACGGCCGCGAGAAGGGGCCGTCCGTCCGACGCCGCCCGGCCTTCGACCCGGAGGCCGTCCCCCTCGTCGATCAGCCGGCACCCCATCCGGGCGAGGCAGTCGGTGATCCGCAGGTCCCCCTGGCGGGAGGCGCCGCTGACGCCGTTCACCTTGACGGATCCCCCCGTGACGGCGGCGGCGGCCCAGAAATAGGAGGCATTGGAGAGGTCCGGCTCCACCGTGAAGGTGCCGGACCGATACGGCCGCCCCCCCGGCACCGAGAACCGCTCGTACCCCCGACGGCGGACTTCGATGCCGAACCGCGCCATGGCATCGATGGTCATGTCGATATAGGGTTTGGAGACCGGCCCCTCGGCCACCTCGATCTCCAGGCCGTCCCGGGTGCGGGGGCCCAGGAGCAGCAGGCCGGACAGATACTGGCTGCTGGTGCCGCATTTGATCGATACGCCCCCCCCGGCCACGCTCCCCCCGGAGACGAAGACCGGCGGACATCCGTCGCCACGGACGGACCTCGCTTCAACCCCCAGTTCCCGGAGGGCCTCCAGGAGATCGCCCACGGGACGCTCGCAGAGCCGGTCCGTTCCGGTGAGGGTGGTCTCTCCGTCGGCCAGGGCCGCCAGGGCGGTGAGCAGTCGCATGGAGGTGCCGGAATTCCCCAGGTGGATGGGGCCGGCCGGGGCCCGGAGCCTTCCGCCGGTTCCGCGGACATGGATCCGGTCCCCTATCACCTCCATGCCGGCCCCCAATTGCCGAAGGGCATCCCGGGTGAGCCGGGTGTCCTCGGCATGCAGGGGGTTGATCAGGGTGCTCGGGCCGTCCGCCAGGGCGGCGCCGATCAACATCCGATGGGTGTAGCTCTTGGACCCCGGAATCGACACAGCCACCCGGCCGATCCGGTGCGGTTTGATCTCGATCATCTCCCCTCCGTCAGCTTCCGGCGAACGGCGGCTCGCATGACATCCGCCGGCGCGGGCCGGCCGGTCCAACGCTCCAGCTGGGCCGCCCCTTGATACACGAACATGGCCAGGCCGTCGACGATCCGGCACCCCCGCTCTTCGGCGGTTTTCAACAGCCGGGTCCGCAGGGGGTTGTATACGATGTCCATCACCACCATCCCCGGTTCGAGACACCTCTCCGGCACCGGCATGCCGTCGGTTTTCGGCACCATGCCCAGCGGGGTGGTATTGATGAGGATCTCCCACTCCGGCCCATCCACCGAGGCGAGGGGGCGACATTCGACCCCCGCCGCATCCGCCAGCCGCCGCCCTTTTTCAAGGGTCCGGTTGAGGATGGTGGGGACGGCCCCTCCGTCCTTCAGACCGAAGACGACGGCCCGGGCCGCCCCGCCCGCGCCGACCACGGCGACCCGCTTGCCCGCCGGATCGACCTGCGCCTTCAATGCGCGCACCGCCCCCGGCCCGTCGGTGTTGAGGCCGAGGAGACGGCCGTTCTCCAGGACAAGGGTGTTGACCGCGCCGATGCGGGCGGCCATGGGGTCGATGGCATCGAGGTGATCGATCACCGCCACCTTGTGGGGAATGGTCACGCTCATCCCCTTGATGGACAGGGCGCGCATGGCGGCCACGGCCGATCCCGGATCGGATACCCGGAAGGCCAGATAGACCCCGTTGATCCCGATACGGCGCAGGGCGGGGTTGTGCATGGCGGGGCCCAGGCTGTGAGAGACGGGATCGCCCATGACCCCGAAGAGGAGGGTTTCCGCGTCGATTTCGCCGGCCCGGTCCGGGTCGCCTCCCGGTTGCCGGACCCCGTCCGCCGTCATCGCTCCCCCTTTTCCGAGGCCCGGGGGTAGGCGCCGAGACACTTGAGGTAGAGGCAGAGCCGACCCATCTCCGCCACCGTCTCCGCCACCCGGGGATCCTCGATGTGGCCCTCCACGTCGACGAAGAAGAAGTAACTCCAGTTTTCATGCTTGGTGGGGCGGGATTCCAGCTTGACCATGTTGATCCCGGAGTCGGCCAGCGGCTTCAGGACCTTGTAGAGCGCCCCGGGGATATGGGAGGTGACGAACATGATGGAGGTCTTGTCATCAGCGGTCCGGTGAACCGCTTCATCCCCGATCACCAGAAACCGGGTGGTGTTCCGGGCCACGTCCTCGATCCGGGAGGCGATCACCTCCAGCCCGTACATTCTGGCGGCTTCGCTGCCGGCGATGGCAGCGGTACCCGGCTCCGCCAGGGCCCGACGGGCCGCCTGGCCGGTGCTGCCGCACTCGGTCAGCCGGGCGTTCGGCAGGTACCGTTGCAGCCACCCCCGGCATTGACCGAAGGCCTGGGGATGGGAGTAGACCTCCAGAATGTCCTTCAGGTTCCCGGTGGCGGCGAGCAGGTCGTGGGAGATGGTCTGGTAGATCTCGGCGCAGATCTTCAGCTCCGATTCGAAGAAGAGATCGAGGGTGTGGTTGACGGCCCCCTCGATGGAGTTCTCCACCGGCACCACCCCGAAGTGGCAGGCCCCCTTCTCCACCTCGTTGAAGACGTCCCGGATGCTCGGGCTCGGCAGAAAGGAGACCCCGGTCCCGAAATGCTTCATGGCCGCCATGTGGGTGAAGGTGGCCTCCGGCCCCAGGTAGCTCACCCGGTGGGAGGTCTGAAGATCCCGGGAGGCGCCGAAGATGGCCCTGAACACCTGCCGCAGGGCGGTATCGCTGATGGGGCCCTGGTTCATCCCCACCATTCGGTTGAGAATGGCCGTCTCCCGGGAGCTGTCGATCACCTCGCCCCCGTTTACCGCCTTTGCCCGTCCGATCTCCAGGGCCATCTCCAGACGGCGGTTGACCAACTGAAGAAGCTGGTCATCGATGGCGTCGATTCGGTTTCTGAGCGTCACGATCCGTTGTGAATCAGGGCTTTTTCCTTTTGGTTCCTCCATGTCCGGATTCTCCGTACGCTGCGTTGCTGTTCCGTTCGGGCAGGACGTCCGGCATCGGGGCCCGATCCTGTCCACATAAAAAAAGCCGTGGGAGATCTGAGGTCTCCCCACGGCTTTTTTGCGGTTTCAGGCGATTTCACCCTCAGCGCATCCGGGGTGGACCTCCGGTGCGGAAGCAAAAGAAAAAGAGATAGGGAAACAATCGTCCGTCCATCGGGTGTCGAATGCGCTTTCTTGTGTTCTCCATCGGGTCCTCGCCTCTATCGCCATCCTTTACCTCACCGGGTGACGGGATGTCAAGCCATTTGATCCCGGCCGTTCGATCCCATTTTGATTGAATTTTGATCGATGCCCGTCGGTTCCATTCGATACATTCGGACGATGATCGGCCCGCTTTTTCCAAGAACTCCTTGACAACGGGCCATCCATATATCAAATGGTAGGGGACGAAAAGACGGAAGGGGAATCCGCTTCCAGACATCAACCGGAAGACCGAGGAGCAGACATGAAAGCCAGAACCGCCCTGATCCTTTTGCTGCTGATGCCATCCCTGGCTCTGCCCGCCGGAGCCAGGGCCGTCCATGAGATCTCCGTAAGCCAATTCGTGGAACATCCCGCCCTGGATGCGGTGCTGAAGGGATTCCGGGACTACATGGCGGAAAACGGAATACCGGTGACCTACAACCTCCACAACGCCCAGGCCAACATGGGGACCGCGGGCCAGATCGCCAGCCAGATCATGGGGGAGAAGCCGGATCTCGTGCTGGCCATCGCGACGCCCACGGCCCAGGCATGCGCCCAAGCGTTCAAGAAGGCGCCCCACATGCAACAGACCCCTTTTCTGTTCACAGCGGTCACCGATCCGCTCGGGGCGGGGCTGGTGGACGATCTGAACCATCCGGGCGGAAACATTACGGGAGTCTCGGACCTCCTGCCGGTCGACAAGCACATGGAGATGGTCAAATCCTTCCTGCCTGGGCTCAAGACGCTGGCGGTGCTCTACAACTCCGGGGAGGCCAACTCCAAGACGACGGTGGCCCTCATCCAGGGGGAGGGAAAACGGCTCGGCTTTGCGGTCCTGGAGGCGACGGTATCGAAATCGAGCGAGGTCTACCAGGCGGCCAAGAGCGTCGTGGGCCGGGCCGACGCCATCTTTATCCCCACCGACAACACCGTCGTCTCCGCCCTGGAGTCGGCCGTCAAGGTCTGTGTACAGAGCAAAATGCCCCTGTTCTGCGCGGATGTCGACTCCGTGGAACGGGGGGCCGTGGCGGCCATGGGATTCGATTACTACAAGCACGGCCGCCAGACCGGCGCCATGGCCGAGCGGATCTTCGAGGGGGCGGATCCCGGAACCATGCCCGTGGAGACCCAGAAGGAACTCCAACTCCATATCAATCTCGGATCGGCCGCCGGGATGGGCGTCCCGGTTCCGGAAAACCTGAAAAATCGGGCGGACAAGGTGTATGAATAGGATCCCATGAATGACCCTTTACGCCTTCGCGGGGGCCGTCGAGATGGGCTTCGTCTACGGCATTATGGTGCTCGGCGTCTTCCTCACCTTCCGGGTCCTCAACTTTCCGGACCTCACCGTGGACGGCAGCCTGCCCCTGGGGGCGGCGGTCTCGGCGGTGGCCATCACCCACGGGGTCGATCCCTACCTCTCCCTGCTCCTGTCCATGGGGGCCGGATTCCTGGCCGGGACGGTCACCGCCCTGCTCAACACCAAGCTCCAGATCCTCCACCTCCTGGCGTCGATCCTGACCATGATCGCCCTCTATTCGGTCAACATCCGGATCATGGACGGACCCAACGTCTCCCTTCTCGGCGCCGAAACCGTTATCGATCCCGTCCTGGCCGCCGGTGTCTCGGGATACCTTGCCGCGCCCCTGGTTTACGGCGCCGCCGCGCTGGCGGTGACCCTGACGGTCGTCTGGTTCCTCCATACGGAGCTGGGGCTCTCCATGCTGGCCACCGGAGACAACCCGCAGATGATCACCAGCCAGGGGGTCGACACCCACTTCATCATCATCCTCGGGGTCGGCCTCTCCAACGCCATGGTGGCCCTGAGCGGCGCGCTGGTGGCCCAGAATCAGGGGGCGGCGGATGCCAACATGGGCGTCGGGACCATCGTGGCGGGGCTGGCGTCGGTGATCGTGGGGGAGACGGTCTTCGGGGACCGAAGCATCCCGAGGGCCTGCTTTGCCGCGCTGATGGGTTCGGTGGTCTATCGGCTTGCCATCGCGCTGGCCCTGGGCCTCAAGTGGGGAACTTTCTCTTTCACCCCCAGCGACTTGAACCTGATCACCGCGGCACTGGTGGTGCTGGCGCTGACGGCCCCAAGGGTCAAAGAGAAGTTCCTGGGACGATGATCCGTCTGGTATCGGTCTGCAAACGATTCATGAGGGGTGGCGTCAACGAGGTGGCCGCGCTCGACGGCGTCGACCTGGAGATCCGAACGGGCGATTTCATCACCGTCATCGGCTCCAACGGGGCCGGAAAATCGACCCTTCTAAACGGCCTGGCCGGTACCTTCCCCATAGACGGCGGACAGATCCTCCTCCATGACACGGAGATCACCGCCTGGCCGGAACATAGGCGCGCCGAATTCATCGGCCGGGTCTTCCAGGATCCCCTCCAGGGGACTTGCGCCCGGCTGACCATCGAGCAGAACATGGGGCTCGCCGGAAAGCGGGGAACCCGAAAGGGCCTGGGGATCGGGGTGAAAGCACCGGACCGGGACCGGTTCCGGGAGGCGCTCTCCGGGCTCGGGCTGGGGCTGGAGACGCGATTGCGGGACCGGGTCGGACTCCTCTCCGGGGGGCAGCGCCAGGCGTTGACCATGCTCATGGCCACCCTGGTCCGACCCGAACTCCTCCTCCTCGACGAGCACACCGCGGCCCTGGACCCCAAGACCGCCCAGGAGATCCTGCGGTTGACCCAGGACCTCATAGAGGGGCGGGGGCTCACCACCCTGATGGTGACCCACAACATGAACCAGGCCCTCGCGCTGGGAAACCGGCTGATCATGCTCCATCGGGGCCGGATCATCCTGGATGCGGAGGGTCGCGAGAAGGAGAGCTTGACGGTGGAGGACCTGGTGGCCCGATTCTACGAAGTCCAGGGGGCATCCTTCTCCTCCGACCGGATGCTGCTGGTATGACCCGAGCGATGATGAAAGCCCCCTCCGCCGATTCCCGGACCGATGAAACCACGCGTCGCCCCGTCGGGATCCCCGTAGCCGTGGCGTTCCTATGGCTCTTCCTCGCGGCGCTCCCAGCGGAAGCCGTCAATCTCGGGGATTCCCTGATCCGGGACTACCCCGTCTCCCTTCCCCTTCCCAAGAAGCGGCTGGAGATCAGCCTCGACTATCTCCGCATCGACGGGGAAATCGGCGTCTTCGACGGGGATGAGGCCCCGCCCGGGACGCCCTCCCCTTTTGGCGCGGATCTATCGGCCATGAACGGTTTCCGTACCTTCGCAAACTACGGCCTCTTCCAGCGGACCACCCTACTGACGGCCCTGACCCACCGATCCTTCGATTTCGATTCCGACGAGTTGACCGTCACCACCATAGACCTCTCCTGGAAACAGAACCTGACCCAGAAGCTGCACGGGGACCTGCCCTTCACCGCCATCGATGTGGGGGTTCGGATCGATTCCGGCGACGCCGGGGACCGCTTCGATGAACTGGAAAGCCTCACCCCCTACATCCGCCTCTCCGTGGGGAAGATCCTCGGCAACTTCATGCCCAACCTGTTCGTGGAATACGGCCATGCATCCGTGGACGCGGCGAGCCCTCCATCGCCGGCGGACGGGGACGCCCCCGATGATCCGGAACGGGACTCGGGCCTTTTCCGGGCCGGGATCTGCGTCCTTTGGAAATTTCCCTACAAGGCCATGTCCAGACTTCAATACACCTACCACCACGCCGAGATCGACGGGGCCGACAACCACACCATCCGTAGCGATATCAGCTACTTTCTTTCCGACCACCTGATTCTCAACATCGGAGGCGCCTACCGCCATGAAGGCCAGGCAGGTCTCCTTCCCTTTCTGGGGCCCCCACAGCTCTCCGGAGACCTGGGAGAGCCCCAGATCCAAGTGGGAATCGGGTTCACCTTCCTTTTCGGAGGATTTTGAGATCAGGTGCCGGAACAACCATTGGGATGGATGACCGGTCGGAGATCATTCAGCCGGAGAACCTTTTTCCATCTAAATGGCGCGGTTCCCCCGAGGGCGGAATAGGGCATCGTTTTTTTCGAAGCTTTCAGGCGGTATTGCCAATTCTATCAAAGGAATATCACCGATAGACTCGGGAGTAGGGTTCTGGTGGGGAATGAAATTCTATTGACAATTATCGGCCCAGGATCTATATAATCCTCATCGACAGTAGCAATATTATTGAAAAAATAATCAATGTTTGTTATCTCTTGCCCCAAGGAATTTCGACCGGAAAAAGGAATCCCCAGAATATAAGCCCAGAATATAAGCCAGGAATAATGGTCAATCGGCTATTCGCATCGAAGCATCCAAAATACATTAAAACCGAAGGAGGAGAGATGATGGAGAGATTGAGAACGGCGAAGGGGTTGCTGGTGATCGCGGCACTGATGGCGGTCTTTTTCCTGACAAGCTGCGATGACAGCGAGGACGAGCCTGAAGTGTTCGTCGGCAAATCGACAACGTTACAGACCGACACCTTGACTGTCAGCGCAGACGGCGAATTGTCCGGGGGCACCTTCAGCACCGTTGACGGCTCCGGGAATGCCACCGGCGAAGCGATGCTTGAAGTGGATAGGGGGACGCTCGCCTACTTGATCAGCAATGTTTTCCCCGAACCGGGATTCGTGGATCTCGTGATCACCGTGAGCGACTGGGACTCCGAACCGACTTTCGTAAGTGGTGATTTCACCGTCTCCCCGGATCCTTACGGCAATACGAGCGAAGTGACCACCGCCGGCTTCGTCGACATCTACATGGTGGATGCGGCCGGCGATCGAATCCGGAAATTCGGGCAGAACCTCACCATTACCCTGGATGTGACCAACCCGAACGTGGAGGAAGGCGACCTTCTGGAGATCTGGATGTATGACGAGGGGGAGGGATGGAAGATCCACTCACCCGAAGTCAACGTGTATGACGAAAACGGATTGAAGATCCAATTTACCACGGACCATCTCACCACCTTCGTTCCCGTTGTCGACTTTCAGGTCATCGCCACCGGCTCCGGCGGAACCACCACATAGCGGCCTCGGCCGGCGGTTTTCATTCAGAATCAAGAAGGGCGGGATTCTTCCCGCCCTTCTTGATTCTCCATCCGGCGTTCCCTCTCCGGGAAGCATCTCATCGACACCAACGTGGGGCACCACCGCTCCGACTCAGCAAACGATGCCTTTCCCGTCCTTTCCTCTTCGGCTCTCCCTCAATTCTCAATCGCCCCACCTGCGGTAGGCTTCCCGCATTCGCTCAACGTGCTTTCGGATATATCGGGCGCCGAGGCGGTCATCATTGGAGTAGACCGTCTCCAACTCATGGGTCGTCCTCGGGATGACGGCGATGTCCGTGTTGATGGGGTTCCGCTCCCCCTCGTCGGCGATGGTGGTCTGATGCTCGTAGGACCAGCGATCCGATCCCCGGACCTGGAAATGGACGGGTTTCATGTCCCGTCTCGGCGTCAAGGGGAGGCTGATCCGGATGCCCGCGGCCCGTTCACCGGTATCCTCGCCCACGTGTCGGTAAAAGAAGGAGATGGCCGTGTCGTCGAAGAACCGTTTCACCTCGGCGGTCACCCCGCGGTCCTGATGCCAGTATTTTCCGTAGATCCCCTCCAGATAGAGGTCTGCCGCATCCAGATAGTACCGGTAGGAGCCCAGATAGATCTCCCGCTCCTCATCGGTGTCGGTATCATCGAAATATCCCAGCTTCAGCCCAAAGCGGTGGCGCCCCTGGCCGAGGGTCCAGAACGTTTCGTTCATGGCCCCGTAGTTGTCCTCCTGGTACATCCCCGCGCTGACCTGGTTCAAGACCGAAGGAAACGGTTTGAATCCCTGGTGGAACATCACCCGTTCCAACCGGGGATCCTCCCGATATCGATGAAATGGCTCTCCGGAGTCGAAATTTTCGCTCCAGAAAACGGGGATGTCCGTCCGACCCGAGAGCACCCCGCCCCTCCATGTCTGCAACCGGGCCTCGGCTTTCAGGGAGACAAGATAGTCCAGGGCGCTCAGTTCGGTTCCCAGGAAGGTCCGCAATCCCGGATACAGAAAGAGGCGGGGTTTGAACCGGCTATCATTGGAATTTCCGCCGACGAAGGACGCCCCCTCCGAGAGATCGCCATCGGTGGAGATGGACAGCTTTTCCGCGAATCGATCCGATCCAAGCGCAATTTCCCTCCCGATCCCCATGAAGGAGCGGCACGCTTCTATGGGGGCCTCCATGCGGAGAATCGGAATCCTCACCGCTTTCAGGACAACCCGGATCCTGGTGAGATGGCCGGGGGCCATCCGGCTCCCCATTCCCATGGCGAGCCCGAGGCCGTCCAGTTGGTTGTGGTTGTATCGGTTGTTTTCATATTCGATGACCAGGACCTCGCCATCCAGGGTGCCGACCCGGACGTTCTCAAATCCCTGTTGTATCAGCTTCCGTTGCAGGGCGAGCAGGGTCTCCTTCCCCTTATCTTCGCTTTCGACTGGGGTTGGGCCGGTATTCTTCCGGGAGCCCGGCGCGCGGGACGCCCCCGGCGTTCCCGAGGTTTCCCCGTCCTCCGTCTTCATCCCTCCCGCCTTGGGGGCCTGTTCGGCCATCGCATTTTTCGATCCGAATCCGAGGGGAATCTGGAAGGAAAGGGCGAAATCGGGTTGATCCGGCTCATGGTCCAGGGAGGTTTTGGCCGTGAGGGACAGCTTCATCGGTACCGGAAACCATTGCTCCGGCACGGTCAGACGCATCCCCGCGTGGGTCTCCTCGGTGTCGTAGTCCCCAAGCAGATAGAGCCAGTCAAAAAGACGAACCTCGGCGCCTCCGAACGCCCCGTCCAGTCGATCCGGACCGAAACCGTAACCGAGGCTGAGCCGAACGGGATCGATCTCCTTGGAGACCACCGCGTAGGTGGTCTGGAAAAACGTGGCGCCGCCCCCCATGTCCTGGATGCCGAACGCAATTCGGGGGAAGTGGGGATACCACCGGGAGAGGGGGACCGCGACCTTGGCGCTGGCCGACAGATCCCGGATGCCGTCCGGATGCTCCTCGGTGAAGCGTCCCCCGACCTCCAGAAACGGCAGGAATCCGATGGAGAACATGTAATTTTCAACACTATCCTGATGGCGTCGATACGGTTCGAGCTGATCCGAAAAGAGAGATTCAAGGGCCCCGGGGTCGGTCAGGAGGGCATTGGGAACGTTGAGAACCCCCGTGTATCCCTGGAGGGAGAGATCGCTTCTCAGTACCTTCCCTTCGGCGGGCCAGGGAAGAATGAAAAGGAGAATAATCGATCCGAGAACCAACGGTCTGATCGGCTTCATGGGCATTTCATCCTCGACAAACTTGAAAAAGTATTTTGTTCCATCATCCTGGAATTCCAATTTCGTCTTTCCGTACCAGAATTAAAACTGTTTGACAAACGGTTCCTCAGTCGATAAAAAATTTCCTCTTCTGCCCGCTGATATCTGGTGATCCGCACAATTCAAAGGAATGTAAAACAGGTTTTAGAAGCATGGCAAAACGAGTTTTTCTGATTCTGCTGGTATCCGTCTTCTGTCTTTCTCAACTCCAGCCGGCAAACGCTCAGCAACGCGATGCCGAGTCGATGGGGTCCCGGCGACTGAAACAGCTCATTCGTTCCGGACAACTGACGGAACAGGAGATCCGGGAGTCTCTGGAGGCGGCCCAGGAGAATCGACTGGGAACAGAGATGATCCGGGAGTACCGGGAAAAGGCGGACCTGGGAACCCTTACCCCGGAGGAGATCGAATCCGGAAGAAAGCTTTTCCAAAAACAGCGAAAGGCCTTCCTCCAGGAACAAGAAGATCGGATCTACCTGTACGGGAACGTCCAGCAACCTGGCGAGTACGAGTATGTCTCCGGCATGCGCGTCCTCGACATCCTGCCCGACCTGGAGAGCTTCAAGGAGGATACCTTCTTCGATTACGCCCTCATCAAACGGTACCGGTTTCTGAAGACCGGGGAGATAGAGGCGGAGGAAAACGAGAAGGAGGGAGGGAAAGACAGGAGTAAAAAAGAGAAGGCTTCCGAATCGAATCAGGAAGGGAAGGACCGGGTCTTCTACGCCCCCTCTCGAACCAGGAAACGCGAGTCGATGTTCACCGGCGCGGAGGGGGACCGGCGCGCGGAACTGATCACCTTCGACCTCGGACGATTGTACTTCTCCGACGATGAGACCCAGAACCTCCTGCTGATGCCCCAGGACGAGATCTACATCTTCAGCCGGGAGATGATGGAGGAAGATGAAGAGGTCGAACCGCCGGAGGAGGAAGATGAAGAGGCCCCTCGGGAGGATCCCTTTTTCAAACGGGAGGAACTCCCGGAACCCCCCGAACTGGAAATCTTCGGCCACAACCTCTTCCAGGAACCCCCCAGCACCTTCGCCCCCATCGACTCGGTGCCGGTATCGACCGATTATATCATCGGCCCGGGAGATGAAATCACGGTGCTCATGTGGGGCCGGATGGACGAGCAGTACGCCCTGACCGTCGACAATGAGGGCGTGATCCAGTTTCCCAAGATCGGGCCCCTGACGGTGGCCGGCCTCACTTTCGGTGAACTTAAGGACCTGATTCACCGCAGGGCCGAAGCCATCACCGGGGTGAATGTCTCCGTCTCCATGGGTAAACTGAAGACCATCCAGGTCTTCATTCTCGGAGAGGCGATCAGCCCCGGCATCTATACCGTCAGCGCATTGGCCACGGTCACCAACGCCCTCATCTCCGCCGGCGGACCCACGGAGCTGGGTTCCCTGCGGAACATCCAACTGAAACGAAACGGCCGGGTCATTCAGACCATCGATCTCTATGAATTCCTCCTGGAAGGGGACACCACCGGAGACATCAACCTGATCTCCGGGGATGTGATCTTTATCCCCCAGGCGGGGCCCATGGTTTCGGTGGCGGGGAACGTGAAACGCGAGGCGATCTATGAGTTGAAGGACGACCGAAGCCTGGACCGCGTCCTGGAGCTGGCCGGGGGTCTCGCTCCGGGGGCGCTGAATCAGCGGATTCAGATCGAACGGTCGGCCCGGAATCAAGACCAGGTGGTTTTGGACATCACCGAAAACCGGCTCAAGTCCCGACAGGGACGGATCCGCCTCCAGGATGGTGACCTGGTTCGGGTCTTCTCCATCGCTCCGGAGGCGGTGAACGCCGTCTATCTCTACGGAAACGTGCGGCGGACCGGACAGTATGCCTACGAGGAGGGCCTCCGGATCAAGGATGTCCTCCCCGATCTGGAGATGCTGAAACAGGATACCCATCTCGATTACGCCTTGATCAAGAGATATCGACGGACGGATGCCGAGGCGGAGCTGATTCCCTTCGATCTCGGCAAGCTTCTGGTCTCCGGAGACCCCTCCCAGAACCTCCCCCTGCGGCCCCGGGACGAGATCTATATTTTCAATCGGGACCGGTTCGAGGACCGGCCTTCCGCCACGGTGGAGGGGGAGGTCCGCAAGCCCGGGTCCTATACCATCTACGACATGACCATCCGGGATCTCATCCTCAAGGCCGGGGATCTCACCACCGATGCCTACCTTCAAAAGGGGGAACTCGTCCGCATGGACGAGCAGCGGAACCGCCACACCATCTATTTCGATGTGGCGGCGGCCATGGCAAACGACGCGGCCGAGAACCTGAAGGTCCGGAACGAGGATCTCCTGATCATCCATTCGGTGAGCGACGATCAATGGGAGCCCTATGTGGTGATCAACGGCGAGGTGAACCGTCCCGGCCGCTACCTGCTGAGCCAGGGGATGCGGCTCAAGGATCTGTTTTTCAAGGCCGGCAATTTCACTCGGGACGCCTACCTGAACCTGGGGCACCTCCGCCGCACGGCCCCCCATACCCGGGAAATGACCATCCACACCTTCGACGTGGAGAAGGCGGCGGCCGGAGCCCCCCGCCACAATCTGACCCTGACCGACATGGACGAGGTGATCATCCACAGCATCTGGGAGTACAAGGAACAGTACACGGTGACCATCAAGGGGCTGGTCCGGAATCCGGGCGACTACCCCTACGCCTCCAACATGACCATCAACGATCTCATCCTCCTGGCGGGCAACGTTCGGGATGCCGCATATATGGAGGAGGCCGAGCTGGCCCGGTTTTCCATCGTGGAGGGCAGAGAGGTCCGGACCCGCATCATCCAATTCAACATCCGCCTGGCCAAGGAGAACCACCCCCAGCACAACCTCGATCTCCAGCCCCTCGATGTGGTGACCATCAAGGAGATCCCGAACTGGTGGGACAAGAAGCAGTCGGTCAAGATCACGGGCGAGGTCTTCTTTCCGGGCACCTACCAGATCCGGAAGGAGGAGCGGCTGAGCGACGTGATCGCCCGGGCCGGGGGGTTCACGGAGCACGCCTACCTCCGCGGGGCGGTCTTCACCCGGGAGTCGGTTCGGAAGATCCAGCAGTCCCGGATCAGCGACATGCTGGAGAAACTGGAGCTGGAGGTGGCCCGCCTCTCGAGCCAGGAGGTGCAGGCCTCCCTGTCCCAGGAGGATCTGGCGGCACAGCGGCAGTTCGTGGAGTCCCAGCGGGCCCTTCTGGAGAAGCTGCGGGACACCCGGGCCACCGGCCGGGTGGTGATCGCCCTGGCGTCCCTGCCGGAGTTCGCGGGAGAGAGCACCGATATGGTGGTGGAGGGGGGGGATACCCTCCATATCCCGAAACGGCCCCATACGGTCAATGTCATCGGCGCGGTCCACAATCCCACGGCCCTGATCCACGATGAGGCGAATCCGGACCTCCGGTATTACCTCAACCTCACCGGCGGTCCCACCGAAAACGCCGACGAGGACCTGATGTACGTAATCCGAACCGACGGCACCGTGGTCAGTAAAATGACCGAGGATTCCTGGTGGAAGAAATTCGAAAACACGGAACTCCACCCGGGGGACACGGTGCTGGTGCCGGAAAAGGTCACCCGGACGAGCTTCATGCGGGATGCCAAGGACATTACCGAAATCCTCTACCAGATCGCGGTGACCGCCGGCATCACGGTCACCCAAATTTTCTAGATCGGGAAAACGCCCCATGGCAAAAAAAGAGTACACCCTTCTCGGCCCGGATGCGGTTCACCGGGAAAACCGCCATCCGACCCCGACGGTCGATCCGGAAGGGATCAACGTTCTGGATCTGCTCCTCGTCCTGGTCGGGAACAAAAAACTGATCCTGGGGATGATGTTCTTCGCCGGCTTTTTGGCCGTCAACCAGAGCCTGGGGATGGTCAACACCTACCGGTCCGAAGCGACCATCGCCCCCCGGCAGGGGGAGAGCGGCTATCAGCCCTTTTCCTCGTTCGGCTATTTCGGCGGCATGGTGGCGAGCCGGTTCGGACTGGGCGCGGGGGGGGACCTGGAAAAGATGAAGATCGTCCTCCAGAGCCGGGAGCTGACCTACAAAATCATCGAAAAGTACGGCCTTATGCCGATCCTCTTTTCGGACAACCGAACTCAACCCAAAAAACAGAGCCTCCTGTCGATGATCCTCGGATCCGGGGACGGGGGGGAACCGGCCGAGAGGAAAGAGCCGGTCCGCCCCAGGACCATCCAGGATGGATTTCTCAGGATGAAACAGGGCCTCAAGGTGAACGCCGACAAGATGGAACGCACCATCACGATCGGGTTCGAGCACACGGACCCGTGGACGGCCCGGCGAATGGTCACCCATTATCTGGTGGAGCTGAGCGAGACCCTCCGCGAGGACGTTCTGGAGGAGGCGAAGGAGAACGAACGGTTCATCCGGCGACAGATCGAGGAGACCGAGGACATTCTCCTGAAGGAGAAGCTCTACGCCATGCTGGCCAAAGAGATCGAAAAGGAGACCTTCGCCCGGGCGCAGAAGTATTACAGCTTTACGGTCCTCGACCCCCCCATCGTCCCGGACATGGACAAAAAGGTCGGACCGAACCGGGCCATCTACTGTTTTCTCTACGTCATGGTCGCCATGTTCCTGGGGATCTTCATCGCCTTTGTAAAGTCTTTCTCCCAGCGGGCGAGGCTCCTCTACCCCGACCGGTACCGCCGACTGGTGCGCGGACTGAAGCCCTGGAAAAAGACGTCCTCGGGGTGAGGCGCCTTCCCCGGGTCCAGACGGGTCTCTCGGTCCTGACCCACTCCCCGCCCGGTTGGCTCCACGGCCGTCGGCTCGGACTGCTCTGCAACGCCGCCTCGGTGGATCATCAATTCCACCACGCAAAGGAGCTGATCCGGCGGAGGTTTCCAGGCCAGTTACGCGCCCTCTTCTCCCCCCAGCACGGCTTTCTCGCGGAAAAGCAGGACAACATGGTGGAGTCGGATCATGGTGTCGATCCGGATCTGGGGATTCCGGTGTTCAGTCTCTACGGCGAAACCCGGATTCCGACGCCGGAGATGTTCGAGGAGATGGACGTTCTGATCGTCGACCTCCAGGATGCCGGCACCCGGGTCTACACCTTCATCTATACCCTCTCCCATTGCATGGAGGCGGCCCGGTCCCTGGGAAAACGGGTGATCGTTCTCGACCGCCCCAACCCGGTAAACGGAGTGGACGTGGAGGGAAACCTGCTTCGGGAGCCCTGTGCCTCCTTCGTGGGACGATACCCGATCCCCATGCGTCACGGGCTCACCATCGGGGAACTGGCCCGGCTCTTCAACGACCGGTTCGGCATCGGCTGTCCGCTGACGGTGATCCCCATGGAGGGATGGGATCGGGAAATGTTCTTTCCCGAAACCGGGTTGCCCTGGGTGCCCCCCTCTCCGAACCTTCCGACCCTCGGCTCGGTGGTGGTCTATCCGGGGCAGGTGCTCTGGGAGGGAACCAATGTCTCCGAAGGGCGGGGGACCACGCTTCCTTTCGAGATATTCGGGGCCCCTTTCATCAGGCATGGGGAGGTTCTGGACCGGCTCGGCGGCCGGGGACTACCGGGGGCCGTTCTCCGACCGGCGGGGTTTCAGCCCGTGGCCAACAAATGGGAGGGGCGGCTCTGCACCGGCTTCCAGATCCACGTCACCGACCCACGCCGTTACCGGCCCTACCTGGCGACACTCCGCTTTCTCTGGGCGGTGCGCGGCCTCTACCCAGAGGCCTTCCAATGGAAGCCCCCGCCATACGAATACGAATATACCCGTACGCCCATCGATCTCATCACCGGCGATGCGGAGGTTCGACAAAGCATCGACCGAGGCGAAGACCCCCTGGAAAAGGCCGCCCTCTGGAGGAATGAATGCGAAGCCTTCGAAGAGACGGCGGAGCCGTTCCGTCTCTACCCCTAAAAAAGGAAAACTATCCTCACGAACCTCTTTTCCGGGAAAACTCCAGGCGGGGCGCGGCGGCTCCCGGCCGGCCGGAATCGAGGGGGGAGCCGTCTTTTTTCGGACGGCATAGAGGTTGACAATCCGACCGGTTTTTTATTAATTTAAAGAAGTTATTCCGGCGGAGCGAAACCGTTCCGCCCATGCGGTTCGCCCAGACCCATCGGAACAGGAGACCCCCATGTATGTACCCAGATATATGTTTTTCGTTAAGGGATTCGGCAACAACAAAGAGCGCCTCTCCTCCTTCGAATATGCGTTGCGGGATGCGGGGATCGCCCACTTCAACCTGGTGACGGTCTCCTCCATCTTCCCCCCCCATTGCAGAATCATCTCCATCGAGGAGGGCCTCTCCAAGCTCGAACCAGGGGAGATCACCCACTGCGTCATGGCCAAGGAACAGAGCAAAGAGCCCGGAAGGCGCCTCGTGGCGAGCATCGGTCTGGCACTCCCCTCGGAAAACGCGCGGTACGGCTATCTGTCCGAACACCACGGCTTCGGCCAGACGGAGATCGAAGCCGGGGAGTACGCCGAGGATCTCGCCGCCTCCATGCTGGCCAACACCCTCGGAATCGAATTCAACCCCGAGAAGGACTACGACGAACGCCGTCAGGTCTACCAGATGTCGGGGAAGATCGTTGAGTCCCAGCACATCAGCCAGGCGGCCCTGGGGGCCGAAGGGAACCTGTGGACCACCGTGATCGCGGCCGCGGTCTTCGTCAAGTAGCTCGACCGGTCCGGCCTTGATCTCGACGGGCTTCCCCCACTTCGGCGGATACGAGTTTCCCAATCCCCCCCTTGCGGCGGCCCGGATCGTGGTGCTGCCGATCCTCTATGAACAAGCCCCCTCCTACGGGGCCGGCAGCGCCGAGGGTCCGATCCATCTGCTCCGGGCATCGGAGCAACTGGAACGACTGGACGAGGAGACCGAAATCGACTGGGCCGGCCTGGTGATCCACACCACCGAACCGATGGCCCCCGATACGGCGGATCCTGGGAAGGCGGTGGCGGAGATGAGGGCTGCCGCCGGCGGGATCCTCGACCAGGGAAAACGACTTTTGACCATCGGCGGGGACCATGCCGTCTCCATCGGTCCCATCACGGCCATGGCCGAACGGTTTCCCGGGCTGGGGGTGCTCCAGGTCGACGCCCACCTCGACCTCCGAGAGGAGTGGAACGGCAGCCGGTACAATCACGCCTGCGTCATGCGGCGGGTGGTGGAGGACCTGGGACTTCCCGTGGTCCAGGTGGGGATCCGGGCTTTATCAACCGAAGAACTTGCCTTTGTCCGTAAAAGAGATCTGAAACCGGTTTTCGCCCATTCGATCGAGCCGGTGGGCGAGGACTGGATGGAGAAGACCGTCGAGCGGCTGCCGGAAAGGGTCTACTTGTCCATCGATCTGGACGGACTCGACCCCTCCGTCCTTCCGGGGACGGGAACTCCGGAACCCGGCGGGCTCACCTACCGGCAACTGGTATCGATCATCCGGATCCTCGGCCGTCGGCGCCGGGTGGTGGGGGCCGACATCGTGGAGCTGGTCAAACTTCCGGGCACCCAGGTCTCCGAGTACACGGCGGCCAAGATCGCCGCCAAGATCTTCGTCCATTGCTGGGCCAGAGGATGACCGGGGATCCTCCCCCCGAGACGCAAAACGCCCGGGAAGGTTTTCACTTCCCGGGCGTTTTTCTTTTGCGGGTCCACGTGCCGGGCCCCCGCGGGACCCGGCATAAAATGGCGGTGGATACTAGAACAGGCCGGTGACCTTTCCGGTCTCGGTGTTCACGTCGATGCGGCGGAAGGCCGGGTTGGAAGAGGTTCCGGGCATCAGGGAGATGGTTCCGGCGCAGGGGCAGAGGAACTTGGCTCCCGAATAGATGAGCACGTCGCGGATCGGCAGCCGCCAGCCCTTGGGCACGCCCTTCTTGACCGGGTCGTGAGAGAGGCTCAGGTGGGTCTTGACCATCATGGTGGCGAAGTCCGCGTAGTAGGGATCATTCTCCAGCATCTGGGCCTTGGCCTCGGCGTCGGCCTGCCAGTCGACGCCGTCGGCGCCGTAGACCTCCTTGGCGATGATTTCAACCCGGTCGCGCAGCTTCATATCGAGCGGATAGAGGAAGTCGAAGTCGACCGTGTCGTTACAGGCGTCGATCACCGCATCGGCGAACTCCAGGGCGCCGTCTCCGCCCTTCTCCCAGTGCTTCGACTCGGCGCAGCGGGCCCCGGCGGCCTCGGCGGCCTTCCGGACGACGTTGCACTCGGCGTCCGTGTCGGTGTAGAAGCGGTTGATGCAGACCACCGGGTTGATGCCGGACTTGCGGATCACGTTGATCATATGGACCATGTTCTCGCAGCCCTTCTCCACCAACTCCAGGTTCTCCTCCTTGTACTCGGCGGGCAGATCCTTGCCGGCAACCACCTTGGGGCCGCCGCCGTGCATCTTGAGGGCCCGGATGGTGGAGGTGAGGACGGAGACGTGGGGCTTGAGGCCGCTGAACCGGCATTTCACGTTCCAGAACTTCTCGAAGCCGATGTCGGCCGCGAACCCGGACTCGGTCACGTGGTAGTCGAACATCTTGAGGCCGATCCGGTCGGCGATGATGGAGGACTGGCCCACGGCGATGTTGGCGAAGGGTCCGGCGTGGACGAAGCAGGGGTTGTACTCGGCGGTGCACATCAGGGTGGGGTTGATGGTGTTGCGCATGAAGGCGGTCATGGCGTTGCCCACCTCCAGGTCCCCGCAGGTGATCGCCTTGCCGCTCTTGTCGAAGGCCACGGTGATCTTGTTGATCCGGTCCTTGAGGTCGGCCAGGTCGGTGGCCACGGCCAGAATGGCCATCAGCTCGGATCCCACGGCGATGCCGAACCTCGACTGCATGGTGAAGCCGTCATACCGGCCGCCGAGGCCGATGACGATGTTGCGCAGGGCCTGGGCGCAGAAGTCGATGATCCACCCCATCTCCACCCGGGTGGGATCGACGTCGAGCCGGCGCATCTTGGTCAGCCGGGCGAGCTGCTCGTCATTGTAGTTCCGCTCGTGCTGCATCCGGGCGGTCAGCGCCACCATGGCCAGGTTGTGGGCGTTCATGATGTCGTTGATGTCGCCGGTGAGGCCCAGGGAAAACTCGGTCATGGGGATCAGCAGGGAGTTGCCGCCGCCGGCCGCCGTCCCCTTGACGTTCATGGTGGGGCCGCCCGAGGGCTGGCGCAGGGCGCCGCCGACGTTGACGCCGCGCTTGCCGAGACCTTCCATCAGACCGCAGGATGTGGTGCTCTTGCCCTCGCCCAGGGGGGTGGGGGTGATGGCGGTCACCTCGATGTACTTCCCGTCCGGCCTGTCCTTCAGGCGATCGATCACCTTGAGAAAGTCGACTTTGGCCAGACGCCCCATGGGGAGCATCTCCTCTTTGGTCAGGCCGAGCTTCTCCTGCCACTCATCCGGGGTGGGCATGTTCTCTTCGGCAGCTTCGGAAATCTGCCAATCCGCCATCTTCGTCGCATCATAAGCCATCGGTGCACTCTCCTTTGTTTGATTGGGGTTGATGAATTACCAAAACGATGAATTACCAAAAATCGGTGATCTTCGTTCACCTGATGAATCGCCTCCTCAACGTTGACAAGGGACTTTCCTTACCATGTTCACGCTCTATAATCAAGAGATATCGCTACCGTATCCCTACCCGACGGCCGGATTTTGGATCTGAAGCTGATTCAGTCGGAAATAGAACCCCTGCCGGTTCATGAGGCTCTCATGGTCCCCGGATTCGATGATCCTCCCCCGATGGAGCACCAGGATCCGCCCGGCACCCCTGGCCGTACTGAGGCGATGGGCCACCAGGATGGCGGTCCGGTCTCTCATCAAATTCCACAAAGCCTCCTGAATCCGGGCCTCGGTCTGGGAATCGATGTAGGAGGTGGCCTCATCGAGGATGATCAGGTCCGGATCCCGGGCGAAGGCGCGGGCGATGGACAGCAACTGCCGCTCTCCGCTGGAAATGGCCCCGCCCCCTTCGGTGAGCACCGTGGAGAGCCCCTCGGGCAGCCGGTCCAAAAAGGAGGCACAGTTGGACGCCGCCAACACCGCCTCGATTTGCCGGTCCGAGGGGTTCTCCATGCCCTGGAAGATATTCTCCCGTACCGTGCCGGAGAACAGATAGGGGTCCTGCGTCACCAGGGCCATCTTGGACCGGAGCTGGTGGAGGGGCCACTCCCGCACGTCCCGGCCGTTGATCTTCACGGACCCCCCGCAAGGGTCGTGAAACCGGAGGAGCAGGTTGATGAGGGAGGTCTTTCCGGCCCCCGTGGGGCCCACCACGGCCACCGCGCTCCCGGCGGGGACCTGGAAGGAGACCTCGTTCAGGACCATCTCCCCTTCCGTGTATCCGAACCGAACATTTTCGAAAGAGACGGTACGGATCTTCTCGAAAAAGGCCGGGTCGGGGGTCTCCGCCGAACCTTCCCGAATCGCCCCGGGCGTGTCGAAGATCAGAAAGATCCGCTCGGCGGAGGCCATGGCGTTCTGCATGATGTTGTATTTCTCCGCAAGATCCCGGATGGGCCGGAAAAACATCCTCATGTAGGAGATGAACGCCACCAGATCCCCCAGGCTGATGCTTCGGGAAAGAACCCCGCGCCCGCCGAAGTAGATCACGATGGCAATGGCCACCGACGCCAGAAGCTCTATGATCGGCATGAAGACGGCGAAAACCTGAATCTGGCGCATGCCGGCCTGATAGTTCTCATGGTTCACCCGTCGAAACCGCTCGTAGTTGTTTCCCTCCTGCCGGAAGAGCTGAAGGACCTTGATGCCGCCGATGGTCTCTGAAAACCGGGTATTGAGTTCCGCCGCCTTGACGCGAAGGATCCGAAACGCCTCCCGGGCCCGGTCGGCGAAGATGAAGGAGGCCCAGAGCACGAAAGGAAGGACCGAAAACGAGACCAGGGCCAGTTTCAGGTCGATCCCCATGAGCAGAACGGCGATTCCCAACAGGAGAAAGAAATCCTTGAATATGAAGGTGAGCACCGACGTGAACAGTTCATACATGTTCTGGATGTCGTTGGTGACCCGCGTGACCAGCCGCCCCACCGGGTTCCGATTGAAGAAGGAGACCGGAAGGCTTTGGATATGGGAATAGAGCTTCATCCGCAGATCGTGCATGAGCATCTGCCCGGCGTACTCCATCAACATCACCTGGATGAAATTGAAGATGAAGCTCAGGGCGATGACCGCCAGGAGGAACAGCGCCAGCCTTGCGATCCCCGACAGATCTCCGCTTCGCAGACGGGAGAGGTCCCGCCGGTCCAGTTTCGCCAGTTCGGTGTAGGGGATCCGGGCCGTCTCCTCCTCGATTTCAAAGTGTTCCGGATACTTTCGGACGATCTCCGCCGCTTCCCGACGGCCCATGTCCACGGTGAGAAACCGGGCCGTGTCCCGGCGTTCCCCTTCGGGCTCCGCCCGGTGCCCGACGGTCTGGGGCACGATGTACCGATCCACCGCCAATTTGGTGATATAGGGGATGACCAGTTCCAGGACCGTGATGGCCATCACCATTACCACGGCCAGAAGGAAGAATTTCCGATGGGGCCTGGCAAAGGGGTAGAGCCTGCCCAAGAGCTTCAGGTCATACGGCTTACCCAGCTTCTCCTCTTCGGCGTAGCCGAAATCAGCTTTCATTCATCTCCTCTTCCAGCTCCTGCATCCGGAAGGTCCGGGCATAATACCCGTCGGCCGCCAACAGCGCGTCATGGCCGCCGGATTCCACGACCCGGCCCTCCGCCAGGGTGATGATGGTATCCGCGAAGCGCAGGGCCGACAAGCGGTGGGACACGATCAGAGTGGTCCGCTCCCGGGCCGCCTCCCGCAGGGCGCCGACGATCCGGTTTCCCGTCTCGGTATCCACCTGGCTGATGGGATCGTCGAGGATCAGAATGGGGGCATCCCGCAACAGGGCCCTGGCCAGACCGATCCGCTGCTTCTGTCCACCGGAAAGGATCACCCCCTTTTCCCCCACCAGGGTTTCGTACCCTTTCCGGAAGTCCTGAATCGTCTTCTCCAGGGCCGCTCCCCGGACCGCCGCCGTCAGCCGCTCCTCCGCCACCGAGAGGCCGAAGGTGATGTTCTCCCGGATGGTACCGGCAAAGAGGAAGGGCTCCTGGGGTACGAAGGCGATCTGCCCTCTCAGATCCTCCAGCCGCAGGCTCCGGATATCGACGCCGTCGAGAGTGACCGCGCCCCTGGAGACATCATAGAGCCGGGGGATCAGGTTCAACAGGGTGGTCTTTCCGCCGCCCGGCGGTCCAACGATGCCCAAGGTCCCCCCCTTTGAAATCTCCAGATCGATGCCGTCGAGGACCGGAACCTCCCCCCGCCGGTTCTCCCCTTCCCCATAGTGGAACCGGACCCCATGAAAGGCGATCTCTCCCTCGGGTTTCCGCACGGGCCGGGCGGTCTCGTCCGAAGTGATCCGGGGCCGGGTCTTCAGGATGACGTCGATTCGGTCCAGGGAGGCCTTGCCCCGTTGAATCAGATTGGTCAGCCACCCCATGGCCATCATGGGCCAGGTCAACAGGCCGAGGTAGCTGATGAATGCGACGAAGTCCCCCGGCGTAATGGTGGCGAAGATGGTCTGACGGCCGCCGATATAGAGGATGATGGTCAGGCTCAGGTTGGAGTAGAAGACCATCATCGGAAAGAAGGAACCGGTGATCCGCGTCAGCCGGAGGTTTTTCCCCACGTAATCCCGGGAGTTACCCTCCAGCTTTTCCACCGTGGTTCCCTCCAGGTTGTAGGCCTTGATGATGCGGATCCCGGCCAATCGCTCCCGGACCACCTCGGTCAGGTCCGCGAAGGCGGCCTGGACCTCCTGGTAGTGCCGGTGCATCCGGCGGCCGAAGAACCGGGTGGAGAAGATGATCAGCGGCATGGGGATCAATACCAGGAGGGTGAGTCGGAGATCGATGTAGGCCATGAAACCGATGGCCGCCGTGCCCAGGACTATACTGTCAGTCAAGGCCACCATCCCCATCCCCGTGGCCATCCGGATGTGGTGGAGGTCGTTGCTGGCGTGGGCCATGAGATCCCCGGACTTGACCCGGTCGAAATAGCCGGCGTCGAGCCCCTGGACATGGTCGAAGAGCCGGTTCCGAAGCCCCTCTTCCACCTCCCTGGACAGACCGATGAGGCACCGGCGCCAGACATACCGGAAGGCGGCGATCAGCAGGGCCAGGGCGACGATCTCGAGGGCGTAGACCAGAAGCGTCCGGCCATCGACGTCCAGGGTGGTGATGTCGTCCACGGCCCACTTGATGATCCTGGGGATGAAGAGCTGGAAGAAGTCGACGGCGATCAGGCAGAGCAATCCCAGGGCGATGATCCACCGGTTTTCAGCAAAATAGGGCTTTATCAGATTGACGGATGTCATGGGAGCGGTTACAAATGCCTTTTGGAAAAGCGGGTACACAAATGCCACAATGTATCGGAAAAGCAGAATTCGGTCAAACCGTCGGATCGGCCCGTCCGTTTCCGGCGCTTCACGGGGATTCCCTCATTCGCCTGGAGAACGTCACGGTCCGGCTGCGGGACCGGCATGTGCTGACGGGCACGTCATGGGAGATCCGGCAGGGGGAACAGTGGGCGGTTCTCGGCCCGAACGGGGCCGGCAAATCGACCCTGGTCCGGGTCCTCACCGGGGAGGTCCCCGTGGTGGTCGGACGGGTGGACCGGGGATCCGATCCCGCCGCGGTCCGGGTGGGGTGTGTCTCCTTCGAGCGCCACCGGCGCATCCTGGAACGGGATGAACGGCTGGACGACGCCCGCCACTTCAGCGGGGCGGTGGACGTCGTCACCACCGTCCGGGACCACCTCCTTCAGGCCGGTGTCATCGACCCCGAAACGGGGGTACTCCCCGAACCGGCCGGCCGCCTGGTACGCGGGCCGCTCCTGGACCGGGGTCTGCGGCATCTCTCCACGGGGGAGATCAAGCGGGTCCTCATCGCGGAGGCCCTGGCCGGACGCCCCCGGCTGCTGGTGCTGGACGAACCCTTCGAGGGGCTCGATCCCCAGGGGCGGTTCGTCCTCCGGAACTCCCTGGAGGACCTGATGTTTGCCGGAACCCAGATCGTCCTGGTGACCCATCGGATCGGGGAGATCCCCGATGCGGTCTCCCATGTCATTCGGCTGAAGGATTGCCGGGTGGTCGCCCAAGGCACCCGGAGGGAAATGCTCCAGAGCGTGTCCCGGCAATCACCGGTCCGGCGCTTCCCATTTACCTCGCCGGTGGAAGAGTTCCATGGCGGCGAGAGCGATCCCCAGGCGGAGCCGGTCATCGTGATGAGGAACGTCTCCGTGGCCTATGGCCGGCGGACGGTACTGCGGGGGGTGACCTGGACCCTGCGGCGGGGGGAGAACTGGGCCATCCAGGGCCCCAACGGGGCGGGCAAGAGCACCCTGCTCGCCATGATCGCCGGGGATCATCCCCAGGCTTACGCCAACGAGGTTCATCTGTTCGGCAGGCGGCGCGGGACCGGCGAGAGCATCTGGGAGATCCGGGAGCGGATCGGCATGATCTCTCCGGAACTCCAGCTCCGGTACCGCAAGCACCTGACGGCCCTGGAGGTGGTGATCTCCGGCCTCTTCGATACCATCGGCCTCTACCGCGGGCCCGGCGCCATCCAGCGGGAGACCGCCACCCGATGGATGGAGCGACTCGGTGTCGGGCACCTGGCCGGCCGCCCCTTCGACCGGCTCTCCCAGGGGGAGCAGCGGATGGTGCTCCTGGCCCGGTCGATGGTCAAATCGCCGGAGATCCTGATCCTCGATGAACCCTGTCAGGGGCTCGATCCATGGAACCGACGAGAGATCCTCGACATCGTGGACCGGATCGGATCCGAGTCGGAGACGGATCTCCTCTATGTCACCCACCACCCGGAGGAGGTGCCCGGGGCCGTCACCCACCGCCTCGTGTTGGTTCCGGGGGAGGACGGCGCCGCGGTCGCCCGTTTCCCAGAACGCCGCCCCCGGATCCGCCCTTTCCGGCCAGCGGAATCGACCGCCGGCCGATGAAACCGAAAGGAAGGTCTTTATGATCGTCTATTTCAACGGCCGTATGATGCCCAAAACCGACGTCCGGATCTCCCCCGAGGACCGGGGGTTCGTCTTCGCCGACGGGGTCTACGAGGTGATCCGCGCCTACCGGGGGCGCCCCTTCCGGTTGGATGCCCACTTCCGTCGACTGCGGCGGAGCCTGCGGGAACTCCGGATCATCGTTCCCGACCTGGACGCCATCCCCCCGCTTCCGGAGATCCTTCTCCGGGAGAACGGCCTCCTCGAAGGAGACGCGGCCATCTACCTCCAGATCACCCGGGGGCAGGCCCCGCGGAAGCACCCGTTTCCGGACCCAGCGCCCCCCCCGACCGTCTACCTGTCGGCATCCCCCTTCTCGGCGGACCCCGCGGAGGCGGAAAAGGGCGTGGGGGTCATCCTGGTGCCGGACAACCGGTGGGCCCGGTGCGACATCAAAACCGTGGCCCTGCTTCCCAACGTCCTGGCCGCCGAGGAGGCCCGCCGCCGAAGGGTCAAGGAGGCGGTCTTCGTCCGGGACGGCGCCGTCACCGACGGCTCCCACACCAATTTCTGCGCCGTGTTCGACGGTTGCCTGGTCACGCCGCCCCGGACCAACTATATCCTCGCCGGCATCACCCGGGAGGTCGTTCTGGAACTCTGCCGGGAGCTGTCCGTTCCAACGGAGGAGTTCCCCATCTTCGACCACCAGCTCCGGGAGGCCCAGGAAGCCATGCTGCTGGGAACCACCACCGAGGTGATGCCGGTGGTGGCCTGTGACGGTGAGCCCATCGGCGCCGGGGCCCCCGGACCGGTGACCCGGAAGATCCAGAGGGCCTTCCGGGAATTGACCGCCGGGGGGTGAACATGGGAGAAGAACGGACCATCATCCTCGGCCTGGACGGCATGACCCTTTCGGACCTGGCGGCCATCGCCAGGGAGGGCGCCCGGGCCGCCCTCAGTCCGGCCGCCGAAGAACGGATCACCGCCGCCCGCCGGCTGGTGGACGGATGGGTCGCCGAGGAGCGGACCATCTACGGCGTGACCACCGGTTTCGGCGCGTTGAGCGACGTGACCATCTCCAAGGAGGACGCCCGGGCCCTCCAGCGGAACATCCTCATGAGCCACGCCGCCGGCGTGGGAGAGCCCTTCGACGAGGAGACGGTCCGCGGGGTCATGGCCCTGCGCATCAAGGACTTCGCCCGCGGCAACGCCGGTATCCGGCTGGAGACCGCCGCCCGGCTGGTGGAGATGCTCAACAGCGGAATCCATCCGCTGATCCCGATCCAGGGCTCCGTCGGGGCGAGCGGAGACCTGGCGCCCCTGGCTCACCTCTCCCTGGTGCTCATGGGAATGGGGGCGGCGCGGGTGGACGGCCGGACCCTCTCCGGGGCCGACGCCCTGGCCGCTCGGGGGTTTTCGCCCCTCAGGCTGGAGTCCGCCGAAGGACTGGCCCTGGTCAACGGCACCCAGGTGATGACCGCCGTGGGCGGCCTGTCGGTTTACGATGCCCTTCGCCTCTCCAAGGCGGCGGATATCGCCGCCGCCATGAGCCTGGAGGTGCTCATGGGCAGCCGGACCGAATTCCACCCCCGTATCCACGCCGTGCGGCCCCATCCGGGGCAGACCGCGGCCGCCGGAAACCTGCTTCGGCTCGTGGCGGACAGCGAGATCATCAGCTCCCACAAGGACTGCTTCCGGGTCCAGGACGCCTATACGCTGCGATGCTCCCCACAGGTCCATGGCGCCAGCCGGGACGCCATCGACTACGCCAAACGGGTGATCGAAACGGAAATGAACGCCTCCACCAACAACCCCCTGATCTTTGCCGGGGAGGGGGATTTCCTCCTGGGGGGGAACTTTCACGGTCAGCCGGTGGCCATGGCCCTCGATTTCCTCGGAATCGCCGTGGCCGAACTGGCCAACATCTCCGAGCGGCGGATCGAGCGCCTGGTCAACCCGAAGCTGAGCGGCCTGCCCGCTTTCCTGGTGAGCGACGGCGGCCTCCACTCCGGCCTGATGATCGCCCAGTACACCGCCGCGGCGCTGGTCTCGGAAAACAAGGTCCTCTCCCATCCCGCCTCGGTGGACTCGATCCCCACCTCCGCCAACAAGGAGGACCACGTCTCCATGGGCGCCATCTCGGCCCGAAAGGCCCGGACGATGGTGGACAACGCCGAAAACGTGGCGGCCATCGAACTGCTCTGCGCCGCCCAGGCGATGGACCTCTTCACCAACCTCAAGCCGGGAAGGGGATCCTTCGCGGCCTACAAGACCATCCGGAAAAGGGTCCCCCACCTGGAGGCGGACCGGGTGATCGCCACGGACATAGAAACGGTCCGCGGGCTGATCCGGTCGGGGGAGATCATCGGGGCGGTGGAGCAGGAGATCGGCGTGCTCGATGGAGGGGTCACGGCAGGAGCCCCGGAAGGGAGCGGCCGGCCCACTAAATAAAAAAGGCTATGACAACCATCCTGTCATAGCCCACCGGTCATAGCCCATTGGTCCTAACCATTTGGAGAACCTGGAGGCGGCATCCGGATTCGAACCGGAGAATAACGGTTTTGCAGACCGCTGCCTTACCACTTGGCTATGCCGCCAAAAAAAATGGAGCGGGAAACGGGATTTGAACCCGCGACTTCAACCTTGGCAAGGTTGCACTCTACCACTGAGTTATTCCCGCTCAGTCAAGAATCTATTATTTAAAGAGTTGCACCCCGTTTGTCAAGAAAAAATTAGCTCCAGAAAATATGACGGAACCGAAAAACATAGTCGGTGCCGGACCAGAGGGTGAGCACCAGCGCGCACCATAGGAAAAACATCCCCACCACATGCAGGTCGACCCCGAAATACGGATAATGGAACAGCAGGGGAATGATGGCGGCGATCTGGAAACCGGTCTTGTACTTCCCCAGCCAGGAGGCGGAGGTGTCTTTGCCCTCCCCCGCCACGACCCCCCGAAGACCGGTGATGGCGATCTCCCTTCCGATGATGATGCAGACCATCCAGCCGGGGATCCAGCCGTGGGAGGTGAGCATGATCAAAGACGAGGCGACCAGGAGCTTGTCGGCCATGGGGTCCATCATCTTCCCGAAATTGGAGACCAAGCCGTTCCGACGGGCGAAGTAGCCGTCCAGGTAGTCGGTGATGGCGGCGAGGCTGAACAAAATGGCGGCCAGAAACGAGGCGAGCCGCGTGGGATAGAGCATCAGCAGGACGATCCCCGGCGCCGCCAGAACCCGGAACAGGGTTAGAAAGGTCGGATGGGTGAGCAGTACCTTGATCCGCGCGATAGCCATTTGCACCTTACCCTGGGACCGGGCTATTTTTTGAGGGTGTCCCAGTCTTTGAGAAACGATTGGATGCCCTTGTCCGTCAGAGGATGGGCGGCCAATTTGCTGAGCACATTGAACGGAATGGTGGCGATATGGGCCCCCATCAGGGCCGACTCCAGCACATGGAGCGGATTCCGGACGCTGGCGACGATCACCTCGGTGGTGTAATCATAGTTGTCGTAGATGTCGACGATCTGCTGTACCAGCTGGAGCCCATCCTGGGAGAGGTCATCCAGCCGCCCCACGAACGGACTGACATAGGTGGCCCCCGCCTTGGCCGCCATCAGGGCCTGGAGCGGGGAGAAGACCAGGGTGACGTTGGTTTTGATCCCCTCCTCCGTGGCTTGACGGACCGCTTTCAATCCCTCCACGGTCATGGGAATCTTCACCACGACGTTCTCGTGGATACCGGCCAGATGGCGGGCCTCGGAGAGCATCCCCGCCGTCTCGAGGCTGACCGCCTCGGCGCTGATGGGCCCGTCCACGATCCGGCAGATCTCCCGGATGATCTCCTCGAAATCGCCTCCTTCCTTGGCGATCAGGGAGGGATTGGTGGTTACGCCGTCCACCATTCCCATTTCGTGGGCTTCCCGGATATGATCGACGTTGGCGGTATCGATGAAAAACTTCATATGTCTCTTTCCTCCTTGGATTCCTGTGATTTCGAATGGGAGACGCGGCCGGCGCCCCGACACGCGACGCTCCAAAAGCGGATCAGCACGGCACCACTTCCCGGGCGCCGTCGTTCAATCCCCCGAGAAGCTCCCGGACGGATCGACGGAGAAGGGGATGGACCATCTCCGGCGCGATGTCGCACAAGGGACGGAGAACGAACCGGCGCTCGTGGAGGCGGGGATGGGGGATGGTCAGCCGCTCGGTTTCAATGATCCGGTCGTCATAGAAAAGGATATCGAGATCGAGTTCACGGGGGCCGAAGCGGATCCCCCCGGCGGCTCTTCCGGCCCTTTCCTCGATCCGCTTCAGGGCCCGGAGAAGCTCTTCAGGTCCGTAGGTGGTGGCGATTTTGGCCACGGCGTTGACGAACCAGTCCTGCGCTACGTAGGCCACCGGCTCCGTACAATAATAGGGGGATTCGGCCGACAATCTGCACCGCCCGGTCTCCATCAGTCCGGCCAGGCCGTTGGCGCAGTTGGCCCTCTTATCCCCCTTGTTGGAGCCGAGGCCGATGAGGACCGTGTGCCATGGCCGGTCATCCGGATTCAACGCCAGGCCTCCTCCGTCAGGTGACCCGAGTAGACCACCCGGGCATCCCCTTCCAGATGGACCTCCTCATATCGGCCATCCCGCTCCCGAAACCGGATGGTGAGCGTTCCGCCGCTCCGGGTAAGAAGGTGTATGGGGGACGGGTGCCCCGTGACCCGGGACAGAATCAGGGCGCCGGCCACGCAGCCCGTTCCGCAGGCGAGGGTCTCGTCCTCCACGCCGCGTTCGTAGGTGCGGTTGATCCACCGGCCGTCCTTGCCCTGGGAGAGAAAATTCACATTGGCGCCGGCCGGAGCGAAGGCCTCATGGTACCGGATCCGTCTCCCCGTCTCCACCACGTCGAAGGCCTCGTTTCCGTTCGGCAGCACCACTGCGTGGGGGACCCCGGTGTTGACCCCATGGACGGTCATCCGACGGCCGTCCAGGTCGAGGGGAACATCCAACCGGAGATCCCGGGGTTCGGTCATTTTAAGCAGGACCCGGCGGTCCTCCATCCGGGCGTGGATGGGGCCGACCTCCGTTTCGAATACCATCTCCGGGCCCGCGATCCCGTGCAGGTAGGCAAACCGGGCGGCGCAGCGGGCGCCGTTGCCGCACATCTCGGCGGTGCTGCCGTCGGAATTGAAAAACCGCCATCTGAAATCGGCGCCGTTGGTGGATGGTTCGATCAGGATCAGCCCATCGGCCCCGACGGACAGTTTTCGCCGGCAGACATGGACAGTGAATTCCCGAAGCCGATCCTCGGGTACGACCGAGGCCCGGTTGTCGATGAGGATGAAGTCGTTCCCACAGCCGTTCAGCTTGGAAAAGGGTATCGTATTCATGGACGTGTTACCGGTGCAAGCCCTCCGGGTTCGGATCAGGGGAAGAGACGTGCCCGAATGTCCCCGTTTCCGGCAGAAAATCAACTATAGCTTCCCATTTGGAATAGTCAATGGAAAAGTTCCCACATTCCCCACCAACCGGCCGATTCCCGCCACTCCTATCTTCTGTGAAGCCGGGGAAGAAAAAAGCGCAATAAGGATTCAGTGGATCAGCTCGACGGGGTTGGAGTCGGCCCCGCTCAGACCGCCCCGGGCGACGGGAACCACCTTGAACCGGTAGCGATACCCCTCCGGAAGGGGGGCGGCATACGCCATCCCCTCCGGCTGTGCCGGGAGATCCGCGATGCGCCGGAACCGGATCGGGCACTCTTCACAGGCCGGTTCATCCAACCCCGCCCGATACCGATAGAGTCGGAACCATTCCACGTTCCCGCCCGGATGGGACCACCGGAGGCGGACCACGCCCTCTTCCACCTCTCCTTCCAGGTCCCGGACCGGAGGCGGCGGAACCGCCGTGGGGGGGGCCGGCGGTGCCTTCTTGCCGCAGGCGGCCGGAAAGGAGAGCAGAACCATCAACCCCGCGAGGGTCACCCATGCCCGGAGAGAGGGTTTGGAGGGGATCATCCGGGGATCTCGGTCCTCTCCCGGTCGAGGCGGCGACGGGCGACGGCCACGGCCGCCTTCACCCGATCCGTTCCGGTCCCCCCGAGGGAATTTCGGCGGGAGACCACCGCATCGGTTTCGAGAACCTGGAAGATCTCCTCGGAGATGAGGTTCGAGAACCGGCGCAGCTCCTTAAGGGAAAGCTCGTGGAGTTCCCTGCCGTTTTCCGCCGCATACCCCACGGCCCGGCCCACGCACCCATGGGCCTCCCGGAAGGGCATCCCCTTGGTGACCAGGTAATCCGCGAGGTCCGTGGCGTTGAGGAATCCCGTCTCCGTGGCCTGGCGCATCCGCTCCCGGTTGAAGGTGACCTCCGGCAGCATCTGGATGTACACCGCAAGGCAGGCCGTCACGGTGTCCACCGCGTCGAAGAGCGGCTCCTTGTCCTCCTGCATGTCCCGGTTGTAGGCGAGGGGGAGCCCTTTCATCAGGGTGAGCATGGAGACCAGATCTCCCACCACGCGGCCCGTTTTCCCCCGGACCAGCTCGGGAACGTCCGGGTTCTTCTTCTGTGGCATGATGCTGCTGCCGGTGGCGAAGGCGTCGGGCAGATCCACGAAGCGGTACTCCGAGGAGGCCCAGAGGATCATCTCCTCGGAAAGCCTGGAGAGGTGGATCATGCAGAGGCTAGCGGCGGAGAGGAATTCGACCACGAAGTCCCGGTCGGAGACAGCGTCCATGCTGTTGGCGGAGATCTCCGGAAACCCGAGCAGCTTCGCGGTATACTCCCGGTCGATGGGGTAGGTGGTGCCGGCGAGGGCCGCGCTGCCCAGCGGCATCACATCGATGCGTTTGAGGCCGTCCCGGAACCGGTCCGCGTCCCGGGTGAACATCTCGTGGTAGGCGAGGAAATGGTGGGAAAGGAGGACCGGCTGGGCCCGCTGGAGATGCGTATATCCGGGAATGACCGCTCCCAGGTGCTCTTCGGCCAATGTCACGAAGGTGCGCCTCAGATCGAGGAGCAGGCCGATGATTCTCCGCGTCTCCTCCCGGAGGTACATCCGGACGTCGAGGGCGATCTGATCGTTTCGGCTCCGGGCGGTGTGGAGCTTTCGGGCCACCGGCCCCACCAGCTCCGCCAAACGGGACTCGATGTGCATATGGATGTCTTCCAGGGCATCGTCGTACCGGAAGTCGCCGGCTTCGATCTCCGCCTTGACCGTCCGAAGACCCTCCTCCAAAACCGTCGCCTCTTCACGGCCGATGATCTCCGCCTCGGCGAGCATTCGGCAGTGGGCGATGCTGCCCTCGATGTCGTGGCCATAGAGCCGCTTGTCCACCTGAATCGAAGCGGTGAACGTCTCCACGATGCGGGCGGTCCGCTGGGCGAAGCGGCCCTCCCAGGGCTTATGGTTCTTTGGGTCTTTTCTTTCGATGTCGTCGGACATGCCCCGGCCTTCAGCCGCCCTGTTCCATCATCTTCTGGATCCGCAACCGCAGGGCGTTGAGCTTGATAAACCCCTCGGCGTCCTTTTGGCTGTAAACCGCGTCATCCTCGAAGGTGGCGAAGTCCTGGCTGTAGATGGATCGTTCGGACCGCCGTCCCAGGACCCGGCAGTTGCCCTTGTAGAGTTCAAGCCGAACGACCCCGGAGACGTTCGCCTGGGTCCGGTCGATGGTCTCCTGGAGGATCTTCATCTCGGGGGAGAACCAGAAGCCGTAGTAGACGAGTTCGGCGTACTTGGGGATCAGGGAATCCCGGAGGTGCATCACCTCCCGGTCCATGGTGATCGACTCCATGGCGATGTGGGCGGTCCTCAGGATCGTTCCCCCGGGGGTTTCGTAGACGCCCCTCGACTTCATCCCCACGAAGCGGTTTTCCACGATGTCCGACCGGCCGATCCCGTGGCGGCCGCCCAATGTGTTCAACCGTTTCAAAAGCGCCGCCGGCGACAAGGTCTCCCCGTCCACGGCGGTGGGATCCCCCGCCTCGAAGGTGATCTCGATCACCTCGGGCCGGTCCGGGGCGTTCCGGGGGGAGACGGAAAGGGTGTACATCTCTTCGGAGGGCGGATTCCAGGGATCCTCCAGGACGCCCCCCTCATAGCTGATGTGGAGAAGGTTCCGGTCGGTGCTGTACGGCTTGGCGGGTGTGGTCGGCACCTCGATGCCGTGCTTTTCGGCAAACGCCATGAGGGCCGTACGGGAATTGAGGGACCACTCCCGCCAGGGGGCGATGATCTTGATGGCCGGATCGATGGCGTAGTAGGCGAGTTCGAACCGGACCTGATCGTTCCCCTTTCCGGTGGCGCCGTGGCTCACCGCATCGGCGCCCTCGGCCCCCGCGATCTCCATCTGCCGTTTGGCGATCAAGGGGCGGGCCACCGACGTCCCCAGAAGGTACTGACCCTCGTAGATGGCGTTGGCCCGGAAGGCGGGGAAGACGTATTCCCGGACGAATTCCTCCTTGAGATCGTCGATATAAACCCCCGACGCGCCGGTCCTCCGGGCCTTCTCCTCCACCGACGCCAGCTCCTCCTCCTGCCCGATGTCGGCGCTGAAGGCGACCACCTCGCAGTCATAGGTCTCGATGAGCCATTTCAGGATGACGGACGTGTCGAGTCCGCCGGAGTAAGCCAATACAACCTTCCGAACCTTCTGGGACATGAACCTATACCTCGCTGAGTGGACGTTGCCGGGACCTTCGACCCCTGTCACCTTCCGGTGATCAGTGCGTCGAGGACCGCCTTGTGCATGTGAAGCTTGTTTTCGGATTGATCCCAGACCACGGCGTTCGGTCCTTCGAGCACCTCTTCCGTGATCTCCTCCCCCCGATGGGCGGGCAGGCAGTGCATGACGATCGCCTCATGGTCCGCGGCTTCGAGGAGCCCCTCGTTCACCTGAAAGGGCCCGAACGCCCTTTTTCTGGTGGTCGCCTCCCCTTCCTGCCCCATGCTGGCCCAGACATCGGTGTAGATCACGTCGGCTCCGTCGGCGGCGGATCGTGGATCGGAGGTGACCTCCAGGGCTGCCTCCGGGTTCTTTCCGGCATGTTCGATCAGGCTTTCATCCGGAAAGTACCCCTCCGGGCAGGCCATCACCAGATGGAGGCCCAACACCCCCGCTGCGTTGATCCAGGAATGGCAGACGTTGTTCCCGTCGCCGAACCAGGCGATCTTGATCCCCTTGTACCCCCCTTTCTTCTCAACGATGGTCATGATGTCGCTCAGGACCTGGCAGGGATGGTACCGATCGGTCAGGGCGTTGATGACCGGGATCTCCGCGTGCCGGGCGAAATCCTCCAGGGTCTGCTGAGAGAAGGTCCGGATGGCCAGTGCGTCCAGATAGCCGGAGAGGACCCGGGCCGTGTCCCGGATGGGCTCGCTGCGGGCCATCTGGGTGTCTTTGGTGTTGATGAAGATGGCGGTTCCCCCCAGTTGGGCCATGCCGGCCTCGAAGGAGAGGCGGGTCCGGGTGGAGGCCTTTTCGAAAAGGAGCCCGAGGGTCCGGCCCGCCAGGGGCCGGTCGGCATCCCCCTTTCCGTGGAGGCTCTTGAGTTCCACGGCCCGTTGGAAGAGATTTTCGAAGTCCTCGGCCGTCAGATCCCACAGGCTTGTAATATCTTTTTTCACCGATCCCCCTATGGCAGGATGTCGTCCAGGCAGTCCACCAGCCGATCGATTTCTGCCTTTCCGATAATCAGCGGCGGAATAAACCGAAGAATGCGCTCCTGGATGCAGTTGATCAAAAACCCCCGTTCCATGCATTGGGTCACGTAGCCCTCCCCCTTTTCCGCGAGCTTCATCCCCAGAAGCAGGCCCATGCCGCGGACATCCTCCACTGCCGGATGGTTCGACTTCAGCCCCTGAAGCCGCTCCCGAAAGTAGGCGCCGGTCTCGGCGCAACGGGCGGGAATAGCCTCCTCCTCCATGACCCTAAGGACCTCCAGGGCCGCCGCGGTGACGATGGGGGTCCCCCCGAAGGTGGAGGCGTGGGCTCCGGGGCCGAAGGCGGCGGCGACGCCCTCCACGGCGAGCATGGCCCCGATGGGCAGCCCGTTTCCCAGGGCCTTGGCCAGGGTCATGATGTCGGGCTCGACCCCGAAGTGCTCGTGGGCGAAGAGCGCTCCGGTGCGTCCAACCCCGGTCTGGATCTCATCGAAAATCAACAATGCCCCCGCCCGGTCGCAGAGTTCCCGTACCCCTTCCAGGTAACCGGGATCCGGGCATCGGACCCCCCCTTCCCCCTGGATCGGCTCCAGAAGGACCGCGGCGGTATCCTGCCCGACCGCCTCCCGGAGGGCGTCCAGGTCGTTGAAGGGGACGAAGTCGAATCCCTCCAGCACCGGATCGAATCCCTTGCGGATCTTCTCCTGGCCCGTGGCCGACAGGGTGGCCATGGTCCGGCCGTGGAAGGACCGCTCCATGGCGGTGATCCGGAACCGGTTCGGCTCCCCCTTCTCATGGAAATGGCGGCGGGCCAGCTTGATGGCCGCCTCGTTGGCCTCGGCCCCGCTGTTGCAGAAGAAGACCCGGTCCGCGAAGGAGTGGTCCACCAGCCACCGGGCCAGATCGGTCTGGGGGACCGTATAATAGAGGTTGGAGACGTGGAACAGGTCTCCGGCCTGACGCGCCAGGGCCTCGGTCACACGGGGATGGGCGTGGCCCAGGTTGCAGACCGCGATGCCGGAGACGAAGTCGAGGTACTCCCGGCCGTCGATATCCCAGACCCGGCATCCATTTCCCCGGGTCAGCACAAGGGGAAATCGGGCATAGGTGGACGCGATGGCACGGTCCGCTCGGCCGATGGTCTCCCGGGTGGTCGTCACAGAATCACCTCCGTGCCGATGCCGCTGTCGGTGAAAAGCTCCAGCAGCAGAGCGTGGCGTTTCTTTCCGTTGATGATGTGGACCTTGCCCACTCCATTTCCCAGGGCCTCGGCCGCGCACTCCATTTTGGGAATCATGCCGCCGGATATGGTGCCGATCTCCACCAGTCCGGGAATCCGTCCGGCTTCGATGGTGGAGACCAGGCCGCCTTGGGGGTCCAGCACGCCGTCCACGTCGGTGAGCAGGATCAGCCGCCCGGCGGAAAGGGCCATGGCGATCCGGCCCGCCACCAGGTCGGCGTTGATGTTGTAGGTCTCCCCGTTCTCCCCCGCGCCCACCGGCGCAATGATGGGGATGAACCCCTGGTTCGTCAGGGTATTGATGATCCCGGGGTTGACCTGGGTCACCTGTCCCACCAGTCCCGGATCGATGATTTCCGGTGGTTTGGTCTCATCCTCCTGCCGCACGATGTGGAGCTTCTTTGCGGAGATGAGCCCGCCATCCTTGCCGCTGAGGCCCACCGCCCTGCCCCCGTGCCGGTTGATCAGGGCCACGATCGCCTTGTTCACCTTTCCCCCCAGGACCATCTCCACCACGTCCATGGTCGGTTCGTCGGTGAGCCGCATCCCCCGGACGAACCTGGGCCGGATCCCCATCTGATCGAGCACCGAATTGATCTGGGGGCCTCCGCCGTGGACCACCACCGGATTGAGTCCGATCAGTTTCATCAGGGTGATATCCCGGGCGAAGTCATCCTTGAGCTGCGCATCCACCATGGCATGGCCGCCGTACTTGATGACGATGGTCATGCCGGAAAACCGGCGGATGTAGGGCAGCGCCTCGATCAGGATATCGGCGACACTGGGCTGCATGGGCTTTCCTAATTACTTTAACCGAAAAGCTAGAGTATGTACCGGCTCAGGTCTTCGTCTTCCTTGATCTCCTTGAGCCGGTCGTCCACATAGGCGGCGTCGATGGCGATCCGTTTCCGCCGGGTGTCGGGGGCGTCGAAAAGGATCTCCTCCAAAAGGCACTCCATGAGGGTGTGGAGGCGCCGGGCTCCGATGTTCTCCGTCCCCTCGTTCACCTCCTGGGCGATCTCCGAAAGACGCTCCACCGCCTCGTCCTCGAAGACGATCTCCACCCCTTCCGTCCGCAACAACGCCGCATATTGAAGCAGCAGGGCGTTTTTCGGTTCGGTGAGGATCCGGAAGAACTCCTCCCGTCCCAGGGAGTCGAGTTCGACCCGGATGGGGAACCGCCCCTGGAGTTCCGGGATCAGATCGGACGGCTTGATGGTATGGAAGGCCCCCGACGCGATGAAGAGGACATGGTCCGTTTTCACCGGGCCGTACTTGGTATTGACCGTCGATCCCTCCACGATGGGCAACAGGTCCCGCTGCACCCCCTCCCTGGATACGTCCGGCCCCTGGCCGCTGCTCTTCCCGGCGATCTTGTCGATCTCGTCGAGAAAGATGATGCCCGACTGCTCCACCTTCTCGACGGCGGCCCCCACGACTTTTTCCGTGTCCACCAGGTTCTGGGCCTCCTCCTGGGAGAGGATCTTCATGGCCTCCCGGACCTTCATCTTTCTCCGCTTGGTGTTCCGGGGCATCAGATTGCTGAACATGTCCTTGAAATTGATCCCCATTTCTTCCATGCCGACGTTGGAGAAGATCTCCACCATGGGCATGTTCCGTTCGGAGACATCCAGATCCACGTACCGGTCGTCGAGTTTGCCCTGCCGGAGCATCTTCCGGAGCTTTTCCCGTGTGGTGTTCTCTTCCGCCGACGGTTGATCCGCCCCGGGCGGCAGGAGTTCCGATGATTCCGGCCCCTCCGCCTTGCCTGTGCTTTGGGAGGACTTGGGAAGCAGGAGGTCGAGCATTCGCTCCTCGGCGATCTGGCGCGCCTTGTCCTGAACCGCCTCCTGTTCCCGTGCCCGAAGATCGTTCACCGTCAGCTCCACGAGATCCCGGACCATCGATTCCACGTCCCGGCCGACGTATCCCACCTCGGTGAACTTGGATGCCTCCACCTTGATGAAGGGCGAGTCGGTGAGCTTCGACAGCCGCCGGGAGATCTCCGTCTTGCCCACGCCGGTGGGGCCGATGAGGATGATGTTTTTGGGGGCGATCTCGTCTTTCAGCGACTCGGCCACCTGCCGCCGCCGCCACCGGTTCCGGAGGGCGATGGCGACGCTCCGCTTGGCCTTGTGCTGACCGATGATGTATTTGTCCAGCTCCCTGACGATGTCCGAAGGCTTCAGATCGTTCATGTCGGCCTATAGCTCTTCCACGGTGATCCGGTGGTTGGTGTAGATACAGAGACCGGCGGCGATCTCCATGGCCGCTTCGACGATCCGCCGGGCACCAAGATCGGTGTGTCCCATCAGGGCCACTGCCGCGGCCTGGGCCGCCACCCCCCCCGAGCCGATCCCGACGACCCCCTCGTCGGGCTCAATGACGTCCCCGTTGCCGGAGATCAGAAACATCCGGGCCTCGTCCGCGGCGATCATCAGAGCCTCCAGGCGCCGCAGGTACTTGTCGGTACGCCAGTCCCTGGCCAGTTCCACGGCGCTTCGGGTCAGGTTGCCGTTGTACCGCTCCAGCTTGGTCTCCAGGCGCTCGGAGAGGTTCAGGGCGTCCGCGGTGGCCCCGGCAAACCCCACCACGATCTTGTCGTTGTAGATCTTCCGGACCTTTTTGGCATGGTGTTTGACCACCGAGTTGTTCAAGGTCACCTGGCCGTCTCCGGCCACCGCCAGTCCCTCCCGGTGCCGGACGGCCAGTATGGTCGTTCCGTGAAACGTCATCTCGACCCTTTTCCCGTCCCGAAATCGAATGGAGTTCCATCGTGCCCCAGGATCAGGGCGCTCAGCTCTTCCCAGCTCCCCACCTCCAGGAAGGGGTGGGCCTGCCGGTTCCACGGCTGCCGAAATACGACGGGCGTGATGTCGGCTTGGCTGAGATGGAAACAGGTCTCCAGCCGGTCCTCCACGAATACGGAGATCCCCTGCTCCAGCAAAACCTCCTTTTTGGCCTCGAAGGTGCCGGTGGCGATGATCGAGATGGCCTCCGGGTCCAGGTCGATCAGGTTCTTCAGCCAGTCCCGGATCAGGCCCGGCGAAGGGCGGGCCGTCACGAAGACCAGGGAGCCGCCCGCCCGCCCGATCCGCGTCAGGGCTTCCCCCGCTCCGTCAATCGGCTTTAAGGGGGCCGCATACTCACCGGCGAGGAGCTTGGCCACGATCTCCTTCAGGACCTCGGGATCGATCTCCAGGCACTCTTCCAGCTCATAGCAGGTGATGTCCTCGTACCGGAGATGGTTCATCCGGTACTCGTCTCTGGCGATATCGAGGAAAAGGGTCATGGTGTCGGCCACCACCCCGTCGACATCGAAGGCGACGGTGCCGGGATCGATTTGCCCACGTTTCATCGTTGCGGATTCCGGGCCCCTTCCACTGGCAAAAAACCGCTTTTTACGCGGAACGGCAGAGACCGGGCGTCCCCTTTCGCCGCCCAGGGGCTCAGGCGGCCCGCCGGGTCTTCTTTTTGAGACGGATGATCCGCTTGCGGTAGATATCGGCCATCTTCCCGTCCTCCGACTCCAGGGCCTGATCCCGCTTGTTCTTCAATTCCCGGATCTTCTTTTTCATCTCCCGGACGGAAGAATCTTTTTTCTTGCCCCCGCCCTCTTCGATCCCGCGGGATTCTTTGATGGCGCTGATCAGCTCGGTCTTATTCATGCCGTGGGCCCCGATGATGTCGGGGATCTCCATGGCCAGATCCCGAAGCTCCTTGGAGGTCATCTTTTCGAGAGGTTTTTCCTTGGTCTCTTTCTTCTTGCCGCCCATCTGCCAAACTCCTTTCGTTCCTGTATCAAAAACGAAAAACGGAGGTCGCCCTCCGTTCGGTTATGCCGAAGCATAGAATCCCTAAAAACATAGATTATTAAAATTATTTTTTCACATTGTCAATAGGCAGACCCGCGGCTTTCATCAATTTTTTGATGTCCTCCCATACATCCCGCTTTTTTTCCGGATGCCGAAGCAGATGGGCGGGATGGAAGGTGGGGATCAGAGGAACGCCCCCGTAATCGTGAAACCGTCCCCGGAGTTCCGAAACGGGACGATCCGTCCCCAGGAGGCACTGTGCGGCGACAGCGCCAAGGGTGCAGATGAATTCCGGCCGGACCGCCTCCAATTGAGACCTCAAGAAGGGGGTGCAGGTCCGGATCTCTTCGGGCTCCGGAGCCCGGTTTTCCGGAGGTCGGCATTTGACCACATTGCAGATGTAGACCTCTTCGCGGACGAGGCCCATGGCATTGATGATCTTTGTCAGCAGTCGGCCGGCCGGGCCGACAAACGGTCTTCCCTCCCGATCCTCATCGAATCCGGGCCCCTCGCCCACGAAAACGATCCTGGCCTCGGGGTTCCCCTCCCCGAAAACGATGGTCTTTCGTCCGTGCCACAGGTCACACCGTCGGCAGTTTTTCAGCGTCTGTTCGATCCGGTTCAGCGCCCCTTTCCCTTCGGAAGCGGGAGGTCGGTTTTCCCTCTTCCCCCAGGTCTCGATCCGGCGGAGGCTCTCCGGCGAGCACTCCAGGTCCCGGATGCCCAATCCGAAAAGGAAATCGAGATAATTTCGAACCGCACGGCCGATTTCAGGCGGAGTTTCCAAGAGCCGTCCACCGTATCCGGATACGATCCAACAGGGCGTCCGCCACACCGTCCTTCTCCATGACCGGCAGGGCTTCCTGGGCGCCGTCTTGAAAAAAGAAGGTCACCTGATTGGTATCCGATCCGAACCCCGACGACGGATTCCCCACCAGGTTCCCCACGATCATGTCCAGGTTCTTCCGGGCCATCTTTTCGGCCGCATGTTCGGCCAGCTGCCGGGTCTCCGCGGCGAACCCCACCAGAACCTGGTCCCTTTTCCGCTCCCCCAGCACCTTGAGGATGTCGACCGTCTTTTCCAGGGCGAGGGTCCTCCCGCCGGCCCCGGCCCCCTTCTTGATCTTGTGCTCGGCCCGGTCTCGCGGCCGGTAGTCGGCCACGGCGGCCGTCTTCACGATGAGATCGACGTTCTCGGCATGGGCGAGTACCGCTTCGGCCATCTCTTCGGCGGTGGTCACCGGAACGGTCTTTACATTTTCCGGCGGCCGAAGGGAGACGGGGCCGCTGATGAGCACCACCCGGGCGCCGCGCCGCTCCGCCGCTCCGGCCACGGCGTACCCCATCTTTCCCGAGGAGGGGTTGGAGATGAACCGGGCCGGATCGAGGAACTCCCGGGTGGGTCCCGCCGTCACCAGGACCCGGATCCCCGCATAATCTTTCGGGGTCAATGCCGCCCTCAGCCGATCGAGAATCTGAGGGGGCTCCGCCATCCGCCCCGGGCCCGTGGTGCCGCAGGCCAGTTCCCCGGCTCCCGGCGTAACGATCCGATGGCCGAACCCCTCGATGCGCCGCAGGTTCTCCTGAACCGCCGGATGTTCATACATGTGGGTGTTCATGGCGGGGCAGACAAGCACCGGCGCGGTCACGGCCAGAATAAAGGTGGACAGCGCATCGTCGGCGAGGCCGCCCGCAAACTTCCCGATGATATTGGCGGTGGCCGGGGCGATGACCACGGCGGCGGCGTCCCGCGCCCAGGCGATGTGGCGGATGGATGCATCGTCCCCGGCGTTATGAAAGAGATCGGTGCAGACCGGGTTTTCGGAAAGGGCCTCCAGGGTCATGGGGCCGATGAACCGGCAGGCATTGGCGGTCATGATCACCCGGACCCGGGCCCCCGCCTTCTTCATCAGCCGAAGAAGCTCCGCGCTTTTGTAAGCCGCGATGCCGCCCGTGATCCCGAGGACGAGATTCTTGTCCCGGAGGGACGCCATCCCTATTTCAGCAGCCCCTCGTCCATGGGATTCTGATTTACCGTGTTCATGGTGGGGGCCACACCGATCTGAACATACGTATTGAATTCTTTTTCACTGATGCTGATGACGCACCACCGGTTCTCCTTCTTGAAGAGCATGACGGTGCTTGTGCGGGGCGATTTGAACAGGGTGACGATCCGCCAGTTGTCCTTGGCCATGTTATGGCTGAAGAAATCGATGAGCGAATCCCGCCGAACCCGTCCCTTCAGGGCCAGAACGCCGGTGGCCAGCCCCGGAGATTGGACCACGTAGGAGGATCGGTTGTCCACCTGCAGGGCGCTCGGGATGAGAACGTCCCCGAAATCGCTGTAAATGGCGGAGGGTTTGCCCTTCCGGGGCTGCCCCTTGACCCCGCTCCGCTGAACCCCAGGCCCGATACATCCCCCCAAGATAAAGATCAGCGCGGCGATCATGACCCCCGTGACCCCGATGGTTCCAGCACGTCCTCTCGTTTTCGGCATGCCCTACCCCCTTTTTCAGGTTGTGATTGAAATTATCGATAAACAACAGCTTTTTTACTCTTTTTCCCTTCGGTAAGTCAATTCC
>CAYSLC010000005.1:44529-62095 GCA_964431545.1 uncultured Desulfobacteraceae bacterium | reverse complement strand
AAACTGGAGTACACCTCCATCGGCGAGACCACCAACCTGGCCAACCGGATGGAGGCGATCTGCAAGATCGGCCACGTGATGATCGCCGAGGGGACCTACCTCCAGATCCGGGACATCTTCTTTCCCGGGGTCCACATCTCCGAGACCCCCGAACGGGTTCAGGTCAAAGGGTATCCCCGGCCGGTGGAGACCTACGGGATCTACGTGGACGACCTGGTGATCGAAAAGAACATCGAGGCCGACCGCCACGCCTTCTACACCTACGCCTCCACCGACCACCGGCTCAAGCAGCGGCCCGAGGACGTCCAGGGCCGGACCTTCGCCAGGGTGGCCCGGTTCTCCTAAACGAGACGCACGCCCATGAAGCGACTCCGGAACCTCCTGACCGCCCTGTTCAATATCCGTCCCGGGGAGGAGAAGCCCACGGCGCTGCTCCTGCTCCACTCCTTCTTCATGGGGGTCTCCCTGGTGGTCTTCGAGACCGCCGCCTACGCGCTGTTCCTGGACAGGTTCGACGCCAAAAGCCTCCCCTACGTCTACATCATCTCGGCGGTCTTCATCGCCCTGTGCGGCTACCTCTACGGCCGGCTGGAGGAACGCCTCCCCTTCGCCAAGGGGCTGATCCTCACCCTCGCCGCCATGTTTCTGTCCATCGCCCTGTTCTACCTGGTGCTCCAGGCCACCGCCTCCCGATGGGTCCTCATGGCGCTGGTGGTCTGGCACAACGTGATGCTCGCCATGGTGGGGCTCGAGTTCTGGGGGCTGGCCGGCAGACTCCTCAACGTCCGCCAGGGCAAGCGCCTTTTCGGCCTCATCGGCGTGGGGGAGATCGTGGCGGGGATCATCAGCGGTTTCTCCATCCCCATCCTGGTGGGCCTGATGGGCACCCGGCAGCTCTTCCTCCTGTCGGCGGCCGGCATGGGGGCGTGCCTCTTGGTCCTGATCGCCATCACCCGGGCCTTCTCCCCCCAGTTGACCCGGCAGGAGCCCACGGGACGCCGGGAGGAGAAGGATCAGCCGTCGGAACTGCCCCGGAGCCGCTACCTCACCCTGGTCCTCTCCTTCGCGGCCCTGGCGGTCTTCGGCTATTATCTCCTCGACTACGTCTTCTACGGCCAGGTGGACGCGGCCTACCGGACCGAGGCCCAGATCGCCAGCTTCCTGGGACTCTTCTACGGGGTCCTGGGGGTGGTCAACCTGATCAGCAACGCCTTCCTCCCCGGCCGGGTGATCACCCGGTACGGGATGAGCATCGGCCTGCTCCTGGTGCCGGCGACGGTGATCCTGGGATCGGGGATCGCCGCCGCCATGGGATGGGCCGGGGCCCTGGGCGCCTTCTTCTGGGTGGTGGCGGGGACCAAGCTCCTGGACGAGGTCTTCCGGGTCTCCATCGAGGAGCCCTCCCTGCGGATCCTCTACCAGCCCTTCCCCGTGGGCCAGCGGATCAAGGCCCAGACGGTGCTGGAGACCCGGGTGGAGCCCCTGGCCGGAGCGGTGGCCGGCGGCCTGCTGCTCTTGTTCGACGTCGTGTTTCCCCTTTCCCCCGTCCACGTCATTCTGCTGGTCCTGTTGATCTGCGGCGGCTGGATCGCCGTCTCGCTGGTGCTCCGCCGGGAGTACACGGCGGTGCTCATGCGGGCTCTCACCAAGCGCAAACTGGGGGGCCGGGCCCTCTCCCTGGAGGACAGCGCCAGCGAGAGCGTGCTGCGCCGGGGGCTCTCCAGCCAGACGCCGGGGGTGGTGATCTACTGCCTGGAGGTGCTCGAGGAGATCGAGCACGAAAAGCTGCCCGCCTACCTGCAAAATCTCCTGGACCACCAGGCGCCCGAGGTCCGGAAGTACGTCCTGGAGCGGATCGGAGCGCTGGGTATGGCCGGCGCCCTGCCCGCCGTGGTGGAGCGGCTCCGGGCGGAGCCCTCGCCGCCGGTTCTGGGGACCGCCCTGCGGACCCTGTGCGCCGTCTCCGAGACCGAGGCCTTCGAAAAGGTCTTCCCCTACCTGGACAGTCCGGACCCCGAACTGCGCAAGGGGGCCATGGTGGGCCTGCTCAGCCACGGGGGCATCGACGGGGTCCTGTCGGCCGGGGGAAACCTCAACGCCCTGCTCGCCTCCGAGGAGTCGGCCGACCGGATGCTGGCGGCCCACGTCCTGGGGGAGGTGGGGATCTCCGGCTTCTACCGGCCCCTGCTCAAACTCCTCCAGGACCCGGACATGGACGTGCGGCGGGCCGCGGTGGTCGCCTCGGGCAACCTGAAAAGCCCTCGGCTCCTCCCCCCCCTTTTGGAGAGCTTCAGGAACCCCGAGCTGCGCAGCGCCGCGGTCCACGCGGTGGTCGACTTCGGCCGGGAGATTCTCCCCGAACTGGAGGAGGCCTTCGACGCGGAAGAGACGCCGACCGAGACCCGGGGCCGGATCATCCGGATCATGGCCCGGATCGGGGGAGCCCGTGCGGTGGCGATCCTCAAAAAGAAGATCGACGCCTCGGACGAGGACATTCGGAACCGGATCCTGGCCGGGCTGGTCCAGTGCCGGTACCAGGCCGCCGGCAAAGAGATCGGGGCCCTCCACAAAAGGATCCGAAACGAGGTCAAGGACGCCACCTGGACCCTCTCGGCGCTGCTGGATATCGGCGACTACAAGATCGCGGGGCCCCTGGTCCAGGCCCTCAAGGGGGAGGTGGAGCGCAACCGGCGGCGGATCTTCCTGATGCTGGCCATGATCTACAACGCCGACGCCATCCTCTCGGCCCAGGCGGACATCGCCAGCGCCGATCGCAACAAACGGGACCGGGCCATCGAGGCCATGGACAACCTGATTTCAACGGACATCAAAGGGCTGGTCCTGCCCCTTCTGGATGATCTGCCCACCTCCCAGCGCCACGCCCGGCTCATCCACCACTTCGAGCAGGAACGGCTCAACCGCCACGAGCGGCTCAAGGAGATCCTCTCCCGGTCCCACCAGTGGACCTCGGCCTGGACCAAGGCGTGCGCCCTCTTCGCGGTGGGCCGCATCGGCACCATGGAGTTCTACGACGCGGTGGTCTCCTGCCTGTCGGACCCCGATCCCACCGTCCGGGAGACGGCGGTCTGGGCCCTGGGGTGCCTCAATCCCAACGACCTGGTGGAGCGGCTCCAGCCCCTCACCGGGGACCGGTCCGCCGCGGTGGTGGAATTCGCCCGGTTCGTGATCAACTCCGTGGGGTTCGCCAGCATCCCCATGGGCAAGGGGTACCTGACCCGCTCCGGCCGGTACACGGTGGACCTGTTCAAGAACATCCTTTTGGACGACGGCGAGCGGCGGGCCCGACGGTGCCGGGCCGCCAACATCCTGGCCCGGTTCCAGGGGACCGCGGCGAGGGCCGCCCTCCTGGAGGGGCTCACCGTTCCGGACAAGACCATCCGGACGGCGGTGCTCGACGCTCTCATCAAGGGGAGGTTCACCATCGAGGGGAGCATCCGGGAGGAACTCCGCAAGCTCCTTTCCATCGAGATCGGCGACGCCAAACAGGTGGTCTCGGCCATGGTCACCTTCCTGCCGGAGCGCCGGGCCGACCGGCTGGTCCGGGCCCTGAACGGCGAGCTGGTCCGGAGCCGCCGTCGGATCCTCTCCATTTTGGCCCTGCTCACCCCCGAGGATGTGGACCTCTCGACCATCTTCTTCTGGTACATCCACCAGGACGAAAAGCCGGTGCCGAAGGCGGTGACCGGGATGCTCCGGACCCTGCTTTCCGAGATCCCCGACCCCAAATTGGGAGACCGGATCTTCACCCTCTTCCACCACCGGGACTTCTCCCGGATGACCGTCACCAGTCCGGAGCTGCGGGCGTTCCACACCCGGGAGCGGGTGGTCTCGACGGTCAAGCAGATCGCCTTCGGGGCTTCGGTCTTCACCCTCTCCTGGTCCCGGATCTGCGCCCTGGAACTCATCGTCCGGCTCGACCTCGTCGAGTGCGTCCCCCAGATCACGGAAAAGGTGAGGGACATCGACGACATCGTTCGGGCCACGTCGGCGTGGGCCCTGTTCCAGCTCGACCCGGAGACCTATGAAGACTACGCCCCGAAGCTGGCCGGCGACCCCAGCGCCCTGGTCTCCCGGACCGTCCGGCAGCTGGAGGAGGAGAAGGCCGACACCGGCCAACGGGCCGCCCCCGCCGCCAAGGCGCCGCCGCACCTCAAGCTGGTCACCTCTTAACCCTTCGTGAAGGAATCCCACAAGCCATGCTACTGACCATCGAAAAGGTGATGATCCTCAAATCGGTCGACATCTTCTCCGCCACCCCCGAGGAGGACCTCATCGAGGTGGCCAACATCGTCGAGGAGGTGGAGGTGAAGGCCGGCCAGGACGCCATCCGGAAGGGGGAGATCGGCACCTCCATGTACATCATCGTGGAAGGGAAGATGAAGGTCCACGACAACGGCCGGGAGATCGCCGTGCTGGGGCGGCGGGAGGTCTTCGGGGAGCTGGCGGCCCTCGACCCGGAGCCCCGCATGGCCACCATCACCGCCCTGGAGGACACGGACCTGTTCCGCCTGGACGAAGGGCCCCTCTACGACCTCATGGCCGAGCAGATCGAGGTGGTGCGGGGGATCATCCGGGTCCTGTGCCAGCGGATGCGCCGGATGTCGGCCCAGGGGTAGCCGAAAGGGGCCCGCCCATCACGCCTCCCGGCGGCGGCCGGCCAGGGCCGTCCACCCGTCCTCCACCAGTCTCTCCAGGACCGTGAAGCCCCGCGCCTCCATCCGCCGGCCCACCTGGGGCCCGTTCCCGGCCAGGATCCCCGATCCGATGAAGAGGCCCCCCGGCGCCGTCACCCGCTCCACCCGGTCGAGGAGGGTCAGGATCACGTCGGTGAGGATGTTGGCGGTCACCGCCTCGTAGCGGCCCGTTATCCCTTCGGTCAGGGGCCCCGCGGTGATCGAATACCGTTCGGCGGGAACCCCGTTGAGGGCCAGGTTCTCCGTCGCCACCGTCACGGCCACGGGGTCCACATCCGTCCCCCGGAGCCGCCCCGCCCCCAGGAGGGCCCCCGCCGCCAGCAGGATCCCCGACCCGGTCCCCACGTCGAGCAGCCCGTCCCCGGGCCGGAGGTGGCGCTCCAGGAGGCGGAGGCACATGGCGGTGGTGGGGTGGGTCCCGGTGCCGAAGGCCATGCCGGGGTCGATGGCGAGGACCAGGTCCCCGGGCCGGGGGTCGAAATCCCGCCAGGTGGGCTTGACCACCAGCCGCTCTCCGATCCGCTCCGGCCGGAAATAGGCCTTCCACGACTCGGCCCAGTCCTCCTCGTCCACCCGGCGGAAGGTGATCCGGCTGGTGATCCCCTGCCCGGTCAGCCGGTCGAGGCCCTCCCGAAGGTCCGACAGGAGCGTCTCCACCCCCTCGGTCTCGGCCAGGTACCCCACCACCGCGTCCCCGGCGGGCCGCGGCGGGGCCCCGTCCGCCCAGTCGGCCGGCTCGTACGCGCCCCCCTCCTCCACCACCCCGGCGAGGCCCAAGGCGTAGAACCGGTCGGCGATGAGATCCACGGCCAGGTCCCGGTCCGGGGCCTGGAAGTCCACCCGGATCTCCATCCACCTCATGGGGCCGCCCTTTCTTCGAAGGATTCCTTGGGGGGGTTGAAGTATCCGAACCGGACCCGGGGATGGCTCCGGCGGACCCGGTCCAGCAGAACCTTCATGCCCAGGGGAGGGCCCAAGGGGCCGGTGGATTCCATGGCGGACCGGTACCGGACCGGATCGAAGTTGAGGTTGCGCCACTGGATCATGGAGACCGGGTGATCCTCCAAGAACCGGTCCAGGGCGTCCGCCTCCTCGGGCGCGTCGGTGACGCCGGGGCAGTTGAGGTAGTTGACGGCCGCGAACCGCCCCCGGCAGAGGGCCGTGTCGATGGTCCGGAGCACATCCTCGAACCGGTACCCCCGGGGCCGGAAATAGGCCTCGTAGGAGGTCTTCCGGACGCTGTTCATGCTGATCCGGACGGCGTCGAGCCCGGCGTCGAAGAGGGCGGCGGCGGCCGACGGAAGGCTCCCGTTCGTGTTGAGGTTGATGGTGCCCCGGTCGGTCTCGGCCCGGATCAGCCGGATGGCCGCTTCCAGCGTGTCGGCGACCATCAGCGGATCCCCCTCGCACCCCTGGCCGAAGCTGACCACCGCCCGCTTCACCCGGCGGAGGTGGACCAGGGCCACGCCGGCGATCTCCACGGGGGTGGGGGTGAAGGTGATCCGGTTCTGGCTGTGGGGGATCCCGCTCTCCCCCTGGAGGGAGAGGCACCCCAGGCACCGGGCGTTGCAGGCGGGCGAGGCCGGCAGGGGGGCCTCGTACCGGCCCAGGAAGAAGTTTTTGCCCGCCGGACACCCGTAGACCAGGGCGCAGTTCTCCAGGTGGGCCCGGAGCCGGTTGTCGGGCAGGGTCCGCCGCATCCGGCGGACCCCCGACGCCACCCGGTCCGGGGGCATGCGACGCAGATCCTGGCGGGGCTCGTCATCCACCCGGATCACCGCCGTGCGGAATCCCCGCCGGTGCCAGCCCACGGCCCCATAGGAGAACAGGGGCAGAGGGCCGGCCCCCGGATCCTCCCGGAAGGCGCAGACCCGGGAGAGGACGTAGCCGGGGGAGTTGAAGGCGGCCACCGGCCGGACCGGCTCCCCGGGGACGTAGGGGTTTTCGGCGAGTTCCCGCAGGCGGCCGTCGGCCACGTCCCAGACCACGGGCCGGCGGTCGGGCAGGTACATCAACTCTCCGCCGTGGGGCATGGGCACGGTTTTGGGGAGGGTCAGGGGCGCCAGGTCGTCGCCGGCCATGCCCACGGCGGCGTAGCCGGGCAGTTCGAAGATCTCCCCCCGGGCATCCGCGACCACGGCGGTGAGATACGGGTTTCGGGTCTGTGCGGCCATGGGGGATCGGGTCCGGGGGATCGTCGGATCAGTCAAAGGGGTTGAGGCGCCGGAGCAGGCCGCCGCCCGCTTCTTCGGCCAGGGCCTTCCGCCGGGCGTTGAGCCGGTCGTGGAAGGCGGCGGCACGCTCGTCGGCCAGGTACCGGTCGATCACGGCGGGATCGGTGTTCTCCGGATCGAGGGCCGTGAGGAGCCCCTGGTGGAACTCTCGGGAGACCGCATCGGCCCGGACCGGATAGATCACCAGGTGGTCCGGCTCCTTCTCCCCCACCTGGAAGCTGGCCCGCCGCCCACCCTCCGGCGCCAAAAAGAAGACGTGGGGCCTTTTGGGATGGTGGACCCGCTCCTCGTAGCGCGTGTTCCGGCCGTACTGCCCCCGCCAGGCGGCCGACAGGGTCACCAGCCAGTAGCGGTCCGACCGGTTCTCCATTCCGTAGAGCGCCTTGTACCCGTAGACATCCTCCGGCGCCGGGGCGGACCCGCCGGCGTCCCCGCCGCCGTCCGCCTCCGGCGGGGTCCGCCGGCCGATCTTTCCGTATTTGAAGGTATGGTGGAGGGTCAGCCCCTTCTTCTCCAGGTACCGGTCGACGACGCCGGCCTCGGCCAGAAGCCGGGGGTGATCGGCCAGAAGGTCGATCAGCGCCGGATAGGTCTCGTCGTCCACCCGGATCTTGTCGGGATCGATGGCGTCGATGAAGGCCTGATACCGCCGGGAGTCCCGGCTCTTGAGATGGTACCGGTAAAGGTGGCGGTCGTCGGTGGCAAAGAGGGTGCTCCCTACGGCCGCCAGGGCCTCCCCGTTGACCTCGATGCGGTGGAGGGGGACGCAGGAGGGAAAATCATAGAAGGCGAGCCCCTTGTTGTACCGGAGGGCGGCCACCAGGACATCCCCCTGGTGGTCCCGGAGCACCGACTGGTCGGTGACGATGAGGTCCTCCACGTACCGGTCGGTGCGCACCATCTTGAGACGCCTTCCGGTGGCCAGATCCTGGACGCAGAACCGGTCGTTGCGGTATTCCACCAGATACTGTTTGAAAAAGACGGGGATGCTGTCCGGGATCCGCTTGGGCCGGGTCCGGACCCGCTCGCGGGTCTCCAGGTCCCAGAAGAACAGGGTCCGCTCCCCCGCCCCCACCAGGGTGTCCCCCAGAAGGGTGATGCCGGTGATGCACTCCCGCTGGTTGAAGGCGTCCCAGTCGACATTCCGCTGCCCGTCGGAGCGGTAGACGCCCAAGGGGGCGAGGTCCGGCCAGGTCCAGGAGTTGACCAGCCCGCCGCAGGAGCCGATGAAGAGCCGCCCCCCAGCGGCCCGGATCGACCCCACGTAGTGCCCCTCCACCAGCTTGAGGACCCGCGTCCGATCGGTGTCGGTCTCCCAGACCACGGCGGCGTCGGCGTCCTTGTCCGATCCCCCGGAGATCACCGTCGACCCGGCGATCTCCCGGATCGCCCCGTCGTAGTCGATGAACCGCTCGTTGCGCCGGCGGTCGACCCCCGAAAGGGTTTCCGGGTCGAAGACATAGATGTTGCCCCCGCTCACCGTGGCGTTTTCGAAGACCCAGATCCGGCCGTCGAGGACGTAGGGGCGGCTGTAGTAGACGCCGGGCAGGCGGCGGGTCATGAGGTTGTCGGTGTTGGCCCGGAGGATGGCCCGGATCTCCTCCCACATGTGGAGGTTGACGTAGGTGTGAAAGGGGATGGTGTAGATGGAGAGGATCCCCTCCGCCACGGCGTGGCGGATCTGTTCCCGCTTTTGCAGCGCCTCGGGGGTGAGGCCGGCCCGGACCGGGACGGCCGGCGTCGACAGCAGGGCCAGGCCCAGGACTCCGGCGGCGATGGCGCCCCTAATTCCCATGGAGCAGCAGGGTCCGGTACGCCTCCCTGGCCCGCCGGACCAGAACGGCATGCCCCTTGCGACCGTCGTACTTCTTGATGAACCCCTCCAGGGCCTGGAGGGTGGGGTCCGCCAGGATGGCGGAAAGCTCCGCCTCGGGGCCGGAGCCGGATCCGGCGCCGGATCGGGCCGACGGGGCCGGCGTGGAGGCCGGGGCCGGGGGGGATGCGGCGGCCGGGGCGGGAGCCGGCGCGGCCACCGAGGCGGGTTTGGTCCGCCGGGGCTTCAGCGTCCGGAGAGGTCGACGCTCGGGCCGGGGGGGCGGGGGGGAGATCTCCCCGGCCTTGGCCAGCCGGTCCCGAACCGCCTTCACGTAGGGCCGGGTGGCGGCCACGGGCCGGTCGATCCGCCGGAGATAGTCGCCGTGGACCCACCCCAGGTCGGTGAGCACCCAGTCCCCCTTTCGGGCCACGGCAAAGACGACATCCCCCTGGACGTACTGTCCCACGAGGTCGGCCGCAAGATCGCCCCAGGCCCGGATGTTGAGCTGGGAGGCGACCACCCGGTGAGCCCTGCCCCCCAGATCCCCGTACTTTTTCAGAAACGCGGTCAGCAGTTCCCGGTCGGGGGACTTCCGGATCTGGGCGAAGTCCTCCCGCACCTGCCGGCGGAGCTGGGCGTCCACCTGGGGAAGGTAATAGCCGCCGGGGAACCGGGAGAAGTAGATGTCATAGAGAGAGATCTCCCCGGGGGTGGCGCGGATCCGCCGGAGGAGGTCGAGTTCCTTGGCCAGGTCGTAGAGGTTCCGCTGCTTGGGCATCCGGGGCGGGGTCTTTCTGGCGTCGAGGAAATCGGCCCGGGCCCCGCTCTCCAGGAGCATCCGGAAGGCCTCGAAGTTCCGCTGGTCGTAGGCGTACCAGAGGGCGGTCTTTCCGGAGCGGTCGGTGAGGTCGGGCTCGGCGCCGTTGGCGAGCAGAAGCCGAAGGGACGCGATGTTGTTGGTCCGGGCCGCCGCCATGAGCGGGGTCCGGCCGTTTTCGTCCCGGACATCCACCACGTTCCCCTGTCCGAGGAGGCTCCGGATCCGCTCCGTGTCCCCCTCCAGGGCCGCCTCGTGGAGATCGGCGCAACCGGTCGACACCAGCACGGCCGCCGCGAGGATCCACCGCCAAAGGGCCGTGGTCCGGCTCCGTCCACCCTCCGTCTGCTTCACCACCGTTTCCCCCTTTTGACCTGCTCGTGACATGGAAAATCGATTAAAAAAAGAATAATTTTCGACTATAAAAGATGCGGGAGAAGGTGTCAATCTTCAATGACGGCGGGGCCATGGGGCGCGGTCCGGGAGGAAAAAGGAAGGGGCCGGGAATTATTCCAACCCAATAAAAGACTTGACACCCGAAGGTCCTTTTCATAGGGAACAGGGGTAGTGAAAAGGTTTCTCACAGCGATTTTCCTCCTCCTCCTCCTGGGGGCGGGGGCTTCGGCCTACGTCGCCTGGGATCTCAGGGAATACGCGATGACCCCCTCGGGGGGCTCCGATGAAAAGACGGTTTTCACCGTGCCCGCGGGGCAGGGGTTTCTGGAGACCCGGGACGCCCTGGACCGGGAGGGGTTGATCCAAAGCCCCGTCCGGTTCGGCCTTCTGGCCCGGCTGCGTCGGGCGGACACCCGGATCCGGGCCGGAGAATACCTCCTCTCCCCCGCCATGACGCCGGAGGAGATTCTGGACATCCTGGTGGCCGGCCGAGTCCGCCACCATAAACTGACGATTCCGGAGGGGTATACCATGCACCAGATCGCCGAAGCGGCCCAGGCGGCGGGGCTGGTCCGGGAGGCGGCGTTCCTGGCGGCGGCCGCCGACCCCGACACGGTCCGGGAGTTCTCCGCGGGCGGCGCCACCCTGGAAGGGTATCTCTTTCCGGACACCTACCACTTCACGGGGGAGGTCACGGCCGAGGCGATGGTCCGGACCATGGTCCGCCAGTTCTGGAGCGTCTTCACCCCCGGGTGGAAGGCCCGGGCCGGGGAGCTGGGCCTCACGGTCCACGAGACGGTGACGCTCGCCTCCATCATCGAACGGGAGACCGGGGCGCCGGAGGAGCGGGCCCTGATCTCATCGGTCTTTCACAACCGGCTCAAGAAGGGGATGCGGCTGGAGAGCGATCCCACGGTGATCTACGGCATCGCCGACTTCGACGGCAACCTGACCCGGAAGCATCTGGAGGACCGGACCCCCTACAACACCTACCGGATTTCGGGGCTGCCGCCGGGGCCCATCGCCAATCCCGGCCGGGAGGCGCTCCATGCGGCCCTCCACCCCGCCGAAACCGAATACCTTTTCTTTGTCTCGAAACAGGACCGGACCCATCAGTTTTCCACCAACCTGAAGGACCACAACCGGGCGGTACGAAAATACCAGCTACTGAGGTGATATGGGGATCAACGAGGTGACGACCTTCTCGGAGGAGACGGCCGCGGGGCAGCGCCTGATGGTGGGCTTCGACGGCTTCCGTCTGGATGACGATCTCAAGTACCTGATCGATACCCTCAACGTGGGCGGGCTCATCCTCTTTACCCGGAACGTCGCCTGCCCGCCCATGCTGGCCGATCTCTGCCAGGACGTCCAGGCGTATGCCCGGTCCCGGGGCCTGCCGCCGCTGCTCATCGCCATCGACCAGGAGGGCGGCCAGGTGGCCCGGCTCAAGCCCCCCTTCTTCACCGCCTTCCCCGGCAATCCGGAGATCCGGACCCCCGACGTGGCGACCCGGTTCGCCGGGATGGTGGCGTCGGAACTGCTGCGCATGGGGATCAACATGAATCTGGCGCCGGTGGTCGACGTCTCTCCGGAGGGATTTTCGGGGATCATGGCCTCGCGGGCCTTTCCCGGGGGGCCGGAAGGGGTCTCCGAGCTGGGGGCCGCCATGATCCGGGAGTTCCAGAAACGGGGGATCGCCGCCACGGCCAAGCACTTCCCCGGCATCGGCCGGACCACCCTCGACTCCCACCTCGACCTGCCGGCTTTGGACGGGGACCGGTCCCAACTGGAGACCTTCGACCTGCCCCCCTTCCGGGCCGCCATGGCGGCCGGGGTCTCGGCGGTGATGCTCTCCCACGTCCGGTACGAGGCCCTCGACCCCCAATGGCCGGCGAGCCTCTCCCCGGCCGTGGCCCGGACCCTTCTCCGGGAGGAGATGGGGTACGACGGCCTGGTCCTCACCGACGACCTGGACATGGGCGCCATCCGCCGCCACTACGACATGCCCACCGCCGTCCGCCAGGCCCTGGCCGCCGATGTCGACATGATCCTCATCTGCCACCGGGGCCCCAACATGGAGACCGCCTTCGAGGAGATCCTCCAGGCCCACGCCGAGGGGCCGGACAACGGCCGGCGGTCCCTGGAACGGATCCTCCGGGTCAAATCCCGGTTCATCAGCGAGGCCGCGCCCGAAGTCTGAGTACGGGGGACGGCGGCTCCCCTACCCCTCCAGGACCGGCCGGACCCGCTCCATGGCCCAGTCGATCTCCTCCCGGGTGATCACCAGGGGCGGAGCGAACCGGATCACGTTCTCGTGGGTCTCCTTGCAGAGCAGCCCCTGATCCCGCAGGGCCTCGCAGAACCGGCGGGCCCCGCCGGCTTCATCCCTGAGTTCCACGCCGATCAGAAGCCCCTTTCCACGGACCTCCGCGATATGGGGGCTGCGGATCTCCCCGAGCCGGTCGAGGAAATAGGCGCCCATGCGATCGGCGTTCTCCACCATCCCCTCCTCGGCCAACACCTTCACCGCCGTCCGGGCCACCGCGCAGGCCAGGGGGTTGCCGCCGAAGGTGGAGCCGTGCTCTCCGGGCATGAAGACCCCCAGGACCTCCTTGTTGGAGAGGACCGCCGAGATGGGGTAGAACCCGCCGGACAACGCCTTGCCCACCAGGGTGATGTCCGCCTCGATCCCCTCGTGGGCCTCGGCCAGCATCCTCCCGGTGCGCCCCAGTCCCGTCTGGATCTCGTCTAAAATCAGGACCACGTTCTCCCGGTCGCAGATCTCCCGGATCCGCGCCAGATACCCGTCCGGCGGAACGATCACCCCGGCCTCCCCCTGGATCGGCTCCACCAGGAAGGCGGCGGTGTTGGGGGTGATCGCCTCCTCCAGGGCGTCGGCGTCCCCGAAGGGGATGATGGTGAACCCGGGGGCGAAGGGGCCGAACCCCTCCCGGTAGGCGGCCTCCGACGAGAAGCCGATGATGGCGATGGTCCGGCCGTGGAAGTTGTTCTCGCAGACGATGATCTCCGCCTGGTCCCGGGGGATCCCCTTGGCGGTGTAGGCCCATTTCCGCACCGCCTTGATCACCGTCTCCACCGCCTCGGCCCCGGAGTTCATGGGCAGCACCATGTGGGAGTTGGTCAGCTCGCAGACCTCCTTGTAAAACGGCCCCAGCTGGTCGTTGCGGAAGGCCCGGGAGGTGAGGGTCAGCCTGGCGGCCTGCTCGGTGAGGGCCGCCAGGATCCGGGGGTGGCAGTGGCCCTGGTTGACCGCCGAATAGGCGGAAAGACAGTCCATGTACTTCTTCCCGGCCACGTCCCAGACCCAGACCCCCTCGCCCCGGGCCAGAACCACGTCCAGGGGCTTATAGTTTCTCGCCCCGTATTGATTCTCCAGGTCGATCAGGTGTTGCGCGTCCATGATACACCTCCTCCCGTTGTGGTTTCATCCGGCCGCTATCGTTGGGGACCGGTCAGGTTCCGTCCTGCGTGCGTTCGATCACCGTCGCCACCCCCTGGCCCCCGCCCACGCAGGCGGTGGCGCACCCCAGGCGTCCCCCCTTGTCGGCCAGGATCCGGGCCAGGGTTCCGGTGAGGCGGACCCCCGTGGCCCCCAGGGCGTGGCCGATGGCGATGCCGCCGCCCATGACGTTGACCCGGTCCGGGTCGAGGCCGAGCGCCCCGATGGCGTAGAGGGCCACCACGGCGAAGGCCTCGTTGATCTCCCAGTAGTCGATCTCCGACGGGTCGAGGCCGGCGGCGGAAAGGGCGCGGCGGACCGCCGGCACCGGCCCCTCCCCCATGACAGTGGGATCGACCCCGGCGAACCCGATTGCGCGGATCCGGGCCAGGGGGGCGATCCCCCGCTCCCGGGCCGCGTCCGCCGACATGAGGACCATGGCGGCGGCCCCGGCGTTCAAGGGCGATGCGTTTCCGGCGGTGATCACCCCTTCCGGCTTGAAGGCCGGACGCAGCTTGCTCATGTCGGCCAGGGAGGCCGAGGGGCGGACGGCGGCGTCCTGGGTCACCGTGACCGGCTCCTCCTGGTCGTCCCGCCCCCCCACGGGCAGGATCTCGCCGTCGAAGAACCCCGCCTCCCGGGCCTCGGCGGCCAGCCGGTGGGACCGGACCCCCCATTCATCGAGGTCCCGGCGGGTGAGGTCCGTCCGCTCGAAGAGCTTCTCGGCGGTGAGGCCCATGTTGAGGGAGGTGGTCATCTCCCAGTGGCCGTACCGCGCCTTGTTGTAAAGCGCTTCGTTCAGGGAGATCACCCCCTGGTCGAAAAGGGTCGTCCCCATGGGGACCCTTGTCATGTGCTCCATGCCCGCGGCCAGGACCACGTCGGCATACCCGCCGGCGATCTCCAGATAGCCGGTCTGGAGGGCCGCCATCCCCGACCCGCACTGCTGATCGAGGAACTTGGCCGGCACCGAGGCCGGCAGGTTGGCCAGAAAGACCGGGGTCCGCCCGCCATAGGTCCATTGCTCGGAGACCCCCATGGCCGAGCCCACGAGGAAGTCCTCCACCGCCTCCCCCGAAACCCCGGTCCGCTCCAGCAACGGCGGAATCAGCCGGGCCAGCAGCTCGTCGGCCCGAAGCTTATGGAAGACGTCCCGGCTCGGATCCTTGGGCCGCGCCCGGGACTGAGCGGTTCTCAGATAGCCTGCGATGACCACGTCGCGCATGGTGTGTCCTTCCTTTCGTCTTCGGTCCTATTCGGTCAGCCCGCACCACCGGGCCAGAAAGAGGGCGTAGGCCTTGGCGGTGTGGATGACGCTGTCGATCTCCACGCGCTCGTTGGCGCCGTGGATGTTCTCGGCCACCGGCCCGTAGCAGGTGGCGTCCCCCCTGCCGAAAAAGTGGAAGGCCCGCAGGTCGGTGGTGCAGGTGGCGATGTAGGAGCGGGCGTCCGACCCGGTCAGCGCCCGGTGGCAGCCGTTCAAGGTCTCCAGGGCCGGCAGGCTCCGGGCGACGCCATGTCCCTCGGACCGGAAGCCGTAGAAGGTGACCACGGGCCGGTTTTCGGAGAGCCACGGATCTTCGTCCGCGGCCCGCTCCACCGTCTCGACCACCCGGCGGCAAACCGAATCGTAGGGGGCCCCCGGAAAAAAGCCGAGCCGGCAGTGGAACTCGGCCGCCGCCGGAACCGTGGAGGGCCAGTCGCCCCCCTTGAAGATCCCGATGTTGAGGTTGACGGGGTGGGCCATCCCCCGATACGCTTCGGGGATGTCCCCCTCGTTCATCTCCGCCTCCAGGTCCCGCAGGGCCGCCACCAGGGGGAAGCACTTCTCGATGGCGTTGGTCCCCGCCGGCGCGTCGAGGACGTGGCCCGGCACCCCGGCCACGGTCACCGAAAACCAGAGGACCCCCAGCTGGTGGGTGAGGATGGTCGGGCCGAAGGGCTCGGGGATGAGCACGGCGTCGGCGTCGTACCCGGCGGCCAGGCAGGCCAGGGCCCCGTTGCCGGTACACTCCTCCTCGATCACCCCCTCCAGGATCACCGGACCGTCGAGGCCGAACCCGGCTCTCTCCACGGCATGGACCGCGTGGGTCATGGCCGCCACCCCCGACTTCATGTCGCCCGCCCCCCGGCCGTGGAGCCACCCCTCGTGGACATGGGGCTTGAAGGGGTCCCGGCGCCAGAGGTCCACCGGCTCGGGGCTGACCACGTCCAGGTGGCCGTTGAGAAGGGCGCTCCGTCCCCCCTCCCCGTCCGCCGGCCGCACCGCCACGATGTTCCCCCTCCCCCCGTAAGACCAGGGGACCGGGGCGAACCCCGGATGGTCGGCCAGTGTTTCGGGATCGATCTCCACCGGCACCGGGGACAGCCCGATGCGGAAGAGTTCCTCCTCCATCTCCGCCACGGCCCCCTCCTCCTCGCCCAGGGTGCTCGCCTTGGAGACGAGCCGGACGGTGAAGTCGACGATCTCCTCCCGAAGCCCCTCCACGGCCTCCAGCAGGGCCGCCTCCTGTTTGCTCGGCGTATCCATGAAAGCTCCTTTGGAACCTCCCGTCAAAACCGGGGAATTTCCCCTTCTGGGAGACGAATCGGCGCCCCGGTCCGCTCCCGCACCGTCTCCGGGTCGATCCCCTCGGCGATCTCCGAAAGGACCAGCCCCGCGTCGGTCACCTTGAGGACCGAAAGCTCCGTGATGATGGTGTCGACGCACCCCTTGGCCGTCAGGGGCAGGGTGCAGGCGGGCAGGATCTTCGGCTCCCCCTTGCGGGTGGTGTGGGTGGTGGTGACCACCACCCGCCGGGCCTTCTGGGCCAGCTCCATGCCGCCGCCGATGCCCGGGGCGAACTTGCCGGGGATGATCCAGTTGGCCAGATCCCCGTTTTCGGCCACCTCCAGGGCCCCCAGGAAGGCGAGGTCGAGGCGCCCCCCCCGCACCAGGGCGAAGGAGAGGGCCGAGTCGAAGAAGGCGGCCCCGGGCACGAGATCCACGTAGCCGCCCCCGGCGTCGATGAGGTTCCGGTCCTCGGTCCCCCGCCGGCACCGGAGCCCCATGCCGAGGACCCCGTTCTCCGAATGGACCAGGACCGGAGTCTCCTCGCCGAGGTAATGGGGGATCAGGGTGGGGATGCCGATCCCCAAGTTGATGACTTGGCCGGGGAAAACCTCCCGGGCCGCGCGTTTGGCGATCTTCTCTTTAAAGGACATGGTGGGCCAGGATGCCGTACTCCTCGGTGAGGGTTGAAATGGGGACCACATGGTCCACGAAGGCCGCCGGGGTGTGGATCCCGTCGGGGTCGAGGCCGCCCGTCGGGACGACCCGCTCCGCCTCCACGATCACCCGTTCCGCGGCCATGGCCATGAGGGGATTGAAGTTCCGGGCGCTCTTTTCATAGACCAGGTTCCCGGCCCGGTCGGCGACGGCGGCGTGGATCAGGGCCGCGTCCGCCGTGAGGGCCGGCTCCAGGATCGCCTCGCGCCCGTCCACGGAGAGGACCGTCTTGTTCTCCCGGAGGATGGTGTCGATGCCGATGTCGGTGAGGATGCCCACCAGCCCCGCCCCCCCGGCCCGGATCTTCTCGGCCAGGATCCCCTGGGGATAAAACGCCACGTCGATCTCTTTCCGGTTCATCATCCCGATGACCGTGGCGTTGAGCCCCAGGTGGGAGGTGATGAGCCGGGAGACCCGGCCCGCCTCGATGAGCCGGGAGACCCCCATGCCGTCCTCGTTGGCCTCGTTCTTGATGAGGGTAAGGTCCCGGACGCCCAGGTCCAACAGCCCCTGGATGAGGATGAAGGGGGTCCCCGGCACGCCGAAGCCGCCCACCATCACGGTGTGGCCGTCAACGATGCCGGTCAGTGCGCTCTCAAGGTCGGTGGTCTTGTCGATCACGATCGGATCGGATTCCTTTCCACGGCCCGCCGGATCGGGGGCCGTTCGTCTTCGGGGATGCCTTTGATCCGTTCATCCGGTGAGAACTTTTCAAGCACCTCGTCCGGGGAAAGCTGGTCGATATGCTCGCTCTGATTCTTTTACTTTTTCAGCCCCAACCCCCTAAAAAGCTGATCGATTCTTTTATTTTTTGAGCGTGCCAACCTTTTCTTCACCAATTCGATCAGTTCATCTTCGGG
>CAYSLC010000005.1:43236-44429 GCA_964431545.1 uncultured Desulfobacteraceae bacterium | reverse complement strand
TCGGTGAAAAAGTCGGTCAGGGTGATGCCGAACAGGCGGTGCCAGGGGATCATGGGAGACCGTTCGACCTCTCTCTATTGGGTCGATCTGTGCGCTTCAGAGATAGATTCGGATCCGAGCGCCTTTTCCCTATGTCAGCCATGCTCAAAGGATACGACAGAAGGCGCCGAATTGCAACATTCTCGTGCGTTCTCAATGGGTTGCTTTTTTATTTTATCAAAATTCTTACCGCCGTCGACGGGGCTTTTTCATCGAACGATTCCTTTGATCTTTCCGCCGGATTTTCGTATGTATTGAAGCTGAACCTTGGTATGGAACCGCCACGAAAAAAGAAAGCCCACCATGAGCAGAATCGAGGAAGAGTTCAAAAAAGCGACGGCGCATCCGCATGATGCGGCCTTCAAGGCGGCTTTCCAAAAGCGGGAGCTGGCGGAAAGCTTTTTCCGTCATTATTTTCCGGAACAGGTGGTGAAGCTGATCGATTTCCGGTACCTGAAGCTGAGCAATCGAAGCTATGTGGATGAAAAGCTCAAGGAAAAGCATTCGGACATCGTCTACCGGACTAAAATCAAGGGGAAGACCGCGTTTCTGTTCATCCTCTTCGAACACCAGAGCACACCCGACCACTGGATTGTCTTCCGGCTGCTGTGTTACATGGCGAACCTGTGGCGAGAGTTCCTCGAGGAGGATCCGAAAGCCGACCGGCTCCCCGTGATTCTTCCGGCGGTGTTGTACCACGGCCGGAGCCCCTGGAACGCGCCCCGGACGTTTTCGGAACTCATTGATGCGGAAATAGAGCTGGAAGGGTATATCCCGAATTTCACATACGACCTGTACAATCTCGGAGATTATCCGGATGAGCGGCTCCTGCTCGGGGACTACATGGCCCTCGGGGTGGTGCTCTACCTGATGAAGCATATCTTCGACGAGGATTATGGCGAGCGTTTCATCGAGGCCGCGGAGTATTTGGGAAAGATCGATGATCAACATACCCAGCTCGAATTTCTGGAGTGGATGCTCCGGTACAGTTACCACGCCAGGGACGATGACCGGGCGTTCATCGACCGGGGGCTCGAAGTGATCGGTAATGAAAATGCAAGGAGGATGGCCATGACGATTGCCGAACGGATCAAACAAGAGGGCCGGATGGAGGGCCTTGCGGAGGGCCGCTCGAAAGGGATTGCGGAGGGCCG
>CAYSLC010000005.1:14799-43136 GCA_964431545.1 uncultured Desulfobacteraceae bacterium | reverse complement strand
GCGGAGGGCCGGGTCTCCATGATTCAGAGGCTCCTGAACAAACGCTTCGGGCGGATCTCTCCGGTTCTGGAACAGCGGCTGCGGGATTCCAAACAGGAGAGCCTGGATCGATTCGGGGAGAGCCTCTTCGATTTCCAGGACCTGAAGGATGCCGAACGATGGTGGGAAACCCATTCGGATGGGGGGAACGCCTGATCCGGGGCAGGCTCTCCCGGTTCCACCCTGCCCGCTGTGAGTGTCCCGTCGAATGCGCCGCCGGGGGCTAAAGTCCCCCGGCTAGAACGGAAACCGCCCTAAAGGGCGCTGGGGAACCGGCGCGTGCCCTGGCCGTTCGATGCAATCCCCACCACCTCTCCACACCAGCCCGCTTCCAGCGGGCTTCCCGTATCAGCCGGGGGTCTTTAGCCCCCGGCGCCGCGCCGAACGTGCCGGTTTGATCACTCCCCGGCCACACACCAGTCTCGGCCCATCCTGAAAATCGTAAAAACAATCCCGGCCATCCGGATTCAAACCCGAAACTCAGACGAATTGTCCCCGATACCGCTCCATCTGCCCGAGCATGGCGGGCAGGGTCTCGTCCAGGTAGGGTTTGAAGCAGTCGATGCGGCGGGGGTCGCCGTGGTTGAGCAGGGCGGTGTAGCGGCAGCCGCCGAAGCATAAGGGGAGGTAGGGGCAGGCGAGGCATTGGTCGTTTTTCCAGATGCCGGCGCCCAGGTGGGTCCGGTCCGGGGTCTGGCCGGTCTTTAGGGTGCCGACCGCGCAGCCGGCCCGGCCGATCATGGCGGGACATTTGTAGAGGGTGCCGTCCCGGTCGACCACCAGGTCGTGGTCCCGCTCCACCATGCAGTGGAGGACCCCCGGTTTGGTGGTCCGGTATCCCCGGGAGAGGATCGCCTCCCGCAGGGCCACGGCCGCCTCGGGGAGCCACGGGTCGGCGATGGAGCGGGCCCCGTCGGCGTAGCCGGGCTGGGCCGAGACGGGGTCGAACTTGACGTAGTCGAGCCGGTCGGGGCCGAGGTCCGCCTCCCCGAGGAGATCGAGGAGCCGGGGGAAGTCGCGCCAGGTCCCCTCCCGGAAGTTTCCGGAGACGGCGATCCGGATCGGGTCGGCCGACGCGCGGAGGTTTTCCACGATGGCATGGAAGCTGCCGGCGCCGGTTTTAAAGGGGCGGGACCGGTCGTGGTGCTCGGGGGGGCCGTCCAGGGTGACCCGCGCGGTGAACAGGCCCAGGGGGACCAGTTCGGAGACCGTCTTCCGGGTGAGCAGGGCGCCGTTGGTGACCAGGCCGAACTTGAAGGCGGCCCCGCGCTCGCCGGCCGCGGCCCCCAGGTCGGCGGCCAGGGATCGGATGAGGTCGGTCCGGAGCAGGGGCTCGCCGCCGTAGAAGTCGACCCGGAGGGTCTTCTTGCCGTCGGGCCAGATGCGGCGGAGGAAGGTCCCCAGGTCCCGGGCGGTCGCCGGGGACATGGGCCGGGCCGGCCCCAGGCCCGCCTCGTAGCAGTAGGGGCAGGCGAAGTTGCAGGCCAGATCGAGGATGATGCTCACCCGGAACTCGGTCTCCCGGGCCTCCCGGTCCGGGAGGAAACGGGCCATGGACCGCTGCTCCGCCGCCCGGTCCGCAACGACAATCCCCAATCCCCCGAACAACTCCCCCTCGTCCGCCGGCAGGGTCCCGGCCATGAGGTCCGCCACGGTGCGGGCCGAGGCCGAGACCAGGACCGGCCGCCGGGCCCCGTAGAGGAGCCGGCGGCCGGGGCGGTCCGGGTGGGGGGCGACGGTCAGGTAGGTGGAGGGGGTCGTCGCCCTGGTCGCCGTCAGCTCGGCATGAAACTTGTCGTACAACACTGCCGTCTGGGTGTTTCCTTATCGTCCTCCTTTTCGTCGTCATCCACCACCTCGGGCTGCTCCTCTTCGTCTTCCTTTCCCTTGTCTTTCTTCGGATCTTCCGGCTTCTCGGCCATGAGTGCCTCTCCTTTCGTCGGTTTCGTGGGATTTATGTCAAAAGGCGAACCGGACCCCCGCCTCGGCCCACCGTTCAGGGTTTTCGACGGCATAATGACCATAGGAATCACCCCCGAAGAGGTTGTGGATCGACAGATACGGTTCCAGGAGCAGGGTCCGGGTGAGGGGGACCGGCCAGGCGGCCGCCAGGTCCCAGACGGGGTCGTCGTAGTCGCCGTCGGGGTCGTCGCCGGAGTCCCACCAGACGTACCGGCCGGCCAGGTCGGCGTACGCCCCGTTGTTCGCCGTGTACCGGAGGGTCCCGGCGATCTTGTAGATCTCCTCGGCCCCATCCTGGAGGGGCGGGTCGATATCGATGTAGGCGATCCCGGCGCCGACGGAGAACCCGTGCCAGGGGACCGTCTCCACGGCCGCCTCCCCGCCGGCCCGGGTCACCTCCTCGCGGTTGACAAAGGTGCGGACGCCGTCCACCGTCCGGAGCTGGATCTCGTCCGCCATCTCATGGAGAAAGAAGGAGAGCCGGGCCCAGATTCCGGGGATCGCCCCGGTCTCCACCCCGGCCTGGGCCGACCAGACCGTCTCCCGGTCGAGGTCCGGGTTCGGCTCCCGGAGCCACCCCCCCAGGGAGGTTCCCGCCATGAACGGGTCGGCGAAGCCCCGGGCCCCCATGAACCGGAGGATCGTCCCCTCCCCCAGGGGCCGGGCCGCCCCCAGGCTGGGGGAGAGGAATCCGCCGGCCACCGAGTCGTGGTCGTACCGGAGGCCCGGGGTGACCGTCCACGCCCCCAGGGAGAGGGCGTCGGAGGCGAAGAGGGCCCACCGGGTCCGGTGGGTCCGGTCGGCCAGGCGGTCCGGGGCCCCGAAGCCGACCAGGGCCGGGCCGAAGGTCTGGGTCTGGTCGAGTTCCCCCCGGGAGTACTCCGCCCCCACGGTCACCTGGTGGCGCTCAGCCGGGGACCAGTCGAGGACCAGGTCGGCCCCGGCCCGCTCCTCCTCGATGGTGATCCCCTGGAGGGGGGCCGGCGCCGGGCCGAAGGCGCCCATGCCCAGGGTGTGGGAGAGGTTCTCCAGGTCATGGGCCACGGCCCAGAGGGTGAGGCGGACCTCGGCGTCGGCCCCGGCCGGGGCCTGGGCCGCCAGGCGGCCGAAAAGCTCCCGATTATCGATCTCGGCCCCGAAGTCCTGGTCCGGAAAGTCGCCCACGTCCTGGCGGGGGTCGCTGTACCCGAAGAAGAGGTCGACCCCGTGGCCGTCCATGGACTCGGCCCCGAACCGTCCGAAGAGGCTGTCCCGTTCGAAGGAGCGGGTGGGCCGCAGGCCGTCCGATTCGGCCCGGTCGGCGAAGAGGTAGTATCCCACCGGGCCCGACTTGCCGTAGACCTCCCCCCAGAGGTTTCCGCTATGCCCCTCGGCAACCGAGGCGTTGACCTCCCCATGGGGATCGGAAAGGACCCCCGGGGCCTTTGTGAAGATCTGGATCACCCCGCCCAGGGCCGATCCCCAGGCCGACGAGGCCGGCCCCTGGAGGATCTCGATGCGGTCGACGATCCCCGCCGGGATGGTGGTGGTGACGGCGTTGCCGTCGGCCAGGTTGTTCCAGTCGACCCCGTCCACCAGGACCCGCACGTGGCGGTCGAAGGAGCCCTGGATGTTGTACTGGCTCCCCGAGATGTAGTCGAAGCTGCCGTTGACGAAGACGCCCGGGACCCGGGCCAGGATGTCGGCCACCGAGGTTGCCTTCATCCGCCGGATGTCGTCGCGGTCGATGACGGTGATCTTCTCGGCGGTCTTTCCGATCTTCCGGGGGGACCGGGCCGCGGTGGAGACGGTAAGCTCCTCGGGGGTGAAGAACATCCCCAGGAGCTGGGCCTCGGTCATCGATTGGGAGGGAGCGCCCTTTTCGATCCCTTTTCCGGCCCCCCCCCGGGTTCTCTTGTCCGCCCGCGCCTCGGCCCAGGACACGGCCAGAAACAGGTTGGCGGCGAGGAGCCCGAAAATCGCAATGTTCACCCTATTTTTCATCCTTCTTCCTCTTTCGTTCCCGCTGCTCATCAGTTTTTCTCCCCGGTATTTTCTCCCCGGCCGCTGACGGCTTCTTACTATAATTTTCCTTACAATGCACGGGGTTTTCCACAACCGTGACATTTTTTCTCCATGGGCGGAGAGATCCCCTGGGATAAATTTTCCTTGAATTTCCATCGGCAAAGGAGTAAGGGTGAAAGTAATCACCTTTGCATGAAACAGACCAGACTCGCCTTTTGGGGGAATAAGGGAAGCCATGGAGCACCCGTCCGCTTTCAGATATTCCGGGATCCACCGGCCGCCGGCCGGGGTCGAGGGGGGGGATCGGCCGGGGGAAAGAGACCCCGGGCCGGCCCCGGCAAGGTCCTTGACACCAAAGCCTCCATGGCCTATGGTTCCGTATCGGACCCCGGCGGCAGGGGGCGCATGAACGGCAGAATCCTGGCGGCGGTCTTCCTGTGCCTTCTGACGCCCCGGCTCGCCGCGGCCGAACCCTCGGTCGCCGTCCGGATGGGGACCGAGGTCGCCCCCTACATCACCGCGCTGGAGGGCTTCAAGGAGGCCTGCCGCTGCCGGCCGGAGGGCGACGGGATCGAGAAGGAAAACCCCGCCACCTCCCAGGTCCTGTTCAGGAGCCGCTCCCGGGCGGGTCTGGTGATCGGCCCGTCATCTTCCCCCGGGGGGGCGCTGGACGGCCTCCCGACGATCCACATCATGGTCGTCGGCGTCCCGGCGGGGGACGAATCGGTGCCCGTCACCGGCGTCTCCATGGTGGTCGATCCGGAAAAGCAGGTCCGGATACTGAAAGCGGTCGTACCCGGGGTGACCGAGGTGGGGATGCTCCACACCGGCGCATCGGGCCCGATGGCGGCGGACATGGCCGAGGCGGCGGCGGCCCTCTCCGTCCGGGTGGTCGCGGTGGAGATCGCCGGGGCGGAGGATGTCCGGCCCGCGGTGGATCGGCTGCTTTCCCACACGGACGCCTTCTGGCTGATCCCGGATCCCGCCGTGGCTTCGCCGGAGGTCTCCCGGTACATTCTGACCCGTGCGCTGGAGGAGAAGGTGCCGGTGCTCGCCTTCTCGGAGAAGTTCCTCTCGGCCGGGGCCCTGCTCGCCGTGGAGGGCGATGCCTTTGCCATGGGCCGGCAGGCCGGCCGGATGGCCGCGGCCTACATGAACCCGGACCTCCCCGATCCTCCGAACGGACTGGTGTACGCGGATACGCCCGTCCACCGGATCAACCCCGCGGTCGCGGAGAAACTGGGCATCCCCCTTGACAACCCCATCGATGACGAGCGGATCCGAAAAGCCACCGAGTGACCCCCCGCCCCCTCCGGAGACAGGATCACCTCCCGCCGGACGGCCCATGCCCCCGGAGACGCGGTGGCGGATCCTGTGTCTCTTTCTGGCGGGGGCGGGGGCCGTGGCGTTGCTCCTCCTCTACCTGTTCACCACCAGCCAATGGCAGCGACGGATCCGCCAGGTCCAGGCCGAGACCGTGGGCCGGATACTGATCCACCGCTGCCGCCCCCTGCTGGCCGAGCGGAATACCACCGATCTGGCGTCCGCCGTATCCGGAGCCCTGGTTCTGGAGCAGGTGGTCGGGGTGGCGGTGATAAACGGCGAGGGCGTCACGGTCTTCGACCACCAATGGGGCTCTCCGGAGGGCGGCACCACCGCCCACGGGGACGGATCGGCCCCGGAAACCGACCGGTTCACCTTCTGGATGCCGGTCCACCGGATCGGCGAGGGGGAGACGCCCTTCATCCTGATGACCGAACCGGCGCCCGCCACGGAGACCGGACCGCGCTATCTGGGCCGGGTGGGGATCGCCCTGGCCGGGGGAGCGTCGATCCTGGCCCCGGACAAGGGGCTGAGGACGGCGTGGATCCTTACGGGCGCGGGGCTGCTGCTGGCCTCCCTTTTCCTCGCGACGTTCCTGGCGGGGGTGGGGGCGTCCGGCCCATGGACGGACCGGCTCCGCCGCCTTTTCCGCCGGCGGAAGTCCGACCCGGAGGTCCGGCGTTCCGCGGCCCTGTCCGCCCTGGTCGGCGCGGACCACCGCCCCCTCTTTTACAGGATCTCCGACGGGCTCTTCTTCTCCGACCCCGGCGGCTTCGTGGTGGAGGCCAACGATGCCCTGGCCGGGCTGCTCGGGTTCGAGGGCCGGGACCAGATGCTCCGGGAGCGCGTCAACATCTTCGGTTTCCTCCAGTATACCGACCCCGTGAAAGCGGTGAAGAACCCGAAGTGGCGGGTGGGCCAATGCCTTCGACGGGCCGGAGACCCCCTCAACGTGGAGTCCTTTCTGGTACGGATCCCCAGCGGCGCCGCATCCGGGCTTCTGGGGGGCGTCGTCATCGATACGGCCGCCCGGCGGCGGGAGGAACGGATCCAAGCGGCCATGGAGGCGGCGGAACGCCGATCCCTGCTCAAGAGCGACTACCTGGCCACCCTGGGCCACGAGATCCGGACCCCCCTGACGGTCATCTCGGCCGTGGGGGAGCTTCTGGAGAAGACCTGGCTCGAGCCCGGCCAAAAGGCCTACGTGGAGAAGGTCCGGGTCTCCGCCAACGGCCTGCTGGAACTGATCGACGACCTCATCGACCTGGCCAAGATGGAGCACGACAAGCTCGACCTGGTCTTCCGTCCCTTCCTCATGGGCCCCCTGCTGGCCAACTGGCGGCGGATGATCGCCGGGGCCGCTTTGAAAAAGGGGATCCATTTCACCTGCCATGCGCCCCCCATCCCCCAGGTCCTGTCGGGGGACTCCCTGCGGCTCCGGCAGATCCTGACCAACCTCGCCTTCAACGCCATCAAGTTCACCGGCCCCGGAGGGGATGTCTCCCTTACGGTGGAGGTGGTGGCGCCGGAGCACGAGACCAAGGAGGGCCAGCGGATGATCCTGGCGTTCACGGTGGCCGACACCGGCATCGGCATTGCGCCGGAGAAGCTCCCGACCATCTTCGAGGAGTACACCCAGGTCGAGGCCGACACCTCGGAGCACTACGGCGGATCGGGGCTCGGCCTCTCCCTCAGCCTGCGCCTGGCCCGGCTGATGGGCGGCTGGATCAAAGCCGAAAGCACTCCGGGCAAGGGGAGCCGGTTCCGGCTCCAGGTCCCTTTTCCCCTGTCCACCGAACCTTTGGAGGCGCCGGCCGAGGCGGCTCCGCCGGCCCGATCCCCCGCCGGCCTCCGGGTCCTTCTGGTGGACGACCACCGCCTCAACCGGGAGCTGACCCGGGACCTGCTGTCGGGGCTGGGCGTCGAGACGGAGGCCGTGGACAGCGGCCCCCGGGCCCTGGAGGCGTTGGCGTCGGCGGGCCGGTACGACATGGTGCTCATGGACATCCAGATGCAGGGGATGGACGGGTTCGAGACGGCCCGGGCCATCCGGGCCGAACCGGCCCACGCGGACCTGCCCATCGTGGCCGTCTCGGCCCATACCCCGGACCTGATCCGGGATCGGGTTCTCGCCTCGGGGATGAACGACCTCTACACCAAGCCGGTCTCATCGTCCGGCCTCTCCGACCTGCTGACGCGGCTGGTCCCGGCGGTGCCGGCGCCCCCCGATCCGCCGGCGGAGCCGCCGACCGCCCCCCCGGAGCTGGCGGACCTGCCGGGGGTGGACGTCCGGGAGGCCCTGGAGCGGCTCCGGGGCAACGTTGCCCTCTTCAAGCGGCTGTTGACCGATTTTGTGGATGACTTCGACGGGACCGCCGAAAAGGTCCGGCAGCACCTGCACCGGGGGGACCGGGAGGAGGCCCTGCGGATCCTCCACACCGCCAAGGGAGTGGCCGGCAACTGCTCCGCCGTGGCCCTGTGCGCGGCGGTGGACCGGCTCCGGAAGGAGATCCGCGAGGGCCGGGAGCTGCGCTGGGCCGAACACCTGGAGCAGTTGGAGGGGCGGATGGAACAGCTCCGCAATTCCGTGGCCCGCTTTCGGAGGCCCGCCGCTCCGGCGCCGGCGCGGGGGGAGGGGACCCCCAAGGCGCCGATCCCCGACGACCTGGCCGAAAAAGTCCGGAAACTGCTCGGCTTCCTCGACCGGAACAACCTGCTGGCCGAAGAGGTCCTGGAGGAGATCCGGGAGCCCCTGGCCCGACTCGGCTACGAAGGGGAGCTGGCCCTGGTGGAAGAACCCGTCTCCCGCCTCGATTTCAACCAGGCCCACCAGGCCCTCGCCTTGATGGCCGAGGCCGCGGGCCTTGCGTGGGAGGACCATTGAAACCGGAAGATCCCAACCCCAAACCGACCATCCTGGTGGTGGACGACAACCCCACCAACATCCGGGTCCTGGCGGAAATCCTCCTGCGCGATTACGAGGTCCTGTTCGCCAAACGCGGCCGCGAAGCCCTGGAAATCGCCCGGGGCACCGAGCTGACCCCCGTGCCGGACCTGGTGCTCCTCGACATCGTCATGCCCTACATGGACGGGTACGAGGTCTGCCGGCGGCTCCGGAAAAACCGCATCACCCGGGACATCCCGGTGATCTTCGTCACCATCCGGACCGACAAGAGCCATGAGGTCAAGGGCCTGTCCATGGGGGCCGTCGACTACATCCCCAAGCCCTTCGACGCGGAGGTGGTCAAGTCCCGGATCCGGACCCACCTGGAACTCAAGCGCCACCGGGAAGAACTCCGGCGGATGGTGGAGGAGCGGACCGCCGAGCTGGCCGAGGCCAACGAGGAGCTGAAACGGCAGGTCCGCCGGGCCGAAGAGTTGCAAAAGGACCTCATCCGGGCCGAAACCCTGGCCGCCACGGGAAAGCTGGCCGCCGTCGTGGCCCATGAGATCAACTCCCCCATGCAGGGGATGCTCTCCCTGACCGACCTGGTGGAGACCCTGTGTACGGGCGAGGAGCCGAAAAAGTATCTCAGCATGCTGCGGGAATCGATCCGGACGACCATCCTCAAGGTGAAGCGGATGCGCCTGATCAATCTGCCCCCCAAGGACAAGAAATGGCCCACCAACATCAATACCATTCTGGAGAACACCATGGGCCTGATGGAGGGCGTGGCCCGGAAGCGGGCGGTCGATCTGACGGTCAACCTGGACGAGAGCATCCCCGACAGCTTCCTCGGCATCCATGAGCTGAGCCAGGTCTTCATCAACCTCATCAACAACGCCGTGGAGGCCATCGCGGGCGAGGAAGACCCGATCATCGAGTTCATCGAGGATATTCGAGGGATCGTGGGAGAGATCCGGGTCGACTCGGCCCTGGTGGACGGCGAGATCCAGATCACCGTGGCCGACACCGGCCCGGGGATCGACCCCGGCGACCTTCCCCACATCTTCGACCACTTCTTCACCCGGAAAAAGAAGATGGGGATGGGGGTGGGCCTGGCGATCTGCCAGGACATCATCTGGGACCACCATGGGGTCATGACGGCGGAGAACCCGCCGGAAGGCGGCGCGCTGTTTACGATCCGGATGCCGCCGATAACGCAAGATCCAAGCATCGGCACATATCGGATATTTTAGCCTCGGTGATCACCAGGGGCGGCGCGATGAGGACGTGGTCCCCGGCCAGGCCGTATATGGAGCGCCTGGGATAGATGAGCAGCCCCTCCCGGGCCGCGGCCCGGGTCAGGCGCAGGTGCATGTCCGCCTCCGGGGGGAAGGGGGACCGGGTCTTCCGGTCCGCCACCAGCTCCAGTCCCCAGAGGAGCCCCCGGCCCCGGACCTCCCCGATCATGGGGTGCTTTTCCGCCAGACCGAGCAGCTCCCCTTGGAGGATCGGCCCCAGCCGGGCCGCGTTCTCCACCAGCCCCTCGGACGCGATCACATCGAGGACCGACAGCCCCACGGCGCAGGCCAGGGGGTTTCCGGCGCAGGTGTGGCCGTGCTGGAACCCGCCGGCGGCCATCACCGCGTCCACCATCTCCCCGCGGGTCAGGATGGCGCCGATGGGGTAGTACCCCGACCCCATCCCCTTGGAGAGGGCCACCACGTCCACCTCCGTCCCCCAGTGTTCGTAGGCGAAGAGCCTGCCGGTGCGACCGAAGGCGGTGAGCACCTCGTCGAAGACGAGCAGGATGCCGTATTTCTTGCAGATCCCCTCGATCACCCCGAAATAGTCGTCCGGCGGCACCAGGGCCCCGGTGCTGGCGCCGCCGATGGGCTCCGCCACGAAGGCGGCCACGTTGTCGGGCCCCTGGGCGAGGATCGTCTCCTCCAGGGCATGGGCGCAGGCCAGGTCGCAGGCCGGATAGGTCTTGCCGTAGTGGCACCGGTAACAGTAGGGGGCCGGGATCTTGGGGTAGGGGCGGATCAGGGGCCGGAAGGGGATCTCCAGGGGGCCGTAGCTGGTGAGGGCCAGGGCCCCCAGGGTGGAGCCGTGGTAGGCCGGGGTCCGGGCGATGAAGACGTGGCGGCCGCCCTGGCCGGTCTCGTAATGGTACTGGCGGCAGATCTTCATGGCCGACTCCACCGCCTCGGAGCCGCCGGAGACGAAGAAGACCCGGTTGAGATGGGGGGCCGACGCCTCCACCAGCCGGGCGGCCAGACGGATGGCCGGCTCGTTTTCGAACTGGGTCCGGTAGGCGAAGGGGACCCGGGCCGCCTGCTCGTTCAGGGCCTGGATGACCTGGGGGTGGCCGTGTCCGATGTTGCTGATCATCGCCCCGGAGCAGCCGTCGATGTATTGCCGCCCCTCGGTGTCCCACATGTAGATCCCCCGGGCCTCGCGGATCACCGGAAGGGTCTTGCCGCTCTGGTAGAAGAGGTATTCGCTGCTGGGTAGTCCCTTTGATAATCCCATGGTCGGTCGGCGCCGCCTCCTTTCCGGTTGAGGGTCCGTTCAAAGGCGACAGGTACCACCATCCCGGGGAAAGGTCAATGCGGGGGATGGGGATGTTGACGTCGACGGGGGAAATTTTCTAAGCCGAGCTGATATGGCGAAAGCTGTTTGCAAAGGATACTAAGAAACAACCTCAAACCCGGCGTAACGGAAATGTCTATCAAAGGTGAAGACGCGATGAATGGCAAGCTTCTCCATGACAACAAAGGAAAGGCAATCCGTGTAACTGATCCTGTGATCCGCGAATTTTCTGAAATAATTCAATGCCTGAAGCTCGTCGTCCTTGAAAGTCCGTTCAATTCGGGTGGCGGATTCATAAATTTCCATAAGCTTCATCGCAGAAAACGCATAGCTGGTGCGTCTCGCAAGCAGGGTCGCCAGTTCATCCAAAACATGATTGGTCGTCAGTAGAGGGTAGTTTTCACCCCTGAGAAATTGCCAGATGCCGATCGCTTTCTGGTTGTGCGCGTCTCGACGGCAGAAGCGAGCCAGATAAGCGCCCGTATCGATAAAGACGCTATTCTCCATGGGGTTCATCCAGATCATAGAGATATTGATCCACGTTGGAGGAGAGATCCTCGGGAACATCCTCCCCGTCCCACATTCCGCTGTCCAGAAACGGAAGATATGCCTCTTTTCGATCATGGACCTCGCCGTTGCCATCCTTGGCATCGGCTTTATCGATAATGACCCGGATCGATGTCTCCGGGGAAATTCCCAAATGCTTCATCCGATCGGAGAAGTCCTTGATGGTGGTTTGAATTTCCATGATCACCCGCCTCTTAATTCATATTCATGGGGTTGCGGAACCCGGAGGTCCTTCCAGTTGTTCTCCGATCCTGCCCTTCGGATATCGAAATCAGCCATTTGCCAGCCCCTCCACCGCCCGCCTCAGAGAATTCCGGTCCCCCTGTCCGGGATCGGGCTCCGGGTACGCCACGAGGACCGTTTTGTCCCGGCCGGTCCCGCCGGAGACGATCTCCACCGATGACTTGGGAACCTTGAGAGCCTTGGCCAAAAACCGGATGCAGGCCTTGTTGGCGGCCCCGTCCACCGGCGGCGCGGCGATGCGGAGCTTGAGGGCGTCGCCGTGGAGTCCCGCCGCCTCGGTCCTGGAGGCCCGGGGCTGGACCCGGATCCGGAAGAGGACCCCGTATTCGGTCTCCTTGACGAAGAGCACCTACCGGTCCCGCCCCGTGCCGCCGGCGCGGATGTTGTCGATGATGTGGCTGGCGGAAAGATCGTCCACCAACGGGATCCGGACCACCTTGCCCCCCAGGGACTCCACCAGATTCCGGCCCACCACCTCCTCCTCGGCGTAGTTGCTCCCCTTGGCCAGGACATGGGGGCGGACCGCCCGGATCACCCTGGACAGCTCCCCCTCGGAGAAGAGGACCACGTAATCGACGCTGTCCAGGGCCCCCACCACCTGGAGCCGTTCCCGCTGTCCGATCACCGGCCGCCCCGGCCCCTTGAGGCGGCGGACCGCCTCGTCGTCGTCCAGGGCCGCCACCAGCACGTCCCCCAGCTCCCGGCAGGCGGAGAAAAGGCGGATGTGCCCCGCGTGGAGGAGGTCGAAGCAGCCGTTGGTCAGGACGATCCGCTTGCCCCGGGACCGGAGGTCGTTCATGACCCGCTCCACGGTCTCGATGGGGACGTGCTTGCCCGGCAGGCGGCCGGCGGCGTCCTCGGCGGCGGCGGAGAGTTCCTCCCGGGTGATGGTGGCGGTGCCCACCTTGCCCACCACAATGCCGGCGGCCACGTTGGCCAGTCGGGCGCCCTCCGCGGGGGGGAGCCCCGAGGCGAGGCAGAGCCCCAGCACCGACAGGACCGTGTCCCCGGCGCCGGAGACGTCATAGACCTGCCGGGACCGGGCCGGAATCCGCACCGCGGCCTGGCCCGGCGCGAAGAGGGCCATCCCCTCCCGGCCCAGGGTGACCAGGAGCAGCCGGAGGTCGGCGGTGGCGATGAGCTTCCGGGCCGCCCGGTCGAGGCTCTCGTCGTCTTCGATCTCCACCCCCGAGGCGAGGGCCGCCTCCCGCCGGTTGGGAGTGAGGAGGGTGACGCCCCGGTACCGCCCGAAATCGGTCCCCTTGGGGTCGCACAGGATCATCCGGCCGGCCCGTTTCGCCGCCTCGATCACCTTGGCGGTGAAGGCCGGGGTGAGCAGCCCCTTGGCGTAGTCGGACAGAAGGACGATATCGGCCTCGGGCAGGCTCTCGGCGATGTGGTCCACCAGCCGCCGGGTGGTGTTCTCGGAGACGGGCATCCGGGTCTCCCGGTCGATGCGCACCACGTGCTGGCTGGCGGCGATGACCCGGGTCTTCCTGGTGGTCCGGCGGCCCGTCTCCCGGATCACCCCCCGGGTATCGACCCCCAGCTCCCGGAACCGGTCGAGGAGCTGGGTCCCGTCGGGGCCGTCGCCGATCACCCCCACCACGGAGACCGACGCCCCCAGGGCCGCCAGGTTGCTGGCCACATTGCCGGCCCCCCCCAGGGTGAAGCTCTCCCCGGCCACCGACACCACCTGGACCGGGGCTTCGGGGGAGATCCGGTCCACCTCCCCCCAGACGTACTCGTCGAGCATGAGGTCGCCCACCACCAGAACCCGCCGTCCTTCGAACTCGGGGATCGTCAGCGCCATTCTCGTCTCCCTTCCGCGTCGGTCGCCTCCCCCGGGAGATCCTCCGCGTCGGCCAGCACCTGGCGGACCTTGGCGGTGAAGACCTGCACGGAGAAGGGCTTCTGGATAAAGTGGATGCCGTCATCGAGGACCCCGTGGTGGGAGATCACGTTGTCGGTGTACCCCGACATGTAGAGGACCCGGGTCTCGGGGTGGAACCGCCGGAGCCGATGGTAGAGTTCCCGGCCGTTGAGCTTGGGCATGATCACGTCGGAGACCAGCAGATGGATCGGCTCCTTGAAGTCCCGGGCCATCTCCAGGGCCTCCTCGGCGTCCCCGGTATCGACGACGTGGTAGCCGTACCGCCGGAGCACGTGGGCCGCCAGGTTCCGGACCATGTCATGGTCCTCCACCACGAAGATGGTCTCGTCCCCCTTCTCCCCCTCCCTGCCGGCATCCATCTCCGAGGGCTCGCCGGGGATCCCCTCGGAACAGGGCAGGTAGATCTTGAAGGTGGTGCCCAGGCCCGGCTCGCTGTAGACCCAGACGTAGCCGTCGTGCTGTTTGACGATGCCGTAGACGGTGGACAGGCCCAGCCCGGTCCCCTTGCCCATGGGCTTGGTGGTGAAGAAGGGCTCGAAGATCTGGCTCCGGACCTCCTCGTTCATGCCGACCCCGGTGTCGCTCACCGAGAGCATGACGTACCGGCCCGGGATCACGCTGACGTGGGCATCGGCGTAAGAGTCGTCGAGCCGGACCACCCCCGTCTCGATGGTGAGCCTTCCGGTGTAGGAGATGGCGTCCCGTGCGTTGATGGTCAGGTTCATGACCACCTGCTGGATCTGGGAGATGTCGGCCCGCACCGTGGGCAGGTTGGGGGTCAGTTGGGTGGAGAGTTCGATGTTCTCGCCGATGAGGGGCCGGAGCATCTTCTCCATGTCCCCGATCACCTGGTTGAGGTCGAGGTACTTCATCTCCACCACCTGGCGGCGGCTGAAGGCGAGGAGCTGCTGGGCCACGTCCTTGGCCCGGTCCCCGGCGTGCCAGATCTGCTGGACCAGGGGGTAGAGGGCGTCCTCCCGGTCCATGTCGGCCAGGACCAGGTCGGAGAAGCCGAGGATGACGGCCACGTGGTTGTTGAAGTCGTGGGCCACCCCGCCGGCCAGCCGTCCGATGGCCTCCATCTTCTGGGACTGGCGGAGCTGCACCTCCAGCCGCTCCCGCTGCCGCTCCGCCTCCGGGGAGTCGGGCCGGGTGAAGTCGGTGACGAATCCTTCCAACAGACGGGGGCCGTCCGGGCCCTCCTCCACGGCGATCCCCTTCTCCCAGACCCAGACCGGGGTATCGTCGGGGGATTTGAGGATCCGGTAGTCGAGCTGGAAAGAGCGCCCCCTGCGGACGGCGTCCTGGATCAGGAAGCGCACCCGCCCCCGGTCCTCGGGGTGGATCAGCTCCATGAAGGCGACCCCGCGGTTCTCCAGGAGGGACTCGGGCTCCCGGCCGAGCAGGTCCCGGCACCCCTCGCTGACGAAGGTCAGGGTGCGGTGGTTGTCGTTGCGGCACTGGTAGGCCATCCCCGGAAGGTTGGCGACAAGGGTATCGTACCGGCGCCGGCTCTCGTGGAGCGCATCCCGAAGACGGATCACCCGGTCGCTTTCCATGTCCTGGGATTGTGTTACGGCCATCGCCTCCTCCCGGACCGTCCGTCCCCCCGGTCCATGTTCATGAGATCAACAGGTTCCGCCGCGACTCGGGGCGCGGCCCGAAACGCATGCATCCCCCGATGATGGACGCCCTGTCAAGAGGAATTCTCTGTTTTCCGCATCCCCATATCCTTATAAGGTTCCACGGGCGGACGCAAGGGTTTTTCCTCTTGATACCGAAAACGGGTCTGTTGGGCCCTCTCGGGGCCGCCCCACAGCCGTCACGGGCGGGGGTATCTTTTCAGATTGCATAAAAAAAGGCGACCGGTTTCCCGGTCGCCTGAAAGATCTGAAATGGCGGAGAGAGAGGGATTCGAACCCTCGGTGGAGGTTTCCCCCCACACTCGCTTAGCAGGCGAGCGCCTTCAGCCGGCTCGGCCATCTCTCCGCGAGGGGTGTTTCGGTTGGTCGGGCTTTCCGGTGAACGGCCCGGGGGCGCCTCCGCGGCCCGTCCTGGCGGAGGGAGTAGGATTCGAACCCACGGAGCCTTTCGACTCAACGGTTTTCAAGACCGCCGCCTTAAACCACTCGGCCATCCCTCCCATACATGGAACCTATCTCTTACCATAAGTACAAATCGGCGGTCAAGACCTTTGTCCGGATACCCTCCGGATACCGGGAAGGTTTCTATTCGGGATTCTCCCCCTCCCCCAGATGGCGGGCGATGTGGCCCAGTTCGGGGAAGATCAACGCCTCGCAGGCGAGCCGGCACGCCTTGAGGCTGCCGGGCATGCAGAAGATCGCGGTGCCGCCGATGGTGCCGGCGGCGGCCCGGGAGAGGATGGCCGCCGAACCGATCTGGTCATGGCTGAGCCGGGCGAAGAGACTGCCGAAGGCGGTCATCTCCTTTTCGAAGAGCGGGCCCACCGTCTCGATGGTCACGTCCGTTGGGCCGATCCCCGTGCCGCCATTCAAGAGCAGCGCCCGGGGGCCGCGGGTCTCGATCACCTCCATCACCGCCGCGGCGATCTCCTCGGCCCGGTCGCCCACCACCCGGTGGTCCACCACCCGGTGGCCGAGTTCCCCGGCGGCCCGGACGATCCACCGGCCGCTCTCGTCCTCGTCGATGGTCCGGGTCGAAGACATGGTGAGGACCCCGACGGTCACCGTCCGGGCCGCCGAGGCCTTGTGTTCCGTTACGCCCATGGGGTCCCTCCTCCTTTGCGTCGGATACGGTCCGTTTCGGGGTGGATTCCCCTTGATTTCGGCCGCTCCTTTCCCTATTATAGTGTGGTTTCGGGCCGATTCGCCAGCGCTTTTTCATTCACGGGAGACGGCGGCATGAGGTACCCCTACACCGGCGTCATCCTCGCCGGGGGCATGAACAGCCGGTTCTCCGGCGCCAACAAAGCGTTCATCCGCGTCGGCGGCAGGCGGATCCTGGACCGGATCTATGATCTCTTCCAGGCGCTTTTCGAGGAGATCGTCCTGGTGACCAACGATCCCCTCGCCTATCTGGAATGGGATGCGGCCATCACCACCGATCTGTTCCCGGTCCGCAGCTCCCTCACGGGTCTCCACGCGGGGCTGTTCGCCGCCACCCGGCCCTTCGCTTTCTTCACCGCCTGTGATACGCCGTTCCTCTCTCCGGACCTGGTGGCGGCGATCCTGGACCGCGTGGAGGACCGGTTCGACCTGGTGGTCCCCCGGACCTCGGCGGGATTCGAGCCCCTGTGCGCCGCCTACTCCAGGCGGTGCCTGGCGCCCGCGGCCGACCGGCTGTCCCGAAACCGGTTCAAGATCATGGAGGCCTTCAAACGGGCGCGGACCCGAACCGTGTCGGAGAAGGTCCTCCGGGAGGCGGACCCTGAACTCCGCTCCTTTTTCAACATCAACACCCCCGCCCACCTGGCCCAGGCCGAGGCCATGCTCCGGGAGCAGGGGGGGATCGAAAGGTGACGCCATGACCCTGGACGAAATGAAGTCGGCGGTCCGCGGCCATCCGGACTTTTCCAAGGTGGGGATGGTCCTTCACCACAACGGCGTGGTCCGGGCAACCTCAAGGGACGGACGGCCGGTGATCGGCCTTCGGGTGGCGGTGGACCACGACCGGCTGGCCGAGGTCCTCCAGGAGGCCAAGGCCCGCCCCGGCATCGTGGAGGTGCTGATCTGGATCGCCGAGGACCGGGATCTGACGGTCGGCGACGACGTGATGCTCCTGACGGTGGCCGGGGACATCCGGGACAACGTGGTCCCGGTCCTGAGCGACACCCTCAACGCCGTCAAGGCGACGGTGACGGCCAAAACGGAGTTTTTCGCCCAATGAGCGCCCGTCCGGAGTTCACCCACCTGGACGACCGGGGAAGGGTGCGGATGGTGGATGTCTCGGACAAGCCTTCCACCGCCAGGACCGCCGTGGCCCAAGGGGTCGTGCGGCTGTCGGCGGAGACCTTCGAGCGGATCCGGGGGGGGCGGGTCGAGAAGGGCAACGTCCTGGAGACGGCCCGGATCGCCGGGGTGATGGCGGCCAAACGGACCGCCGATCTGATCCCCATGTGCCATCCCCTGCCGATCACCCACGCCCGGGTGGACTTCACCTTGAACGAGGCCGATCACTCCGTGGGGATCACCGCCGTGGTGCGGATCACCGGCGCCACCGGCGTGGAGATGGAGGCCCTCACCGCCGTCTCCGTGGCCGGGCTGACCATCTACGACATGTGCAAGGCCCTGGACCGGGCGATGACCCTCACCGACATCCGGCTGGTGGAGAAGTCCGGGGGCCGGAGCGGACATTACGTCCGGGGGGCGGAGGACCCCGCATCCGAATGACGCGCCCCGAAATCGGCCCCCTGATCGGTCGGATGGTCGGGTCCGCCCTCCTGGCCCTGGCCCTGGCGGCCGGATGCGCGCCCACGGCCAAGGAAGGGGCGCCCCTGGCGCGCCTGGCCCCGGGCGACCACCCCCGGTTCGTGGACGACATGGCCCTGGACGGCCTCGGCCGGGCCGTGGACCAGAGCCTCGCCTACCTGGGACGGGTGCCGCCGGACCGGACCTACACCGTGGGGGAAACCACCTACACGGCCCGGAAGCTGGCCGAAGCCCTTTCGGATTTCCGCCGCCTGCTGGCCACGGACCCCGACGCCGACGCCCTGTCGCGGTTCATCCGGTCCCGGTTCGTGGTCTACCGGTCCGCCGGCCGGCCCGAGACCGGGAAGGTCCTTTACACCGGCTACTTCGAGCCCCTGCTGCGGGGAAGCACCCTCCCCGGCCCGGTCCACCGGTATCCGGTTCACGCCCGGCCCGACGACCTCTCCGTGGTCGACCTCTCCCGGTTCTCCTCGGAACTCTCCGGCAAGCGCATCATCGGCCGTGTCTCGGGAAAGACCTTCGTCCCCTACCACGACCGCAGGGAGATCATGGAGGAGGCGGCCCTGGCGGACAAGGCCGAGGTCCTGGCCTGGGTGGACGACCGCGTCGACCTCTTCTTCCTCCACATCCAGGGGTCGGGCAAAATCGCCCTGGCGGAGGGGGGGGTCCTCAACGTCCACTACAACGCCAAGAACGGGCGGCCCTACCGCTCCATCGGCCAGGTGCTCATCGACGAAGGCAAGGTGCCGCTGGAGGAGATGTCGATGCAGCGGATCCGCGCCTATCTGGAGCGGCACCCCGGGGAGGTGAGCCGGATCCTCAACGCCAATCCCAGCTACATCTTCTTCAGCCTGGAGGCGGAGGGACCCAAGGGGGCCCTCAACGTGGTCCTCACCCCGGGCCGGTCCCTGGCCGTGGACCGGACGATCTTCCCCATGGCCGCCCTCGCCTTCGTCCGGACCGAAAAGCCCCTGGTGGACGGAACCGGAGAGATCATCGAGTGGACGTCCTTCTCCCGGTTCTTCCTCAACCAGGACACGGGCGGGGCCATCAAGGGGCCGGGCCGGGCCGACATCTTCTGGGGGAGCGGGGCCTACGCGGAGACGGCCGCCGGCCACCTCCGCCATCCGGGGGAGTTGTTCGTCCTGGCGCCGGCCCCCGAAGACGGATGAACCCAACAATCACCTTAAGGAGATACGCATATGTTCGGCATGGGCATGCCTGAAATTCTGCTGATCCTGGCCATCGCGCTGATCGTCATCGGCCCCAAAAAACTACCGGACCTGGCCCGGTCCCTGGGCCGGGCCATGGGGGAGTTCAAACGGGCCACCAACGATTTCCGGGAGACCATGGAGATCGACACCGATCTCAAAGGGGTCAAGGAGGCCTTCGACGACCTGAACGAGGGCGTGAAGGAGAAGTTCGACCGGGCCACCGAGACCCCGTCCCCCGACGTCCCTTCCAGTGACCCCTCGGCCCGGGGGACCGGCGCCGAGGCCGGGACCGACCGATCCGAACCGTCGGAGACAGCGGAGCCAGAGGCGGCGGCGGACGATTCCCGAACCCGGAATCCGGCCGGCGAAGGGGCGGCGGCGGCCCCACCGGAACCGGCGGACGGCCGGGATCCGGGCGCCGAAAAGGAGAAGAGCTGATGCGGGAGGAAGACAAACTCCCCTTCACCGCCCACCTGGAGGAACTCCGGTCCCGGCTGATCGCCGCCTTCATCGCCGTGGCCGTCGGTTTCTTCATCTGCTATTTCTTCAAGGAGAAGCTCTTCTGGGTCCTGGTCCGGCCCCTGATCCAGGTGATGGGGGAGGGGGACACCCTGATCTTCACCAACCTGCCCGAGGCCTTCTTCACCTTCCTGAAGGTCGCCTTCCTGGCGGGGATCCTCCTGGCCTCCCCGGTGATCTTCTACCAGTTCTGGATGTTCGTGGCCCCGGGGCTCTACCGCAAGGAGAAGCGGGTGCTGATCCCCATCGTGATCCTCTCCACCTTCTTCTTTGTCGGCGGGGCACTGTTCGGCTACTTCGTGGTCTTCCCCTACGGGTTCAAGTTCTTTCTCGGGTTCGCCGGGGACTTCATCAAGCCGATGCCCTCCATGAAGGAGTACCTGAGCTTCTCCACCAAGCTGCTCCTCGCCTTCGGGGTCGTCTTCGAGCTGCCCCTGGTCATCACCTTCCTGGCCCGGCTCGGAGTGGTGACCGTGCCGTTTCTCAAGAAGAACCGCAAGTACGCCCTGCTCCTCTTCTTCGTGGGATCGGCCATCCTCACGCCGCCGGACGTGGTCACCCAGGTGATGATGGCGATGCCCCTGATGCTCCTTTACGAGGTGAGCATCGTCGGCGCGCGGATCTTTGGACGGAAATCCCCGGACGATACGGCGGATGAGCCGGAGGAGGCGGAACATGCCTGATCCCCACGCGGAGGCCGCCGCGCCGGTGGCCTATGTCCTGGAACTGAAAGAGACCGCCGCCGGCTCCGGATACTTCGCCTGCGTGCCGGAACAGACCCGGGTCTTCAGCGAGCAGCTCGACTATCTCCGGGGGCACCCCAACGACGAGTTCATGCACAAGCATCTGCTCGACGTGCTCCGGGTGCTCCCCGCCGGCCGGATCGAACGGTTCATCGAAACGGCCGACCCGGACGACGCCGTATTTCTGGCGCTGCTCCACGAGGCATGCATCATCCACGGGAAATTCCATCACCTGATGGATCGGTTCTCCGGAACGGATCCCCGGGACCTGGCCCCGGCCTCCCCCCTGGTCTACATCCGGGCCGAGAACCGGCCCCACGCCGACCTCCACCGGACCTGGCTCGGGATTTTCCAGGCGAACATGGCCGACCACCGGCCCCTGCCGCCGCCGGACCAGGCCCCGCCCATGCTCTACCCCCCGGAGGTCCTGCGGGCCGCCCGGCGACCGCGGTCGGCCCTGGAACCGGCGGCGGGTTCCGGAGCCCCCGCCCCTTCCGGCGATCCCACCTCCCGGCCCGGCGCCGGGGAGACCGCCGCATCGGCCCTTTCCCGTCTGGAGGAATTGGGGATCGTCTCCGGCCGGGAGATGCGCCATACGGCCTCCCTCGCCCCCCTGGCCCTGCTGCGGGAGTGGCGGATGGCCCTGTCCGTGGACCTCGGCCGCCACCGCCTCACCCTGTCGGGGACCCAGACCGCCTACGGACGGGGGTTCGACGTTCTCACGGCCCGGGCCGCCTACGCCATGGAGATGGCCGAGCGGGGCTCCGCCTTCGCCTCCGTGGGCCCCTCGGGGATCCGCCACCGCCAGGAGGATGCCCCCCTCCCGCGCTCCGATTACGAGTCCCTCCGGGCCTCGGGACGAAACGTCCTCGACCCCAACGACCTGAGTCTCGAGGTCCCCTATGACAACGATCCCCTCCATTGGATCTCAGGGAGTCTGCGCACGGAACGCAAGAGCGTCCCCGTTCTGGTGCCCGCCCAGTGCGTTTTCCTCTTCTGCAACCTCGACGAACCCGCCCTCTTTTCCGCCCCCGGGTCCACGGGGCTCGCCTCGGGCAACACCCCGGCCGAGGCCAAAGTGGCGGCGCTTTTGGAGTGCCTGGAGCGGGACGCCGAGGCGACCACCCCCTACCATCCCGGCGGCTGCTTCACGGCCGCCGCCGAGGACCCCCGGGTGGCGGCGCTTCTCCGGGACTACGCCGAAAAGGGGATCCATGTGGGGTTCCAGGATCTCACCGGCCCGTTCGGGGTCCCGGTCTACAAGGCTTTCGTGGTCGGCCCGGACGGAACGGTGGCCAAGGGGACCGGCGCCGCCCTGGACGGCCGGCGCGCCCTCCTGTCGGCCCTGACCGAAACCCCCTACCCCTATCCCTCCGGCCCCCCTTCGGCGCCGCTGCCGGAGGCGTTTGCCGTCCGCCGGTTCGAGGATCTCCCCTCCCACGCCACCGGCTCCCCGGAGACCGACCTGTCCCTGCTGGAATCCCTGCTCCTCCGGGACGATTACACCCCCATCTACGTGGACCTGACCCGTCGGGATCTCGCCGTCCCCGTGGTCCGGGCCATCGTTCCGGGGCTTTTGCCGGCCGCCGATTTCGACCGGTTCTCCCGGGTCAGCCCCCGGCTCTTCGCCAACTATGCCGCCCTGTTCCCCTGAGCCGCCGCCGCGTGCCGGTTGGTTCGGCACCCGATTGGTTAGGCATTGACAGAATGGGATTTAGCTGATAAACGATGAACCATTTTGTACGATGGATTCGAATTTCCACAACGGAAAGGGGGTGAAATCGAAATGAAGAAAGGTATCCTGTTTGCGATGGTGATCGCCCTGGCGACCCTGTTCGTGGCGGCGGGACTCTATGCGGAGACGGTTGAGGATGTGATCCCCATGAAGAACAAGAAGTATGACGAGCATACGAAGGGGATCGTGGAGTTCACCCACAAGAAGCACGCCGAGGATTACGCCAAGGCCAATCCGGAGCTGTATAAAAACGGGTGCGGCGAGTGCCACCATGACGACAAGGGCAAGCCCCTGACCGGCCTCAAAATGGGCGACGAGGTCCAGTCCTGCATCGAATGCCACGACAAGCCGGGCGAAAAGCCCAAGGGAAGGGACGCCCCCAAGCTCTCCAAGGAAGAAGAGCGGCAGTACCATGCCGAGGCGATCCATGACAACTGCAGGGGCTGCCATCGGGAGTTCAACCGGGCCAAGAAGACGAAGGCCGCTCCCACGACATGCTCCAAGTGTCATCCCAAGACCAAGAAGTAGTTTCGCCTGTCAAATAAAAAAAGCCGGGCGGCGCCCCCCCATGACGGGGGGATCGCCGCCCGGCTTTTTTTATTTTCTCCGTGGCGGACCTCCGGTTTCCGTCCGGCGGTCAGGTCCGGCCCTCCCGATACCGAAGCGCCGCCCGGACCAGGGACGCCCCCCAGTCCGAAACCCCCAGGGCGTGGATGTGGGTGTAGGTGGCCAGGACGTTGTTCCGGACCGCGCCGTCCTTTCCCCCCACCAGACCGGCCCCCCGCTCCATGGCGAAGGCGAGGTCCGATTCCCGGCCCCGCCACTCCAGCACCTTGGAATAGTGGAACTCATGCCCCCGCAGCCGGGTCCCCCGGGCAAAGTAGGGGTTCTCCCCCTCCACCCGGACCTTTGTGTACCCGTGGCCCTGGGGCTTTCTGGAGAACCCGAAGACGATGGGCAGAACGCCGGCCATGGGGTACCGCGTGTCGTCCAGCACCAGGGCCTCCCCGAGATACATGAGCCCGCCGCACTCCGCGTAGATGGGCATCCCGTCCGCCGCGGCATCCATGAGATCCCTGCGGAAGCCGGCGTTTTCGGCCAGCTCCCCGGCGTGGGTCTCGGGAAACCCCCCGCCGATGTGGAGCGCGTCCAGGTCGTCGGGCAGCCGCCGGTGGGTCAGGGGGCTCAGGAAGGTGACCTCGGCCCCGGCCGCCGTCAGGGCCTCGATGTTTTCGGGGTAATAGAACTGGAAGGCCGAGTCCCGGATGACGCCCACCCTGGGCCGGATCCCGGCGCCGGCCCCGGGTCCGGCGGCCCGGGCGCCGCCTTCCAGGGCCTCGCACCGGGGCACCTCCGCCGGCACCCGCCGGGCGATCCGCTCCAGGGCGTCGAGGTCGAGATACCGCTCGGCCACCGCCGCGGCGGCCTCCACGGAATCGGCGGCCCAGGCGTGCTCGGGGGTGGGGACCAGCCCCATATGGCGTTCGGGGAACTGTTGGGTTCGGAGTTTGGGGACGGCGCCCAGGACGGGGACGCCGCAGTGGCGCTCGATGGTGTCGGTGAGGATCTTCTGGTGGCGGGCCCCGGCGATCCGGTTGAGGATCACCCCGGTGAGGCGCACCTCCGGGTCGAACCGGTTGCACCCGTCGACCACCGCCGCCATGGTGCGGGTCGACTTGGTGCAGTCAATGCAGAGCACCACCGGCGCGTTGAGGAGTTTGGCCAGCTCCGCCGTACTGGTGGTGCCTTCCGCATCGATTCCGTCGTACAGGCCCCGGTTCCCCTCGATCACCGCCATGTCATCCCCTTCGGTGTGGGCGAGGAAGGATCGGCAGATCGCCCCCTGGTCGACGAGGAAGGTGTCGAGGTTGTAACAGGGCCGGCCGGCGGCCATGGCCAGCCATCCGGCATCGATATAATCGGGCCCCTTCTTGAAGGGGGCCACGCGTCTTCCGCGCCGCTTCCACGCGGCGATCATACCGATGGAGAGGATGGTCTTCCCCGATCCGCCCCGCAAGGCCGAGACGACGATCCTGGGGATTCCCATTGTGTCTGCTCCAGTGCCGGAGGACGATTGAGCGTGAGCGATGCCGGGTCTAGTCCTCGTGTTCCGCCCCGGCCTGCTTGCCGGTGCCCTTGAGTCCGTACATGGAGGTGGAGCCCGATGACCAGTACTCCAGGGTCCCGTCCTCCACCAACTTGTTGACGATCTTCTTGGCTTCCCGGGGCTTCATGTCGAGGATCTTGCTCAGGTCGTTGAAGTAGAACTTCGACTTGGACTTCTGTTTCTTGGTCAACTCGTCCACGATTTTCTGTTTTGCCTCTTCGTATTCCATTTTGCTGCTCCCTTCTGTATGAAAAGCGGCAGGGAACGTGCCGTTATCGGCGCGTTCCCCGCCATTCAAATCATCGACAGATCCCTGGGGGATCTAGAACTTGAACTGGGAGGTCTGCCGCCAGGTATAGTAGGCGGGATCCCGGAAGTCGTCGATCAGGTGGTGGGTGAACTCGAGGTCGCAGACCTCGAAGAACCGTTCCCAACTGATCCGCTCGGCCCAGTCGCCCAATCGCTCGTATTTATTGGCGCCCTGGGAGTAGGCATCGACGATCTTCTTGATGGTATCGGTCGTCTTGGGCCACCGGGGCGGCTCGTTGGGGATGAATGCGACCACGACCTTGGAGAACTTGGGCGCGCTGATCCGGTTGGAGACCTTGCCGCCCACCATGAGCACGATTCCGTCGCCTTCCTGGTCCGCCAGGGGCATGGCCGGGCACATGGTGTAGCAGTTGCCGCAGAACATGCAGCGCTCTTCCTTGACCGCCACGCTGTTGACCTTCTTGCCGTCGGGCAGTTCCACCTTGGTGGGCCGGATGGCTGCGGTGGGGCAGGCGGCGACCGCCAGGGGGATCTCGCACATCTTGTCCAGATACTCGTGGTCGAGCATCGGCGGCTTGCGATGGTATCCCAGGATGGCGATGTCGGAGCAGTGGACCGCGCCGCACATGTTGAGGCAGCAGGCCAGGGAGACCCGGAGCTGGGCCGGGAGGCGCATGTTCTGGAAGTCGTCGAACAGGACGTCCATGGTCGCCTTGACCGGGCCGGAGGCGTCGGTGGCCGGGGTGTGGCAGTGGATCCATCCCTGGGTGTGGATGATGTTGGTCACGCCGGCGCCGGTGCCGCCCACGGGAAACTTGAAGGATCCGCCGTCGAACTTCCGGCTTTCCAGGTCCTTCTTCAGGGGCTCCACCTTATCCTTGCTGTCGACCATGAACTCGATGTTGTTCCGGGTGGTGAACCGGAGGTGGCCGTCGCAGTGCTTGTCGGCGATCTCGCAGATCTCCCGGATATGGCTGACGCTCATGAGCCGGGCACCTCCCACGCGGACGGTGTAGCACTCGTCGCCGGACTCGGCCACGTGGACCAGGACGCCGGGCTCCAGGATCTCGTGGTAGAGCCATTTGCCCTTGTTTTTCTTGACGACCGGGGGATAGAACTCTTCGAAGTTCTTCGGACCGATGTCCGTAATCCGGTTCTCCATCGGCTTGTCTGGATTGTATCCTGAGGAGATAAATGCCATGGTGTTTCCTCCCTCCTATCTCTGGTGGTATTTTCTGAACTCGTTGATGTCGCGATTGAAGCCGCCTTCCACTTCCTCTTCCTTCCAGAAGATGTAGGGGTTGTGGCGGGGCTCCTGCACCATCCGCGGATCGGGCTTGATGCCGGTCATTTCGAGCAGCTTCTGGAAGCCTTGGCGCTTCATGAGTTCGCCCAAACGCTCCCGGTTCTTTCCCTCTTCCATCCACCAATCCCAAATCGCCTCGATGACCTCCTTGATCTCGTCATAGGGCTCCTCGGCCTTGATGAACGGTACCAAGAGGGTGCCCATCTGCGCGCCGTCGAGAATGGGTGCCTTGGCGCCCACCAGGATGGAGAGGCCGGTGTCCTGGCCGATGCGCAGGGCCCGGGGCATGACGTTGATGCAATGCATGCACCGGGTGCACTCCTTGTTGTCGATCTTCAGCTCCTTGCCCTCCATCCACATGCACTTGGTGGGGCACAGGTCGATGACCTCCTTGTTGATGTCGAAGGCTCCCCAGTCGCGGCCGGCGTGGGCGTTGCCGTTGGGCTTCAGCTCGCCGCCGACGTAGGCCTGGACCGCCTCCTGGTCGATGCGGATGTCGTCCTTCCAGGTGCCGATGAAGGACATGTCGGCCCGTGCGATGGAGGCGACGCAGCAGTTGGGGCATCCGTCGAACTTGAACTTGAACTTGTAGGGGAAGGCGGGCCGATGCAGCTCGTCCTGGTACTCGTTGGTCAGGGTGTGGCAGATGTGCTGGGTGTCGTAGCAGGCGTACTCGCAGCGGGACTGGCCCAGGCAGTCGGAGGGGGTTCTCAGGTTGGAGCCGGAGCCGCCCAGATCCTGGTTGAAGTTGTGGGTCAGCTCGTAAAAGATCTCCTCCAACTGCGGGGTCGTGGTGCCCAGGAAGATGATGTCGCCGGTGGAGCCGTGCATATTGGTGATGCCGCTGCCCCGGAAATCCCAGAGGTCGCAGATCTTCTTCAGGTAGTCGGTGGTGTAGTACTTGCCGGCGGGCTGATTGACCCGCATGGTGTGGAAGTGGGCCACGCCGGGGAATTCCTGGGGCTGGTCGCAGTACCGGCCGATGACGCCGCCGCCGTACCCGAAGACGCCCACGATGCCGCCGTGCTTCCAGTGGGTCCGGCCGTGTTTGTAGGACAGCTCGAGAACACCCAGAATATCCTCGCAGACATCCTGCGGAATCTGATATTCCACATTATTGGCGTTTTTGGCTCGGTTTGCCGCCTCCTGCTTGATGTCGGATACAAAACTCGGCCACGGTCCGGACTCGAGTTCATCCAGCATAGGGGTCTGGTGTTTCATAATCTTACCTCCGTTGGTGTTGTTGGATTTTCATCCTGTCGATCAAGTGAACTCACCTTATTCCTCCACGAAATCGCTGACGCTGGTCACCTCCTCTCCTCAAAGTGCTTCGATTTATCTAATCTTCCGAAATTATTTTGATTATCGTTTTCATTCCCTGTGTTTCCGGGATGCATTCTTCCATTTTTAAAGATGCAGATATAGGCGGAAACGGCGCGCTTGTCAACACAAAAGGCTGATTTTCGAAGGCCTTGGAATGGAAAAAGCGCCTCCGGCGGCGGCCGCTTACCGGGATGGACCGCCAAGGGAGTGAAAAGAGGCTCCGGACGGGGCGTCGGGCGCCCGGAGATCCTTGATTTCAAAGAGCAAATTACTTGACACCCGTTGTCCCCTATGGTACACCCATCCGAAGATGTATAATACCTTCTAATTTCAAGAAAATCACATCCGATGTGGTTTCGGTGACGCGAGGGCGTATGGAAGAGAAAAAACATCCCCGGAACGGGCGGAAAGAGGGAGCCGATGTGGCGGCGGCGGAGGATCGACGGAACTTCGGGGGGCCTGAACAGGGGGCCTCCGGCGAGGCGGACCGGCCCCTCGACCTCGATGCCGAGACCATTGTCGCCCCGCCGGACGCCGGGGATCCCCGAGAAGATCCCACGGCCCCGGAGGAGACCATCGCCCTGGACGATCCGCCGGACCTCGACCCGGATGATCCGGACGCCCCCGGGGGGCCGGAGGAGATCGTCGACCTCGATGCCGAGACCATCTTCGTCCCCCCGGAGGGTGATCCGGAAAAAGAGGATGGAGAGGATGCCCCCCCGGACCTGGACGCCGAAACCATCATCACCCCGGAAAACGTCGAGGAGACCATCGGACTGTCCAACATCCTCGACGAGGAGGAACGGACCGACGCCGCCGGAGGGGACGAAACCATCGGCGTGAGCCGCCTCTTCGAGGATCTCCAGGAGGAACAAGGCGAAGGGGAACCACCGGCGCAAGGCGACGACGACCCCCTGGATCTGGACGCCGAGACCATCATCACCCCGGAAAACGTCGAGGAGACCATCGGACTCTCCAGCCTCCTCGATGATGATGAGGAAGGGGAAGACGAGGAGGAGGCCCTCGATCTGGATGCCGAGACGATCATCTCCACGGACGACGTGGAAGAGACCATCGGCCTGTCGAGCCTCCTCGACGAAGATGAAGACGAAGAGGACGACGAACCCCTCGACCTGGACGCCGAGACCATCATCACCCCGGAAAACGTCGAGGAGACCATCGGACTGTCCAACATCCTCG
>CAYSLC010000005.1:13095-14699 GCA_964431545.1 uncultured Desulfobacteraceae bacterium | reverse complement strand
ACCATCATCACCCCGGAAAACGTCGAGGAGACCATCGGACTGTCCAACATCCTCGACGAGGAGGAACGGACCGACGCCGCCGGAGGGGACGAAACCATCGGCGTGAGCCGCCTCTTCGAGGATCTCCAGGAGGAACAAGGGGAAGGGGAACCACCGGCCCAAGGCGACGACGAACCCCTCGACCTGGACGCCGAAACCATCATCACGCCCCACAATGCCGAGGAGACCATCGGCCTGTCGAGCCTCCTGGATGAAGATGATGATGAACAGGAGGATGGGGAAGCGCCTCTGAACCTGGACGCCGAAGCCATCATCACGCCCCACAATGCCGAGGAAACGATCGGCCTGTCGAGCCTCCTGGATGAAGAAGAAGATGATGATGATGATGATGAGCCAGAGGACGGGGAAGCGCCCCTCGACCTGGCGGCGGAGACCATCATCACCCCGCCGGAGGAGGGGATCTCCAGGGATCCCGCGGATCTCCCGGTGGAAGAGGAGGAGGAGGACGACCTCCTGGATCTCGACGCCGAGAGCATCGTCGATGACGCCGAGCCCGAGGCGCCGGGCCTTTCGGCCGAAGGGGCGGACGCCGGGGCGGACCCCGACGAGGAGGCCCTCGATCTGGTGACCCGGACCCTGGTGGATCATGATCCTGGCCCCCCCGAGGAAGAGGAGGAGGGGGGGATCGTCGACCTGGAGGCCAAGCGGGGGATCATGGGCGAGGGGTCCGAGGGGATCGAAGACGAGGGGCATCGAACCCCCTCTTTCGAACCGGAAGCCCAAACAGAGGTCTTTCGGGGCGAGGGTCCCGGTGAATCCGGCGAGGCGGACGAGGAGGAGGCCTTCGACGTGGAGGCCAAGCGCAACATCATCGGGCAGGACGCGGAAGAGACCCTGGAACTCAAGGATCCCGTTCCCGAGGAGATCCTCGAAACCGGAACCGGACCGGAGGCCGAGGCGGCGGATGGGGAACCGCCTCCGGCCGTGGCGGAAGACCTCGAGCCACCGACGGCCGGGTCCCGGGAGGAAGAGGAACTGCTCGATCTGCGGGACGTCATCGACCAGACCCCCCTGGATGACGAGATCTACGACCTGGAGGACGACACCGGCCTGGCCGAACTTTCCGGAGATGAATTCGAAGCGGAGGAGGCCCCCGGGGCGGAACCGGAACGCTCCGCCGTGGGCCCGGAACAAGAGGATCTTTTCGCCGAACCGGCCTCCGGGACCCTATCCGCGGAATCCGAATATCCGGCCGAGGTCCCCTCGACCGAGGTCCCGGACTTAGAGGAGACCGGCACCGGCCTTCCGGTCCCTTCGGAACCGCCGGAGGGCGCCCTTGAACCCGTGGATTCCATGGAACCGGAACCCGCGGTACCCATGGAATCGGCGTCGACACCGGAGACCGGTTTCCCGGACGAGGATGAATCTACGGACCTGGACGCGGCGGAATGGGATCTCCTCGGCGACGAGAGCGCAGAGGCGGAGATCGATACGCCACTTCCCGAAGCGGCCGAAGAGACGGAGGCCGAACCCGAACCTCCGGCGGCCGCCGAAACCCCGGAGCCGGACATCGCGGCGGATCTCGAAACCCCGGTGACGGAACC
>CAYSLC010000005.1:0-12995 GCA_964431545.1 uncultured Desulfobacteraceae bacterium | reverse complement strand
CCGAAACCCCGGAGCCGGACATCGCGGCGGATCTCGAAACCCCGGTGACGGAACCGGATTTGGCGGAGGAGGCGGAGATCGACACCTCGCTTCTCCGGGAGCGAGAGGAGGCCGGGGCGGAGGAGACCGATCTGGCCGGCGATCCGTTCACGCCGGAACCGGAGACCGGGGAACCGGAGGCGGCGGAGGAACCCCCCGCTCGTTGGACCCCTCCCGCCGTTCCATCGGGACCGAAGGTGGTCCCCGTCTTCCGCCGGTCCGCTCCGACGCCCGCGACCCCGCCGGCATCCCCCGAGGAGCCCCCCGCCGACGAGGCCTTCGTCCCTCTCGGGTCGGACATGGACGAACCCCCCCCGGCGGATCGCCCCGAACCGACCGTGCCGGAGACGCCCCTGACCGACGAAGAGACCGAAACGACCCGGACCGACTTCTTCGACATCGACGAAGGCGATCCCGACCTGGCGGCGGAGCCCGAAATGGGCGTGCTCGACGAGGAGACCGAAGGCGTCGAGACGGACCTCTCCGACATCGACGAGGGCATCCCCGACGTACCAACGGAACCCGAGGCGGCGGAGCCCGAAACGGGCGTGCTCGACGAGGAGACCGAAGGGACCGGGACAGCCCTCGTCGATATCGACGAGGGCATCCCGGACGTTCCGAAGGAACCCGAGGCGGCGGAACCCGAAATGGGCGTGCTCGACGAGGAGCCCGATGAGATCGAGGACGGCATCCCGGAGGCACCGGCCGACGAGGAGCCCATGGCGGCCCCGGCCGGCGTTTCCGAGATCGACGTGGATCTCCCAGACCTGCCCGTGGAACCCGACCCCGAGGCCGGGGAGGCCGCCGTGGCCGAGGCCATGGCCGCGACCGCCGACGAACCGGAGCTGCGGCCCGAGGAGAAGGATCTCCTCGATCTCCTGGAGCTGGACATCGGCACCGCCCCCGATCCGGCGGATGCCGGTCCCCCCGAAGCGGTTCCCGGAGAGACGCCGGACGGAACCCCTCCGGAACCGGAAGAGGGGGTCGAAGCCGGCGAGGCGGACACCGAACCGCCGGAGGTCGAGGCCGGCCCCGCACCGGTGGCGGCCGCGATCTCCGAGGCGCAGCTGGAGGCCGCCCTGGAGCGGGTCCTTCGGAAGCTCTTCTCCGAGAAGATCGAACGGTTCCTCTTCGAAGCCATCGAACAGTCCGTGGCCCGGGAGATGGACCGATTGAAGGAGATCCTCATCGCCGACGCCACCATCGAGGAGGAGTAGAAAGAGGGCCGCCCGGCCGGGCATATCGCCGCACCGGCACCAGATATCCATCCGAAAAACGGCAGGGGAACCCGGAGCATCCCTCCATCTCCTGTCGTTTTCTATTGTGGAGCCGGGTTCGGCGGGTCGTATCGGAGCCTTGGCGGATCTTATCGGGGGCCGGATCATCCGACATGTTGCAACATCAATTTCGAGGAGTCGTTTGTATGAACACCGATGTGCTTGACAAGAGCTACGAGCCCCGGGACGTGGAGGCCCGCTGGTATGCCCTGTGGGAGAAGGAAGGGCTCTTCACGGCCCGGGAGACCAGCGACCGCAAGCCCTTTTCCATCGTCATCCCCCCGCCCAACGTGACCGGGGTGCTCCACATGGGCCATGCCCTCAACAACGTCCTCCAGGACGTCCTGTGCCGGTACCGCCGGCTCCGGGGGGACAACGTCCTCTGGATGCCGGGCACCGACCACGCCGGCATCGCCACCCAGAACGTGGTGGAGAAGAAGCTCGCGGCGGAAGGGCTCGACCGCCATCAGGTGGGGCGGGAACGGTTTATCGAGATGGTCTGGGAGTGGCGCCGGAAGTACGGCGGGGAGATCATCAACCAGTTGAAACGGCTGGGCGCCTCCTGCGACTGGAGCCGGGAGCGGTTCACCATGGACGAGGGGCTCTCCCGGGCGGTCCGGAAGGTCTTCGTCCAGCTCTACCACGAAGGGCTCATCCACCAGGGGAGCTACATCATCAACTGGTGCCACCGGTGCCATACGGCCCTGGCCGATCTGGAGGTGGAGCACGAGGATCTCGACGGCCACCTCTACCATATCCTCTATCCGTACGCGGACGGCGACGGAAGCGGCATCGTGGTGGCCACCACCCGTCCGGAGACCATGCTGGGGGACACGGCGGTGGCCATCCATCCCGAGGACGAGCGGTACGCGGGTCTTGCCGCCGACGCCGTCATCCTCCCCCTCATGGACCGTCGGATCCCCATCATCCGGGACACTTACGTGGACCAGAGCTTCGGCACCGGCGGCCTCAAGGTGACCCCGGCCCACGATCCCAACGACTTCGAGATCGGCATGCGCCACGACCTCCCCGCCCCCAAGGTGATCGGCGACGACGGGCGGATGACCGGGGAGGCGGGGCGGTTCGCCGGCATGGACCGGTTCGACTGCCGGAAGGCGGTGGTGGCGGCCCTGGAGGAACAGGGCCTGCTGGCGAAGATGGAGCCTCACCGCCACAGCGTGGGCCACTGCTACCGGTGCCACACCATCGTGGAGCCGAACCTCTCCAAGCAGTGGTTCGTCAAGGCGAAGCCCCTGGCGGACGCGGCCATGGCCGCCGTGAAGGAAGGGCGGACCCGCATCGTCCCGGAGACGTGGGCCAACACCTACTTCGACTGGCTGACCAACATCCGGGACTGGTGCATCTCCCGCCAGATCTGGTGGGGACACCAGATCCCCGCCTGGACCTGCGCGGGGTGCGGGGAGCGGGTCGTGGAGATGGAGGCGCCGGGCGCGTGTCCCGGATGCGGCGAGACCGAACTGGTCCAGGAGACCGACGTCCTCGACACCTGGTTCAGCTCCGCCCTCTGGCCCTTCTCCACCATGGGATGGCCCGAGGGGTGGCCGGACAAGACCCCCCTCCTGGCGAGCTTCTACCCCACCAGCGTCCTGGTGACCGCCTTCGACATCCTCTTTTTCTGGGTGGCCCGCATGATGATGATGGGGATCCACTTCATGGGGGAGGTCCCCTTCCGGGACGTCTACATCCACGCCCTGGTGCGGGACGAAGAGGGCAAGAAGATGAGCAAGTCGACGGGAAACGTCATCGACCCGCTGCTGATCATGGACCAATACGGCACCGACGCCTTCCGGTTCACCCTGGCCGCCTTCGCGGCCCAGGGCCGGGACGTCAAGATGTCCGAAAAGCGGGTGGAGGGGTACCGCCACTTCGTCAACAAGCTCTGGAACGCCGCCCGGTTCAGTCTGATGCACATGACCGATCCCGACGTGACCTACCGGGAGGGGGAACTCGTCCCGGCCTCGCTGCCGGACCGCTGGATCCTCTCCCGCCTGGCCCGGGTCTCGGCGGAGTCGGCCGAGGCCATCGACACCTACCGGTTCAACGACGCGGCCGGGGGCGTCTACCAGTTCGTCTGGCACGAGTTCTGCGACTGGTACCTGGAGGCGGTCAAGCCGGTCCTCTATGACGCCGACGCCCCGGAGGAGCGGGACCGGACCCTGAAGGTCCTCTGGCGGGTCCTCCACGACACGCTCCTGCTGCTCCACCCCTTCATGCCCTTCGTCACCGAGGAGATCTGGCACAAGATCCCGGCCACGGAAGGCTCGATCATGACCGCCGTCCATCCCCTGGACGAGACCGCCCTTCCCCCGATCCCCAAGGACGAGGCGGCCGAAGCGGAGATGGCCCTGGTGATGGGGATCATCACCGGGGTCCGGAACATCCGGGGGGAGATGAACATCCCGCCGTCCCTCTCCCTGTCGGCGGAGATCCAGTCGGAGGAGGACGCGGTCCGCCGGACCGCCGAGGCCCACCGGCCCATGATCGCCAATCTGGCCCGCCTCGCCGCCCTTACGGTGAGCGCCCCCGGCGACAGGCCCCCCTCGGCGGCCACCGCCATCACCCACGGGGCGACCATCTTCGTCTCCCTGGAGGGGATCATCGACTTCGCCAGGGAGGCGGAGCGGCTGGAAAAGGAGATCGACAAGGTGAAAAAGGAACTGACCGCGGTGACCAAGAAGCTCAACAACGACGACTTCCTGGAAAAGGCGCCGGACGCCGTGGTCCAGAAGGCCCGGGACCGGCACGAAAGCCTGGCCGAAAAGCAGGAGAAGCTCCGGACCCATCTGACCCGGATCAAGGAATATGGGGCCAACTGACGGACTGACCGCCGCCGTGGACCGCCTCCTCGACCTGGCCCTGGCCGAGGACGTGGGGACCGGCGATTTGACCACCGAGGCCCTGGTGGATCCGGGCCGCTCGGGGCGGGGGATCATCCGGGCCAAGGAGCCCCTGGTGGTGGCCGGGCTCCAGGCGGCCGAACGGGTCTTCCACCGCTTCGACCCCGAGGCCCGGTTCGATTCCGATCTCTCCGACGGGACCCAGGTGGAATCGGGCCGGGAGGTGGCGTCGGTGGACGGAAACCTCCGGGCCCTGCTGGCCGGGGAGCGGACGGCCCTCAACTTCCTCCAGCGCCTGTCGGGCATCGCCACCCACGTCCGGTCCCATGTGGCGGCCCTGGAAGGACGGACGGTCCGCCTGGTGGACACCCGGAAGACCATCCCCGGCTGGCGGGTGCTGGAGAAGTACGCCGTCCGTGTGGGGGGGGCGGCGAACCACCGGTTCGGCCTCTTCGACGGGGTCCTGATCAAGGACAACCACATCGCCGTCTCCGGCGGGATCTCCGCCGCGGTGGCCCTGGCCCGGCGGCGGGTCCACCATCTGGTCCGGATCGAGGTGGAGGTGGCGGACATGGCCGGCGTGGAGGAGGCCCTCGCCGCCGGCGCCGACGTGATCATGCTCGACAACATGGACCTCGCCGAAATCCGGGAGGCGACGGTTCGCATCGGCGGCCGGGCCCTGGTGGAGGTCTCCGGCGGGGTCACCCGGGACGCCCTGTCGGCCCTGGCCGACGCCGGGGTCGACATCATCTCCGCCGGCGGTCTCACCCACGCGGCCCGGAGCGTCGATCTGAGCATGGGGATCCGCACTTGATCCCCATATATGACACCACCCCATCCAAGACCCGCCCCCTGGTCAACAACGCCCTCATCGGGCTGAACATCCTCGGCTTCCTGATCCAGATGGCCCACGGCGGGGACCTGGCCCGCTTCATCTACATCTACGGCGTGGTCCCGGCCCGGTATACCGCCCCGGAGATCGCCCGGTACTTCAGCTTCTTCGAACAGCTTCTGCCCTTCGTCAGCTTCATGTTCCTCCACGGCGGGTTCCTCCACATCCTGGGGAACATGTGGTTTCTCTACATCTTCGGCGACAACGTGGAGGACCACCTGGGCCCCGTGCGGTATCTGGTCTTCTACCTGGCCTGCGGGATCGCGTCGGGCCTGTCCCACGTGGCCCTCAACCTGTACTCCAACGTCCCCACCATCGGGGCCAGCGGCGCCATCGCCGGGGTCATGGGGGCCTACTTCCTCCTCTATCCCGGGGCCCGGATCCTCACGTTGATCCCCATTATCTTCATCCCTTATTTTGTGGAGATCCCGGCCTTCTTTTTCCTGGCCATCTGGTTCTTCCTCCAGTTTCTCAACGCGACCGGAGGGCCGGGGGACGTCTCCGGCGTCGCCTGGTGGGCCCACGTGGGGGGGTTCCTCTTCGGGCTGATCTTCCTGAAGGCCTTCGATGCGGTGCCGCCCCTGGGGCTCCGGGACCGGCTCCGGCCCGTGACCTCCCGGCGGCGGAGCCGTCAGTTCCAGCATCTCAAGCCGGATGTCCACGGGGAGGACCTCGACCTCCACGCCACCCTGGCCATCTCCCCCTATGAATCGGCCTGGGGGGGACGCAAGCTGGTCAACATCCCCTGGGGGTTCCAGAAGCGCCTGTTCCGGGTGGTGATCCCGCCCAACACCCGGGACGGGACGCTGCTCCGGCTCAAGGGGCTGGGAAAGCTCTCCTCCGACGGCCGGCGGGGGGACATGATGCTCCGGGTGGTGGTTCAGGAGTAGGGATCGGCCTCCGGCAGGGTCAGCCGGTGGGAGGCGATGCGGGCCACGGGGTGGTAGGAGGCCTTGGACTTGGCCAGCCGGGGCAGTTCGAGGTCGCTCTCCTTGTTGAGAAAGGGGATACCGGAAAAGAGAATCCGGGCGCACTCGGCGTCGAAGAACTGGTAGAGGCCCTTGATCTCCGGAAACGCCTTCTCGAAGTGGAGGGCCGCCATGTCCCGGGTGAGGCGGGAGCCGATGCCGATGGCGCAGACCCGCTCGTCGATGCGCAGGAGCAGCCCCAAAAGCTCCAGGATCTCGATGTGTTCCAGGCTGTTGATCACGGCCTGCTTCTCGCAGGAGAGATCCTCCTCCGGGGAGGTGTCGCACTCCCGCCGCCGGCACCACTCCTCCAGGAAATCGACGCACTCCAGGGCGTTTTCCGGCGTGATTCGCTCCACCTCCACCCGTCCCCGGTGGACGTAGGCGCTTCTGAACTGGTTGACGAGGTTCCTCTTCCTGGCGTACCGGTTCCCCTTGAGTTCCGCCAGGTCGACCGTCCGGTAGACGTAGTCCTCCAGATGGGGCTGACCGGTCACGGTGAAGGAGCGTTCCACCCGGTCCCGTCCCCATTGGTCGAGGTAGGGGTCCGGGACGAACCAGAAGGCGCCGAACCCCAGGCGGCGGGCGATCTCCGCGAGTTCCTCCGGCGGAAAGGAGCGGGTGGGGGAGACCGGGAGGATCAGGTGGCGCTGGTTCTCGTGGACGGCGCTGTACTCCACCCCCACGGCAAGGGCCTCGTCCTCCACCACGGCGGCGTAGGGCCGGTACACCCGATTCGACCAGACGATGATGGCGGCGAGGGAGTAGACGCACAGCGGGTAGGGCTGGCCGTCGAAGAACCCCTTGTAGCGCGGATGGTCCCCCGGGGAAAGGGGCTTAAACAGACCGATCCGCATGGCCCGCCGGATCGTTGGGTCGGTCCTCCCGCCGGTCGTCTCCATGGGCGGCGAGCATGGGGGTGGCCCGATCCATGGGCCGGAACCCGAACCGGCGGTAGAAGGGGTGGGAGTCCCGTTCGGCGATGACGCCGATCCAGGAGAGGCCGTCGGACCGGAGACGATGGAGGATGGCCCGGATGATCCGGCTCCCGATCCCCCGTCCCCGGTGGGCTTCGGCCACGGCCACGTCCTGGATATAGGCGTCCGAGGCCCGGTCGCTGAGCGCCCGGCCCATTCCGATGATCCGGCCCCGTTGCCGGGCCACGAAAAAGCAGTGGCTGCCTTGGATGATCCGGCCGATGAGATCGGTGTCGGTGTCGGTCTCGGGCCACCACCCCTGGGCCTGGTAGAGGCGGAGGACCTCCCGGGCCTGGTCCGGGTCGGGGCGGACCAGGGGGTCAATTGCTGGCATCGGCCGGTTGTCTGGGACCCTCCGCCTCGGCTTCCAGGACGCTGATCCGGTTCCGGCCCTTCTCCTTGGAGCGGAACATGGCCTGGTCGGCCCGTTTGACGAAGGTGGAGAGCTTCTCCTCGGGGCGGTACTGGGTCACCCCGATGCTGACGGTGATGGTGGTGGGCTCGCCGTTTTCCGGAAAGAACTTCCGGGAGGAGACGGCCTTCTTGATGCGCTGGGCCACGATGACCGCCTCCTCCGCGGTGGTCTCCGGCAGAATGACGGTGAACTCCTCGCCGCCGTAGCGGTAGGCCGAGTCGGTCTTTCTCAGGCAGGACTGTACGGCCCGGCCCAGCTTGGCCAGCACCTTGTCCCCCTCCAGATGGCCGTACCGGTCGTTGTACTGCTTGAAGTAGTCGATGTCCATGAGCATCAGGGAGAGGGTGTGGTCGTGGCGGAGGGTCCGCTCCACCTCCAGCTCCAACTGGGAGTAGAAGTGGCGGGAGTTGTAGAGCTTGGTCAGCCCGTCGGTGATGGCCAGGTTCTGGAGTTCCTTCCGCAGCTGCCGCTCCCGGAGCACCCGCCTCAGTCGCAGCAGCAGCTCCTCGAACCGGACCGGCTTGAAGACGAAATCGCTCGCCCCCTTGTCGATGGCCTCCTCGTAGGAGTAATCACCGCTGTAGCCGGTCATCACGATCACCTCGGTGTCGAACCGGTGCTTGATGATCTCGGTGAGTTCCAGGCCGTCCATTCCGGGCATCATGATGTCGGTGATCACCACCTCGAAGACATTGGCCTCCATGAGCGACAGGGCCTCTTCGGCGTTGGCGGCGGTGAGGGTCCGGTATCCCACGGTCTCGATGAACTCCTTCATGAGGTACCGGATGGTATCGTCATCGTCGACGATGAGGATTTGCGTCTCCATGGAAGCTGTCTGGCCGATCCGTTTCTCTGTCATGGAAAAAGGGTGCCTGGTACGCGCCGGGGTTGACATCCGGCTGCGTGATCTGTTAAAAAAGGTCTTTTTTTTATAGGAAATTTTCTCCTATAACCAGTTTGAAAGGCACCTGTCAACCAGAGTTTGATCTTACCAGATGGCAGGGTGGTTGTAAACACAGCTTAGCGCACCGGCGCGGGTTCCATGGACAATATCAGAAACTTCAGCATCATCGCCCATATCGATCACGGAAAATCGACTCTCTCCGATCGTCTGATCCAGACGGCGGACATCGTGTCTGCCCGGGATTTCCACGACCAGCTCCTCGACACCATGGACATCGAGCGGGAACGGGGCATCACCATCAAGAGCCAGACCATCCGGCTCCCCTACCGGGCCTCGGACGGCCGGATCTACATGTTGAACCTCATCGACACCCCCGGCCACGTGGATTTCAGCTACGAAGTCTCCCGGGCCCTCAAGTCGTGCGAGGGGGCCCTGCTGCTCATCGACGCCAGCCAGGGGGTGGAGGCCCAGACCCTGGCCAACCTCTATCTGGCCATGGAGCACGATCTTTCGATCATCCCGGTGATCAACAAGATCGATCTGCCCTCCGCCGATATCGAACGGGTCAAGGGGCAGATCGAAGACGACCTGGGGCTCGATCCGGAGACCGCCATCCTGGCCTCGGCCAAGGAGGGGATCGGCATCGAGGCGGTGCTGGAGGCGGTGGTCCACCGCCTGCCGCCCCCCAAGGGGGACCCCAAGGCCCCCCTGAAGGCCCTGATCTTCGATTCCCACTACGATCCTTTTCGGGGCACGGTGGTCCACCTGCGGCTCTTCGACGGGACCCTCCGCCCGGGGGACGTGATCCAGTTCATGTCCAACAAGGCGGTCTACAAGGTGGAGGAGGTGGGGATCTTCCAGCTGGCCCAGATTTCCCAGAAGCTTCTGGCCGCCGGGGATGTGGGGTACATCATCGCCGGCATCAAGACCGTGAGCGACACCCGGATCGGGGACACCATCACCGCCAAGGAGGCCCCCTGCGACCGGCCCCTGTCCGGCTTCAAAGAGACCAAGCCGGTGGTCTTCTCCTCCATCTATCCCGTGGCCTCGGACGACTACGAGGACCTGGCCACGGCCCTGGAGAAGCTGACCCTCAACGACGCCTCCCTGATCTACGAGAAGGACACCTCCGCGGCACTGGGGTTCGGCTTCCGGTGCGGCTTCCTGGGCCTTCTCCACCTGGAGGTGGTCCAGGAGCGGCTGGAGCGGGAGTACGACCTCTCCTTGATCCTCACCGCCCCGTCGGTGCGGTACGAGGTGGTCCTTTTGGACGGCGGGACGATCATCGTCGACAACCCCGCCCTCTACCCCGACCCCTCGGAGATCCAGCAGACCCGGGAGCCCTTCATCCGGGCCGCCATCATCGTGCCGGACCGTTACATGGGGGCGGTGATGAAGCTGTGCATGGAGCGGCGGGGGATCAACACCACCTACCAGTACCTGACCAGCGACCGGCTGGAGATGATCTTCGAGCTGCCCCTGGCCGAGGTGGTCTACGACTTCTACGACAAGCTCAAGTCGATCACCCAGGGGTACGGCTCCTTCGACTACGAGATCCGGGAGTACCGGGAGACCGACCTGGTGAAGCTCGACATCCTCATCAACGGAGAGCGGGTGGACGCCCTCTCCCAGCTGGTCCACCGGGAGCGGGCCGAAACCCGGGCCCGGAGCGCCTGCGAGAAACTCAAAGACGAGATCCCCCGGCAGATGTTCAAGATCGCCATCCAGGGGGCCATCGGCGCCAAGGTCATCGCCCGGACCACCGTATCGGCCTTCCGCAAGGACGTGACGGCCAAGTGTTACGGCGGCGACATCACCCGGAAGCGGAAGCTTCTGGAGAAACAGAAGAAGGGCAAAAAGAAGATGAAGATGGTGGGGAAGGTGGAGCTTCCCCAGTCGGCCTTTTTGTCGGTCCTCAAGACCGACACGGATTGACCCGAAAGGATAGCGTGCCCCATGGGAATGACCCTGACGGAAAAGATATTGGCGGACCACGCCGGGCTCGACCGGGTGACCCCCGGCCAACTGATCAGCGCCCGGGTGGACATCGCCCTGGCCAACGACATCACCGCGCCCATCGCCATCGACGGGTTCCGAAAAAGCGGGGCGACCCGGGTCTTCGACCGGGACCGGGTGGTCCTGGTGCCCGACCACTTCGTGCCCACCAAGGACATCGCCTCGGCCATGCAGGCCAAGGTCCTCCGGGACTTCGCCAGGGAGCAGGAGCTGACCCACTTCTTCGAGGACGGCGACATGGGGGTGGAGCACGCCCTTCTGCCGGAGCAGGGGATCGTGGTCCCCGGGGACCTGGTGATCGGCGCGGACAGCCACACCTGCACCTACGGGGCCCTGGGCGCCTTCGCCACCGGCGTCGGTTCCACCGACCTGGCGGCGGCCATGGTCACCGGAGAGGTCTGGCTCAAGGTCCCCGAGTCGGTCAAGTTCATCTTCACCGGGACCCCGAACCCCTGGGTGGAGGGCAAGGACCTCATCCTCCACACCATCGGCGATATCGGTGTGGACGGGGCCCTCTACCGGGCCATGGAGTTCACCGGACCGGCCGTGGCGGCCTTGGGCATGGCCGGCCGCCTCACCATGGCCAACATGGCCATCGAGGCCGGCGCCAAGAACGGCATCATCGCCCCGGACGAGACCACCATCGCCTACGTCTCCGGACGGGCCAAGCGGGCGTACACAGAGTACCGGAGCGACCCGGACGCCGAATACGCGGCGGTGATCGGGTACGATCTGGGAACCATCGAGCCCCAGGTCGCCTTCCCCCATCTGCCGGAGAACACCCGGGGGATCGGCGAGGTGGGGGAGATCCCCGTCGATCAGGTGGTCATCGGCTCGTGCACCAACGGCCGCATCGAGGACATGCGGTCGGCGGCGGCGATCCTCAAGGGCCGGCGCCGGAACAAAAGAACCCGGCTGATCATCATCCCGGCCACCCCCACCATCTACCGGACGGCCCTTTCCGAGGGGCTCTTCGACATCTTCCTCGACGCCGGGGCCGTCATCGGCCCCCCCACCTGCGGCCCCTGCCTGGGTGGCCACATGGGGATCCTCGCCGAGGGGGAGCGGGCCGTGGCCACCACCAACCGGAACTTCGTGGGCCGCATGGGCCACCCCAAGAGCGAGGTCTACCTGGCCAATCCGGCCGTGGCGGCGGCTTCGGCCGTGCTGGGGCGGGTGGCCGGCCCGGCCGACCTGGAATAGGAGACGAACATGAAGATCACCGGAACCGTCTGGCGGTTCGGCGACGATGTGGACACCGACCTCATCATCCCGGCCCGATACCTGAGCACCAGCGATCCCGAGGCCCTGGCGGCCCACTGCATGGAGGACGCCGATCCCGATTTCGCCGCCAAAGTATCCCCCGGAGACATCATCGTGGGGGGGAAGAACTTCGGCTGCGGATCCTCCCGGGAGCACGCGCCCATCGCCATCAAGGCGGCGGGGGTCTCCTGCGTCATCGCCCGGAGCTTCGCCCGGATCTTCTACCGGAACGCCTTCAACATGGGATTGCCGATTCTGGAATGCGGCGAGGCCGGGGAACTTTCGACCGGGGACCGGCTCTCGGTCGATCTCGATGCCGGGCGCATCCTCCGGGAGGGGGACGGCCGAACCTTCCCCACGCAGCCCATCCCCCCGTTCATGCAGGAACTGATCCGCAGCGGCGGACTGATGGCCCACATCCGCCGGCGCCTTTCGGCCTAATTCTTGTTCTCCAGGATCCGGTAGTATTTGAGGACTTTTCGGACGTAGTTCCGGGTCTCCCGGTACGGGGGGATCCCGTCGTACTGGTCCACCCGGTGGGGGCCGGCGTTGTATCCGGCCAGCGCAAGGCTCAGCTTGCCCCGAAATCGGTCGAGGAGCCGTTTGAAGAACCGGGTCCCGCCCATGATGTTCTCCCAGGGGTCGAAGGGGTCCTTGATCTTCAGCAGCCGGACGTTCTCCGGCATGAGCTGCATCAATCCCTGGGCCCCCTTGGGGGAGACGGCCCGGGGGTTGAACCCCGACTCCACCGAGATGATCGCCTTGATGAGACCGAAGGAGACGTCGTACTTGTTGGCCGCGGCCATGATGTAGGTGTCGTACTTATCGGAGAAGGTGGGGTAGGGGTCTTTCCCTCCCACAAAGAAGTCGTCCCGGATGTAGAGCTGGTACCGGGAGGAGGTGGGGGCGTTGGTGAAGTGGACCACCCCGTTCTCGTCCACGTACCGGTAGATGTCCCCCAGGGCCGGCGCCGCCGTCCCCAGAAAGAGCCAGAACGTCACCAGGGCGTATCCCCGGCCGCGCCCGGCCATCGTTTGCCTCCACCGGCCCATGATCGTCTCCCGGAGCGGCCTCCTACCCGCGGAGGGGGCGCGCCCTCTTCCGGTCCTCCCGGTATTTTTGCAGCGCAAACCGGCCGGCGAACTCCGGATGGGAGAGGTAGGGCCGTCCGGACGCCAGAAACGAGCGGCACAGCTCGTCGAAGACCGGCGCCTTCAGCTCCTCGGAGATGAAGTTCCGCTCCCGCCGTTGTTCATAGACCACCCGATCCCCCAGGGCGCTTCGGACCGCCTCCGCCGCCTCCCCAAGGGCCGCGTCCGCCAGGGGGATCTCCACCCGGGCCACCAGCAGCAGGTGCCACCGGTCCGCGGCGATCCGCCTGGACCG
>CAYSLC010000004.1:30227-62726 GCA_964431545.1 uncultured Desulfobacteraceae bacterium | reverse complement strand
CCCCGACTGGCATTCAATCTCTCGATCACATCGAGCTTCTTGTTCAAAAAGGCCAATTTGGCACGTAACTCTTCTACTTTTTTAACAATTTTGTTGTACCGATCCAACTCCTTTTGCGTGTAGTCGATCTTTGCATTGAGATCCTCGATTCTGCCGATAAGGTGTTTGTGGTACCAGAAAAGGCCGAGCAGGACACCGCACAGCAACATGAGGAAGATGGCCACCTGCCGCTTGACATTATCTTTTTTTCTTGCGGCGACGTAGGGAAGAAGATTGATTCGTATCATTTGTCGTCAACTCGTCTCATTGCGAGCCCCATGCAGATCGCCGCCTGGGGAGCCACGCGTTCTAGGTAGGCGGAATCGAATCCTCCGCCGAGGGATATGTTGTCAAAGGGCCGGATCGCCTCCACTTGGGAGGAGGTCTCTTCGGCGAGGAGATCCCGGAACTGTTTGATGTTCCCCCCTCCGCCGCTCAGGACGATCTTCCGGATATGTTCGCCGGGGTAGGTGGAGTAGAAAAAGTCGAGGGCCCGCCGGATTTCGGTGGACCAGTCCGCCACCACCGAACCGACAATCTCCTGAAGATCTTTCTGTGGAAGCTTGTCCCCGGCCCCCCCGTGGTAGAGCTGTTCGGCCTCCTCCAGGGATCCACCGGTTTTGGAGACGATCTGCTGGTTGATCTGACTACACCCGAAGGAGACATCCCGGATCAGAACGGACAAGGTCCCCTTCATGATGTTGATGGTGGTCTTGCTCGCTCCGATGTCGATCAGAGCTACATTCTCCCCTTCGGCATCGTAGTTGACCTCGTAGATATTCTGCAGCGCGAAGGCATCCACGTCGATGATCCTCGGGGTCAGGTCCGCCATCTGGACCAGGCTTTCGTACTCGTTGATCACCTCTTTTTTGGCGGCCACCAACAGCACGTTCATCTGGTTCGGATTGGACTCATCCTCGCCCAAAGTCTGGAAGTCGAGATTGACGTCGCTGATATCGAAGGGGATATATTGTTCCGCCTCGAAGTGGATGGTCTCCTGAAGCTGATCCTGGGGCATCGTCTGGACGGTGATCGTCTTCACGATGATGGAGTAGCCTCCGATGGACAGGGCGACGTTCTTCTCCTTGACCTTGTACATCTTGAACAGGCCCCGGATGGCATCGGCGACTTCCGCGGGTTCCTTGATGGTGCCGTCTTCGATGAGGCCCGGCGCGATGTCGTTCATCCCGAACTTTTTAAGGTGGTACCCCTGCTTGGTGCTTTCGATCTCGGCGACCTTCAGGGTCCGGGATCCGATATCCAGACCGACAATGTTGATTTTCTTTTTTCCGAATAGCACGATAGGCTCTATCTATGGGATCGTTTGGGTTGTGTTGGGTGTTTGGTTACCGTCCGTTCCGACAAATAAACCTTTCATCACTCACAGCCGGGTAGACTGTATTTCCAACAATCGAGGATCTGGTGAAAATCCGGGGGAAATCGGGCTGTTCAAGCCCATCGGTCTATTGAATATTGCGCTCACAATTTAGAACCTGCATACTTTTATCAGCATACGGATTTGAGTGTCAATGGAAATAACGCCCACCCTTGACTTTCCCCGGTCTATTCCGTATGTTATGGCCATAGGTTTTCATCGTCCCCCATGCCGAATCAAACCGAATCTTATTCCCGATATCCCATTGATTCTAATGGATTAACCCAACTTACGGCTGACTCTTTATTCCACGATGACCCGGAAAAGGTCAATGGGTCTGGAGGGGTAATCGATGGTAGAGATTCCCTACTTTTCAAACGACCGGATAGCCGAAGGCCCGATGCGCGGGGCCGAAGGTGCTCCCCGGGCGGCACAGCCCGCGGAAATCCAGACGGCCCCCAGCAGCGTGTATGTCTCGGGGCGGGCGGCCGAAGAGAAGGTCAAACCGTTCCGCCTGGTGAAATATTTTACGCTTATCAGCCTCGTGGTGGTCTTCCTGGGCACGCTCATTCTCTCCGTCCTCAATACACATTGGGCCCGCAGCATGCAGCTGAAAAAGAGCGAAGAATATGCCCTTCTGCTGGTGGAGAACCTGAACCATCAGGTATTCTTGCAGTTTGTCATTCCCGTGGCCCTTAAATTTGGCAAGATTCAGCTGCGGAACCAGGAACAGTTTGACAGAATGGACAAAATTGTCAGGAGCACCCTGCACAGTTTCAAAATTGATATGGTCAACATCTATGATATGAACCATATAATCTCGTACAGTTTCGATCAAGAGAAAGTTGGGAAAAAGAATCTGGGCGGGGCGGGCTTCCAGCAGGCCGTCGAGGGTAAGTCCGCCTCGAAGCTGCTGCAGCAGGGAAGTTTCTGGGAACTCCTGCTCGGGGTTCCCAGAAAAAGCCGGATCGTCACCTTCGCTCCCCTTCGTGCGGAAAAACCCCTGTCCAGAATCTCCGGTCCGGTTCTCGGGGTCGTCGAGATCACACAGGATCTTTCCGAGGACTATCAGACGATCTTCCAATTCCAGATCCGGATCGTGATCACCTGTGCCATCGTGATGGTCCTCCTGTTTCTGGTTCTCCTCCTGGTGGTCAAACGGGGGGAGGGGATCATCCACCAACGGAACCTCGAACGGATCCGCCTCAAGGAGCAACTGAACCATGCCCAGCGCCTCTCCTCGCTGGGGGAAATGGTCGCCGGAGTGTCCCATGAGATCCGGAATCCCCTGGGAATCATCAGGAGTTCCGCGGAGCTTTTAAAAAAGCGGCTTGCCAGGGTCGACCCCGAGAACACGATCCCCGACATCATTGTCGAGGAATCGAACCGGCTCAACAGCATCATCACCGACTTTCTCGATTTTGCCAAGCCCAAATCCCCGAAGCCGTCCCCCTGCCGCCTGGATGCGACCCTCGAAAAGATCCTCCATTTCCTGTCTCCCCAGATTGAACAGGGCGGATACGTGGTCCGCCGGCGCTGGGAGCAGATTCCGAAACTGCCCGCCGACGCCGACATGATGTACCAGGCGTTTCTCAACATCCTGATCAATGCCATGCAGGCGATGCCCGACGGGGGACAGATCGACATCGAGATCCACAATGAGTCGGAGCACATCATCGTCCGGTTCGAGGACGCCGGGCCGGGCATTCCCGCCGAGGTCCTCGGACAGGTCTGGGATCCCTTCTTCACCACCAAGGAGACCGGGACCGGGCTGGGGCTCGGCATCGTGAAAAACATCGTTGAATCCCACGGCGGAGAGGTCTCCATCGGGAACAGGTCGCCCCATGGCGCCTTGATCGCCCTCAAAATCCCAAAAGACGGACCCATGGAATGGAGCCATCATGGAAACGATCCTGATCGTCGATAATGAAAAGAACTATCCGCTGATCCTGAGCGCGGTGCTGGAGGAGGAAGGGTTTGAAACCCTCACCGCCAATACCGCCGTGGATGCGTTGTCGTTGATCCACCAATCGAACGTCGATCTGGTCCTGACCGACATGAAAATGCCGACCATGGACGGCATGGAGCTGTTGGACCGGATCAAGGAGAAAGACCCGGACCTGCCGGTGATCATGATGACGGCATACGGAACCGTGGAAAAGGCCGTGGAGGCGATGCAGAAGGGAGCCCACAACTATATCCTGAAACCCTTCGACAACGAAAGCCTCATCGTCTATGTGAACAAGGCGATCTCCCTCTATCGGGTGGTCAAAGAGAACCGGCAACTGAGACGGGCGGTGGAATCCCGGTACAACTTCGGCAATCTCATCGGCAAGAGCCGGGAGATGGAGGAGGTGTTCAGTCTGATCCGGAAGGTGGCGCCCACCACCGCCACTGTCCTGATCGAAGGGGAGAGCGGCACGGGCAAGGAGCTGGCGGCCAAATCGATCCATTTCAACGGTCCCAGAAAGGACCAGCCCTTTGTGGCGGTCAACTGCTCGGCGTTCGCGGAAAACCTGCTGGAGAGCGAACTTTTCGGCCACGAAAAAGGGGCGTTCACCGGGGCCGTCGCCATGAAGAAGGGCCGCTTTGAACTCGCCGACGGCGGCACCCTGTTCCTGGACGAAATCGGGGAGTTGTCCCAGAACCTACAGGTCAAGCTCCTCCGGGTGCTCCAGGAAAAGATGTTTGAACGGGTGGGGGGCGTCAAGCCGATCGCGGCCGATATCCGGATCATCGCCGCCACCAACAAAACCCTGAAGGATGAAGTGGACCGGGGGACCTTTCGGGAGGATCTCTTCTACCGGTTGAACGTCCTCCACCTCACCATGCCCCCTCTGCGGGACCGGATCGAAGACCTTCGGCTTCTGATGAGCCACTTCATCAAGAAATACTCCGGAGAGCGGCAGACGGCCGTCCCGGTGAAGGGGGTCGATCCGGAGGTGGAACGGCTCTTCTACGAATACCATTGGCCCGGCAACGTCCGGGAACTCGAAAACGTGGTGGAGCGGGCCATGATCCTCTGTCCCGGAGAGATCATCTCCGTGTCCGACCTCCCCCGGAACTTCAGGGAGACCGTCAACAACACGTTGAACATCGAGGGCATCCCGGCCAATGCCAAACTCTCCGAAACCCTTTCCATGGTGGAACAGACCATGATCAGACGGGCGCTGAAAATGACGGACAACGTCCAGGCCCACGCCGCCCAGCTGCTGGGCATCGGCAAGAGCGGGCTCAACATGAAGATCAAAAAGTATAAACTCGATCTCCAGTCAAAGAATTGAACCCGGCCGATCCTTGGAGATCCCGGGTCCTTATCCGGCCGCTTTATCCTTGGCCAGTTCGATATAGATGGAATCCGGATAATCCGAAACCAGCTTCTCGTAAGCTTGAAGGCTCTTCTCTTCCTGACCGGATCGGGAATAGAGCCGTCCGAGATTGAAAAGGGCCTCTCCCTTGGCCACGGGGTCCGTCCCCTGGACGATCTGTTCGAAATGGCGGATCGCCAGGGGAATATCCCCCTTCTTCTCATAGGCGTACCCCAATCCGCTCAGAATAAGGTTGGTGATCCCGGGCCGCTCGGTGAAGTCCCCCCTGGCCCGCCGGTAGAGTTCGATGGCCAGGTCGGGGTGATCCGCCTCGAAAGCGATATCCGCATAGATGACCCGAGCCACCATGCCCGCCCGGTTTTTTCCGTGTTCCTCCACAAGCTCCTGGAAGACGGCATTGGTTTCATTCCAGGCCTCGGCGACCCCGGCCTCCTCTTTTCTGGACTGATACGTCTGTTTGGCCTCCTGAAGCCGGGCGAAGGCTCGGTTTTCAGATTGAATCGAGAAATACTTGAGGGCCGAAGCGATGATGATGAGCGCGAACAGACCGCCGAGAACCCCGGCGATCAGTGTTTTATGTTCCAGGGACCACTTCAGGAGGCCGCCGGTGAATGTGAGAAACTCGTCGGGTTCATTGAGCAGTTGTTTTCGGGACACTTTCTTTTTTGCCATCGTTTCCTCTCTAAAACCTTACATCCAATGGATACCCGGACCGAGGTGCTGGCTTCGGACCCTTCTCTCGGATCCCCCCGGTCCCCTCATCCGGACCCTCTTTGCCCGGCATATCCCGGAGGTTACCAGACAAGGATCTTGTGGATCCACCCCTTGTCACCGTCCGCATGCTGAATGTGGACCCAGTTTCCCTTGCGGTCCAATACCTTGAAGGGGACGCCCTTTTCCACCGTAAAAACGATGTCGTGGTTGGTTCCGGGCCCCGAGCGTACGTTGCACTTGTTCTTGATCACGATCACGGACGGGAAATCCCTCACCAGATTCTCGAAGACCCACCCCTTGTCCCCCTCGAAATCCTTGAAATAATACCAGGACCCCGATTTCTTAATGGTCTCGATGGGATGGTACCGCTCCACCTTCCAGAGGATATCGTACTGGGTGCCGGGGCCGGACCGGATGTTGGCGGTGGAAACGTCGATGGTCATACGCTTTGCGTGGGCCACGGAAGCAAAGAATAACAGCGTGATGATGGCGATGGCAGCGTATCGTTTCATGATCGGCCTCCTTGCGCTACGGTATCTGTCATGGTTGCCAAATAGTATTCGAAGTGATCGGAAATTTCAAGGATGGGATCGGAATCGGGCCTGGATAGAGGTTTCATGCGGAGACAAATTCGACTTCCGGCAGGACCACACAGGTGAGCCGGCGGCCATGGCCGGCGCCCGTGTCGATGCCGATCTTGTTGAACATCACCAATGGCTCGGAAAAGGGCGTATGGCCGAAAATCACCCGCCTGCCGAAGTCGGTTTCGTCCTCGATGAAGGGGGTTCGGATCCACAGAAGGTCCCACGAATTCTGCATCGACAGGGGGACCTGGGGGCGTATGCCCGCATGGACAAACAGGTAGCGTTCCGTTTGGTGGAGGAGCCGAAGGCCGTCGAAGAAGTCAGCGTGGGCCGGCGGCACCGTCGACGCATCGCTTCCAAAAGCCCCGGCGTAGGACCGGAGGGTTCGGCCTCCGCCGTTGATGGGATAGGAGATCCGGTCCAGTCCGATCCTATGGTTTCGAAACAACGCCTCATGGTCTCCCTTCAAAAAGATGGTATGGGGAAAACTTTGCTGAAGCTCAATCAGAAAGTCGATGACCTCCACGGAGTCCGCACCCCGGCCGAGGTAATCCCCTAAAAAGACCAGGCGGTCGCGCTCATTATCCACGTCGAGCTTGTCGAGCAGCGCCCTGAGGCGGTCGAGGGCTCCGTGGAGATCCCCGACGGCGAAGATCTTGCCCTCCATATCAGCGGAACATCAGAACCCGCCGGGGTTGATCCAGCCGTGTCAGCCCCGCCTCTCCCGCGGCTCGCAGGGCCTGCTGGAAATCCGTACTGGAGGGGCGTCCGGCCAGGACCTCCACCTCCCGTGCCCTTCCGCAGGGTCTGTACTGGGCCATGATATTGACATAGGTGTCCGTCGAGATCTCCCGGGCGATGAACCGCATGATCTCCGCGGTTCCGGCGGCCCCCCGGGGCAGGACGAGATGGCGGATCAGCAGCCCCCTCCTTGCCACCCCGGCGTCATCGACCACTAGATCCCCCACCTGGCGGTGCATTTCACGGATCGCCTCCCGGGCGACCTCCGGATAGTCCCGGGCCTGACAGGCGGCCCATGCCAGCTCCCCGTCCCAGAACTTGAAATCGGGCATGTAAATATCGACCACCCCCTCCAGAAGCTTCAGGGTATCCACGCTGTCATATGCGCTGGAATTGTAGACCAGGGGGATCCGCAGTCCCCCCCCGACGGCCGTCTCCACCGCCGCAAGGATCTGCGGCACCACATGGGATGGGGTGACGAAGTTGATGTTGTGGCACCCCGCCTCCTGGAGGGAGAGCATCATCTCGGCGAGCTTCCCGGAAGGGGTCTCCCGTCCCATCCCCCCGTGGCTGATCTCGTAGTTCTGGCAGAAGACGCACATGAGGTTGCAGTGGGTAAAGAAGATCGTCCCGGAACCGCCGTCTCCCACCAGCGGCGCCTCCTCGCCGTAGTGGGGCGAGTAGCTGGAGACCTCGGCCTCCCCGCCGGTTTTGCAGACGCCCCGTTCCGCCGATGTGCGGTCCACCTCGCACCTCCTGGGACAAATGGTGCAGTTGGTCAGGATCTCGGCGGCCCGGGCCGCCTTATGGGACAGAAGATTCTCCCGGACGGTCTTCAAATATACCGGTTCAACGGCGTCCATCCCTCCTCCTTTCTTCAAGAAAACCCCAGAAGCCGCCCCGCCTGGTAGACGATGAACGCCATCATCCAGGCGATCAGGGTGCTGTAGAGGATGTCGAAAACCATCCATGCGACGGAGCCGGTCTCCCGGCGGATGGCCGTCACCGTCGCCAGGCACGGGATGTAGAGCAGGACGAACACCATCATGGAGAGCGCCGAGAGGGGCGACATCTCCGACGCCCGCAAGGCGGCCTGGAGGGCGTCCGTCTCGTCCTCCACGGCATGGAGGATCCCCAGCGTGCTGACCACGATCTCCTTGGCCACGAACCCGGTCAGCAGGGCGACGCCGCCCCGCCAATCGATCCCCAAGGGCGCGAAAACGGGGGCCAGCATCTTCCCGATCCGACCCATATAGGAGTTCTCCGCCTGCTCGAAATCCCGCTCGCGGTTCACGGCCCGGAGTCGTTCCTCCCGTTCCTTCCGAATCTCTTCCCGTCGTTGTTCGCTCGAAGCATTTTCCATGGCGCCGGCGTATTCCTGTTCGATTCCGGCCGCCTCCCCTTCGAAACGGTCGACGGAGGCCGGTTGCCGGGGGAAGGCGGAGAGGGCCCAGACCAGGATGGAGCCGATCAAAATCACCCCGCCCATTTTCCGCAGGAACATTTTGCTCCGTTCCCACATATGGATCAACAGGCTTTTGAGCATCGGGACCCGATAGGGGGGAAGCTCCATCACGAAGGGGGCGTCCACGCCTTTGAGCAAGGTGGATCGAAACAGCCGCCCGGTCGCGATGGCCATGATGATCCCCACCAGGTAGATGGCGAAGATCACGGTTCCCGCCCGTGGACCGAAAAAGGTTCCGGCCAGCACGATATAGACCGGGAGTTTGGCCGAACAGGACATGAACGGCGTGATCAGAATGGTCAGGATGCGGTCCTTTTCGTTCTCCAGGGTCCGCGCCGCCACCACGGCGGGCACATTGCATCCGAATCCCATGAGCATGGGGATGAACGACTTGCCGTGCAACCCGATCAGATGCATGATCTTGTCCATGAGGAAGGCGGCCCGGGCCATGTACCCCGTATCCTCGAAGATGGCGATGCAGAAAAATAGAATCAAAATGTTGGGCAGAAAGACGATGACGCTGCCGACCCCTGCGATGACCCCGTTGATGAGAAAGTCCTTGAACAGCCCATCGGACAGGAGGGCCCCCATTCCCCGGGACAGGAGGGAGACGCCGCTTTCGATCCAGGCCATGGGATAGGCGCCGAGGTCGAAGGTGAGCTGGAACATGGCCCAGATGAAGAAGATGAAGATGGGGAACCCGAAAAACCGGTTGGTGAGCACCAGATCGATGCTTCTGGAGATGTCGACCCGCCGACGGGTGGAGGTGGTGACCACCTCCTTGACGATCCCCGCAATGAACCCGTACCGCTCGTCGGTCATGACGATCTCGGGATCATCGTCGTACCGGTCCCGGAGGACGGCGCGCTGGGCCTCCACCTCCTTCAACAAATCCTCCCGCCGGTCTCCGGCCGCCTGGGCGATCCGGTCCCGGACCACTTGATCATCCTCCAACAGCTTGATGGCGGTCCATCTTACATTGTAGGGTAGCGGGCCGGGGATTCGCTCCTTGAGGAATTCTTCCAGGACGAAGATGGCCTGCTCGATGTCCTTGCTGTATTTGACCCGGCGACGCTGGTGGACCTTGGCGGGGGCCTCGGCCAGGGCGATGGCCTCCCTAAGCAGGGTATCGATCCCTTCGCTCCGGTTGCCCACCGTGAAGACCACCGGCAGATCCAGAAGCTCCGAAAGCTTGCGGTCGTCGATCTTGATGCCCCGCTCCCGGGCGAGATCGGCCATGTTCAGGACGAAGAGCACCTTGCAGTCGAGTTCCCGCAACTGGGTGGCGAGGTAGAGGCTCCGCTCCAGGTTGGAGGCGTCGATGATATCGATGACGAGATCAGGGGATTCTTCCAGGACATAGTCCCGGGCGATGATCTCCTCGATGGAGAAGGGGGTGAGACTGTAGGTCCCGGGGAGGTCGACGATCTTCAGCTCATGGCCGTGCCGATGTACCGTCCCCTCTTTCTTTTCCACCGTGACGCCGGGCCAGTTGCCCACCTTCTGCCGGGTCCCGGTGATATTGTTGAAAATGGTCGTTTTGCCCGAATTGGGGTTTCCCGCAAGGGCGATGGAGATCCGCCGCTGATCCATTCAACCCCTATCCTACCTGACGTTATCCACCGTGATATTCGCGGCCTCCTCCACCCGAAGGGAGATATGGTACCCCTTGACGATCAGTTCCATGGGATCCCGAAGGGGCGCATATTTTTCCACGTAGAGTTCGGTCCCCTTGACGATGCCCATCTCGAGGATCCGCCGTCTCAGGGCGCCGTTGCCCCCGACGCGGACCACCGTGGCCCGCTGGGATTCCCGCAGTTGGCTGAGCCGTATCGGCCCGCCTTCCGCCGGGGATTCAGGCTTCATTGGCCGCCCTGCGGCGGGTATGGAGGCCGCCCTCGGATCGGACCATCACCTTCTGGGCCAGTCCGCGTCCCAGGGCCAGCCGGCTGTGGTCCACCGCCAGGACCACCTGCCCCTGGGAGAGATTGGTCAGGACCTCGACTCCGTCGCCCACTCGAAGTCCCATGGTCATCAATCGCATCCGTGCCGCCGGTCCGCCCTGGAAGGCCTGGATCACCACCCATTCCCCCTGTTTCGCGTCGGACAACGGATAGGAATCCACCTGGTATCGGAGGCAATCGGAGCAGATCCCGTAGATCTCCATTCGATGCTGCAGCATGTGAAACCCGTGCTCACCGGCGATCTGTTTCTGGAGAGCCTCCAGTTGGTCGTTTCTGAACTCCAGAATCGACCGGCACTTGGTGCAGATCATATGATCGTGGTGCTGGCCCAGGTGGCGGTGCTCGTACCGGACCACGCCGTTGTCGAACCGGTTGGCCTGGGCGAAGCCGTAATGGCACATCAGATCGAGGGTGTCCTTGACCAGATGCTCCTCCAGGTGATCTCCCCCTTCCGCCAGGAGCTTTCCGAGTTCCCGGTCGGTGACGTGTCTCTCCGTCTGGAGAAAGGCTTCGAGAATCTTGAATCGATCCTCGAAACGATCGATGTTCTCGTTGGAAAACAGTTTTTTGAACTGTTCCCTCTCCTGATTGTGGGTCCGCTTCATCGATCTCCCATGGGTCAGAAAAGCGATTTTATGAAAAAGTGGGGATGGTACTGGAATCGCGGGCCTCTGTCAATCGATCCGGAGATGTCCGGGGGACGGACCGATCCGGGGCGGGATCACGGAAACCTACCGGGTGTGACCTGGAATGTCATAAGTGGTACAGGAGCCGCCCGGGCAGTTCCGGGTCTGCCCCCGCACCCCTCCGGACGGGTTGCCCCCCCCGCTCCCCATGTTGAAATTGGTGGTGCTCAGGACACGCTCGAAATTTTCGGATTGGCATTTTGGACAGGTCAGTTCCACTTCCTCCCCTTGTTTGACAACCAACAGTTCGAAAAGCTCGCTGCAATCCGAACATCTGAATTCATAGATAGGCATCATATACTCCTTCCGAGGTTCATTCGATTCATTGGAACCGATTTTTCGTCAACTCAACGCCGGCCCGAGGGGGTGAATGCCGAACCGTCGTCTTGGGCCGCGGCCACCCAGAAATGGCGGATGTACCTGGGATTCAGATGGGCCGCGGGCACGGCCCCGTATTCTTCTTCCAGCTCCAGAAAAATCGCCTCCACAACCCCACCGACCCGGCCGGAGACCTTCTCCACGGACGTCCCGCCGGCGTCGGCAAGAAAGGACAACAGGGACCTCCGTGGGGCTCGGCCGATTTTCCGGGACCCGGCCGCATCCCCCTCCCAGAGATGGTCGAAGAACCTTTCGAACCGGTTCCCGAAAATGGGGGATAGATCCCCCGGAAGACCGAGTTCGTAACGGGCCCAGAGGGTCAGCAAGACCGATTTGAAGGTGAGGAACGGATCATCGGTACGGACCGGACCGATATCCATTTTCGAGAAGAGGTCGTCGAACCAGATTACCTCCTCGAGGATCCGTTTGGTCCGCAACAGATCGTCGTAGGTGGCGAATTCCCGGTAAAGGGTGCCGGTCTCGTGGTCGTCGAAGAAAAGCGGTCGATCCACCAGCAGACCGCCGATGGTTCCCATGCCGGCTTCATCCCAAAAGGCCAGTGGAAGTCCGGCCCTCTCGAACCAGCAGGTCCTCCGCCATCTCTCCGCCTTCCATTTCAACCGGACGGCGCTCCCGTACCCCACGCGGAAGAGCCGCTTCAGAGGCACCCGCTCCACCAGGGCCGCCCGATAACCGTGGGCCTGTTTCCCCTTCTTACGGGTGAGGATCTCGAGCCCGATGCTGAGATACCCCGCCGCCTTGCGCACCACCGTCTTGAGCTGGTCCCGGCTTTTGACGGTTCCGGCATCCGCGGCGATGATCTGGTTGCTCAGCCCGGCGAACTCCTGCTGCAACTGAACCAGCACCTCCGGTTCGGTGATCGATCCCAGGGTCCGGGCGAAAATGCTCTCCCCGGTCAATCCCTCCAGCGGACTCTGGGGGACCGGAAGCGGCTCTCCGTCCCGGTCGGCGGCTTCAGCTCGAACGAAGCGTTTGATCCCGCCCCCCTTCAGATCCCGGGGGCTCAGGGGCTGATAGATCCACAACGCCTCTTCAAAGGGTAAAAATCCCTTTTCGGCGAGCCGGATATTCCGTCGCCGGTACGCCTCCTCCTCGTGTTCCGCCGGAATGAACCGGGGGATTTCCAGCATCATCTTCTGGTATTCGATAAAATCGAAATCGGCCACCCGCTCCAGAATGTTTTGCAACACCGCGTCCCGAAGCTCCCGATCCTCGGTCCGGGAATGCTCGACATCCTCCCGGAACCGATAATAGAAGGTATCGTCCAGGGTGAAAAACCCCTCCCCCAGCTCCGACGGGTCCTGGTCGTGCTCCCGGATAACCACGTCGAGGCTTTTATAGAGGTAAAATTCGATAAGGGATGTCTTCTCCTCCAGGACCCAGCGGACCAGCCGCCTCGGGTTGGCCTGAAGCAGCAGGAAGAGCCACCGGGTCAGCAAGCCGGTGGAAAGGCGGTCCTTCTTCCAGGCTTCGAGGTCGAGGATATACTCCCACTGGCGGTAGCCGGCCAGTCCCAGAATCTCCAGGGCATCCTCGACGCCGATATCCTGGATCAGAAGAAAGAGATCCTCTTCGGGAAACGACCGGATCAGGGCGCCGGGATGTCGATGTTCCAAAAGGGCGTCCAGGGCCTTTTCCGGCGGCATGGCGAGGATCTCCCTCCGCCGGACCGCCAGGCGCCGGTCGTCTTCCTTGGGCGGATGGACGAGACTGTCTTCGATCATGGCGTATCTATAGGCATTCGGGGTCAGCTTGTCAACAGATCCGGCCCCGCCGGCCGCGGCCGCCAGGGGGCGAATTTGAGCAGCATCAGCATGCCCGGAACCGCCATGAAGGTGCAGAACAGAAAGAACCCCTGCCACCCCATGTGCTTGGCCAGAAACCCGGTGGGAGCCGCGGCCAGCACCCGGGGGATTCCCATGAGACTGGTCAGCAGCGCGTACTGGGTGGCGGTGAACCGTTTGTCGGTGATGCTGGCCATGAAGGCCGCATAGGCCGCCGTCCCCATCCCGCCGCTCAGGTTCTCGAAGGCGACCACGCCGGAGAGGGCGACGATCTGATGCCCGATCCGGGCCAGAAGGACGAACCCGAGGATGGAGGCCGCCTGAAACACTCCGAAGACCCACAGGGACCGGTTGATGCCGAGGCGGACCATCAGGATGCCCCCGACGAGGCTGCCGCCGATGGTGGCCCAGAATCCGAAGAGCTTGACCACCGCGCCGATCTCCGTCTTTGAAAATCCGATATCGAGGTAGAAGGGGGTCGTCATGGCCAGGGCCATGGTGTCGCCGATCTTGTAAAACAGGATGAAGGCCAGAATCCACAAGGCGTTCGGCCGGCTGAAATACTCCATAAGAGGCTCGACCACCGCGGATCGAAGGTCCCGGGGCGGCTCCCCCTCGATGGCGGGCTCCCGGGAGAGCAGCGTGGTGACGATGCCCGGCGCCATGCACAGGGCCATGATGAGATAGACCCGGCCGAAGGCCATATGGTCCGCGAGGATCAGACCGCCCCCGGAGGCCAGAAGCATCCCCACCCGATAGCCGTTGATATACAGGGATGAGCCCAGCCCCAGCTCCTCATCCGACAGATCCTCCCGACGGTAGGCATCCACCACGATGTCCTGGCTGGCGCTGAAAAAGGTGACCAGGAAGGCGGCGAAGGCGACCATCCAGGGGTATCGGGAAGGATCGGTCAACCCGAGCCCGGCGATGGCCAGGGCCAGGGCGATCTGGGCCAGGAGCAGCCACCCCCGCCGGCGTCCCAGAAACGGCAGGGTGTACCGGTCGAGGAAGGGGGCCCAGAGGAATTTGACCGTGTAGGGCAGCCCCACAAAGGCCATCAGACCGATGACGGTCAGGTCGACCCCCTCCTCCTTCATCCAGGCCTGGAGCAGGCTGATGGTCAGCAAGAGGGGCAGGCCGCAGGAGAACCCCATGATCAGAGCGACCAGCATGCGGGGGCTGTAGATCACCCGCCAGAGGGACGGTTTTGTGGATGGCATGCCTTGCCCAATCGATCCTTAAAAATGCGAAAACCGGGTTTTTCGAAAAACCCGGTTTTCCGAAATCAAATTCTCCGGAAAAAGGTCGGCGCCGCCCGTCAAGGGCGCGCCGGCATCCTTTCGGTGTGACGGACTCAAACTTTCTGGAGCTGATCCGGCGACACCACCGGCCCGAAGCGGTCCTTGAGCCGGATCAACCCTTCCCGCTGGCGTTTCAGAATGTCGGAAAGCCGGGCCGGGATCCCCTCCTCCTTGCCGTAGGCGCTCAACTGGAGATCGACACGGGCCACGATGTTGTCGATATAGAGGGAGAACTGCTTCCGGTAGAGCGATTCCGGGTACGACTTGTCGATGATCTCCGAAAAGAGCTGTTTCAGGTCGGCGTACTTGGGGAGATATCCGATGGGGGTGGCGATGGCGTCCACATCCCCGTGGGACCGCCGCTCCAGCCAGGCCATCCAGACCTTCACGTCCTTCTTCTCCCCGAGGAGTTTCCTGGAGTCCCCCCCCCTTGCCTCCTCGGTGAGAAAATAGTTCAACCCCGCAAGGATCGGCCGCCTGGCCTCCTTGATCCGGGAGCTGCCGAAAAAAGCGAACTGGGATTCCATGTAATCCCCCAGCGCGCCGGGGATGAAAGGGGCGTTGGCCCAGGGCGACCGTTTCACCCCGGTGGCCCCCACCTCGGTGGCGGTGGCGGCGGACACGATACAGGCCCCGATCACCACCCCCTCGTCGGCGGTCTTGGCCACCCAGACCGGCGGCATCGTGTCGCTGTCCCGACCGCTGTAGGTGACCACCCGGGTCTCCACGCCGGCCGGGTCCTCGGCCCGGTCGGAAAAATTGGCAAGGCTCGCGGAGGCCAGGGTGCACCGGGCATTGGGGTGGGAGACGGGGACCGGCTTCCCCTTGTCATCGACCATGCCCCGCTCCCACGGCCCCTGGAAGTTGATCCCCTTTTCCGGGGGCGCCTCCCCGTTGCCGGTCCAGTGGGGGACGCCGTTGTCGTCGATGAGGACGTTGGACCAGATCACTTCGTGGCCCGGCTTCCGAAGCACCTCCATCAGTTTGGGATCCCCCTCCCGGTTGACGTCCTCGATGATCCCGAAGATGCCGCACTCCGGATTGACGGAGCGGACGGTCCCATCCTCGGCGATCCACATCTGAGCCAGATCATCCCCCACGAAATGGGTTCCGGCCATGGCGGTGGTGGTCTTTCCGCAACCGCTGGGCGCGGCCCCCGTGAACCAGGTCACCCGGCCCTCCGGGCCTTCGATCCCGGTGATGAACATATGTTCCGCCAGCTCCTCTCCCCGCCGCTGGTAGACCGAACGGTCGACCGAGAACCGGTGATTCCCCTTTTTGAGCAGCAGGGTGTTGCCGGCATAGGTGCAGTTGAAGCTGTAGGTGGTCTGATGGCTCCGATCCATCAGCACCCGGGCGTTGGGAAGATCCTCGGGCCGGTTTTTCCCCTCGCTGTGGATGTTGGCGTAGAAATGGCCGAGCCTTTCCACCTCCCGGTCGAAGGCGTCGAAGGCGTTCCGGTACAGGATCTCCGCGCTGTGGCTCACGTAGGCCGAACTGGTGATCTCCAGGGCGGGGTTGGAGACCGGGGACCCCACGGGTCCTCGGGTGTAAAACCCGATGATCATGGTCATGCCTTTCATGATGCCGCCCATCTTCTCCCGGACCTCCCGGAAGGCGCTCTCCCGATCCATCCGCTGGGCGAGGCTGCTCACCAGCTCATCGGGATTGGCGATATAGTAGGTCCGATCGATGATCCGGCCCTGCTCTTCCCTGAGATCATAATGGATGGTGTGCCCCTCCATGGGAAGCGCCCTCTCCTCCCCCTTTTCCAGGGCCAGTTTTCGGATAAACCGCCGATCGGCTTCGGAGCCGGTGTTGACGTAGACGACTTCCGGATCGCACATGACAATGGCGTTGGCGATCTTGATCCGCACCCGAGGGTTCCGGACGCTCTCGATCCGGTCGAAGTGGGTCCCATCCAACCTCTCCTGAAACACCTCTCCCGCGGCCTCGGCGGAGGTCACCCCCCCAATGCTCTCGACGATATCCATCCCTTTGTTTCTCTCGAACATTTCCGTCTCTCTCCTCGCTAAAGAATACGGTTTTGGGGGTGGCGCATCCCGACCCCGGTCGATCCCATCCAGGCCGGTCTCCCCCGATCCCAAAAAGCCGCCCGGACCCGCGGACCGTCGGTGTACGGAGGATCCTCCTGGGGGTTCCCTATCCGGACGGAAGCGTGAATTGGGGCTCTCCCAGAAGAAAGTTCCCCTCGGTGATCCAGTCCTTGAGGGTCCGGGCGATCTCCCGGGCCTTGATGGTGCTGGACAGGGGCACCGTGGAGACCCGCTCCCCCTCGATCTCGATCGTCCCGCTTTTGAGCTGGGCGTAGCTCACCTGTCCGTAGCTTTTGGAGATCCCATTGGGATAATCGTGGCTGTAATCGACCACCTGGGTAAACAGGTCCTCGTCGGAAACCGCCGTATACCGGGCCATCTCCTCGTTGAGCAACGGGATGGGAACGCCGATTCCCACCGCAAGGGAACATCCGTACCCCTGCATGCTGATCCCCACCAGCCATTCGGGACGCATCCCCCGAAGATCCCCCATGACCCAGAGGGTGCCCGCGGGGGTCACGGGAACCCCCTTCTCGGTCCGCGCGGCTCCGGGCTTGTGCTGGGTGCCGTGCCACGTCACATATCCCACACCCCCGCCAAGGAAAATCCGGGTGCCGAGTCCGATGGTTTTATAATAAGGATCATTGAAGAGGGGGCTCAGTTGTCCGGCGGAGCAGTAATTGGCATTGGAGCCCTTGGGCTTCAAGGTTCCCATGTAGGTGTAGATGGTCTTCTTGCCCATGTTGATGGCGCAGTTGTAATTCTGGTAGCCGTTTCTGGGGTTGCAGAGAACGGCGAAGGGGAGGTCCTCCAGGGAGACCCTCTTCTCCAACAGCCGGTTGGGGTAACAATCGGTGCCGTAGGCGGCCGCCTTCAAAAAAACCTTCTTCCCGCCCACCAGATCCTGGATGACATGTCCGCCCCCGTAGTTGAATTCTCCGGGGTGGACCTTGTTCAGCGGATCATCCTCGCAGGGTTCGGTGGCGCCGATGTAACAGTCCACCGCGGCAAGCCCGCCGTAGGCCGGCACGTTGTTGAACCAGACTTTGGAGGCCTTGATGGTGGGCGTTGGATGGCCGAAGTTGATCATGGCCCCCGAAGAGCACATGGGGGAGAAGGTCCCCGTGGTGACCACGTCCACCTGACGGGCCGCCTCCTCCGGTCCGTCGGAGTTGACGATGTCGATGATCTCTTCGGCGGTGACCACCACCACCTTGCCGGACCGGATTTTATCGTTGATCTCCTGGTAGGTTTTGTTGACCTTATGCCGTTTCATAGATCCTCCGCGGTGGGGATATCCTCTTCTTATTTCAAATAGCGCAAGTCGGTCCGAACGTCCTCGATCTTGTTGGTGATGTTGTGTTCGATCCACGTGGGATCCCACCACTCCACGGGATTGACAAAAGTATTGTGGATCAGAATACCAAAATGGAGATGATCCCCGCCCGCCAGCCCCGTCATTCCGGTATACCCGATGACGTCCCCCTTGGAGACCTTCCCGCCCTCGGACACGTTGAAGCTGCTGAGATGGGAATAGGTGGAGAAGAGACCGAAACCGTGATCGAGCACCACGGTTTTTCCATAGATCCCGATGGATCCCTGGAACGCCACCCGCCCGTGGTTGGCCGCGGGCACGGGGGCCTGGGCCAGGGAGGCGAGATCGATGCCGAGATGGGTCTGACGATCGATCTCTTGGCCCTCGTAAGTATAGACGCGCCGGTCGGCAAAGCTGGCCCGCCGGGCCGAGTTGGGAAGCCGGAGAAAGGCGCCCTCCCAGTGGCGGGTCGGATCACTGTTCCGGGCAATCTCGGCAAACGCCTGGTAGTTCCGGGCGCGAAGCTCCCGGTTGACCCAGAGGAACCGACGGACCGGGGTGTCGGCGTAATCCTCGGGGATCTGTCTGGCGAACTCGCCCAGCTTCTGCTGGAGAAAGGCGTCGGAGATCGCGATGGTATCCTTTCGGAAATCTTTGGAGCGCAGGTGATTGCGGAACCCGGAGGTCGCCCCGTTCCCCGCCCGGTCCTCGGCTTCGACAAAAAGATGAGTTCCCTTGCCCTGCTCGTGACCCAGTGCCACGAAGGCGAAATTGACGAGGAGATCATGGCCGTCGAAGACCCCCTGGGCGGAGACCCCCGGAAAAAAGTTCTCCCCCACCGCCACCCCGTGTCTCGGACACGCCTCCGACAAGCTGTAGATCACCAGCCCCGATCCCCCCTGAACCATGTTGTGAGACCTGGAGAGAACGCGAATATCGGGCGGATGGGTATCGATGGTGATGGGTCGCTCCAACCGGGTCCGGTTGCCGTTCCACCAGCGGCGCCAGGCATAATCCCGTACGTCGACGATGAGGGTGGCTTCCCCGTCTTCGACGTCGAGCTGTTTCGGATCGATGGAGACCTCCGCGGTCTCCTGTTTCACCCGGCCGCCGCCGATGAAGTCGCCGGGGGCGAACCTTCGCTCCAGGAGGGTAACCTCTCGGTCCGCCTGGCGGATCGCCACCCGGAGCAGGCGGAGGCCGCTCTTTTCGTCGGAAACAGACAGCGGGATCTTCCGTTCCGCGCTCACCTCCGGAGATGGAAGATCGAGGGTCACCGCCGGGGGGGTCCCCTCGTATTTGACCACCACCACGAACAGCGCCGCGCCGATCAGGGCAAGGATCAGAACAACGGCCAGTGTCGGCTTCAACCTTCGCTCTTTTTTTCTCAATGAACCGATAATTCCCCCGCTTCCGCAGTGTTTAGGTTTAGCAGCCAACATTACCAGCTAACCCCCATGAGGATCAAGGTCTCTTTTTCGTTCCTTGACTTTTCCCGGTCCCCACGGTAAAGCCTGTGGGCCATGGAACATCGGCTTCGAATCGGAACCCGCCTCATCGGCCGCGGCGAACCGCTGCTTTTCATCGGCGGGCCGTGTGTGATCGAGGATTACGAGACCACCCTCGAAGTGGCCTCGTTCCTGCAATCCCTCACCGGACGGCTGTCGATGCCGTTTCTTTTCAAGGCCTCCTACGACAAGGCCAATCGCAGCTCCCTTGAATCGTTCCGGGGCCCGGGAGCGGCCGCCGGGCTGGAGATCCTCAAGAGGATCAAAACCGAACTGGGGATCGAGGTGACCTCCGACATCCACGGAACGGCGGAGGTGGCGTCGGCCGCGGAGGTTCTGGACGTCCTTCAGATCCCCGCTTTCCTGTGCCGCCAGACCGATCTGATCCTCTCGGCCGCCGGGACCGGCAAGCCCGTCAACATCAAGAAGGGGCAGTTCATGGCCCCCTGGGACATGGCCAACGTGGTCCGGAAAGCCGCGTCGGTCGGCAACCGGAAGGTGATGCTCACGGAACGGGGCGCCATGTTCGGCTACAACAACCTGGTGGTCGATTTCAGGGGGATCCGGATCATGCAGGAGATGGGATGCCCGGTGGTCTTCGACGCCACCCACAGCGTCCAGCTCCCCGGCGGGTCGGGAAACGTCTCCGGGGGTCAGCGGGAGTTCGCCCCCGTTCTTGCCAGAGCCGCGGTGGCGGCCGGGGCGGACGCCGTCTTCCTGGAGGTCCACCCCGACCCGGACCGGGCCCTCTGCGACGGGCCGAACTCCCTGCCCCTGCACGGCCTGGAACCCCTGCTGCGGCAGCTTCTGGACATCCGGAAGGCCCTCCTCTGACCCCATGGACTCCTCTTGGAAAGACCGGCTCTCCCGGATCCGCCTGCTGCTTCTGGACGTGGACGGCGTCTTGACCGACGGATCCCTCTTTTATGGTGAAGCGGGGGAAACCGTGAAGATGTTCCATGTCCGGGACGGTCTGGGCGTCAAGCTCCTCATGGGCGCGGGCGTCAAGGTGGGCATCGTCACCGGTCGACGATCTCAAGCGCTCGATCGCCGGTGCGCCGAACTGGGGATCACACTGCTCCGGGACGGGGTAAAAGACAAGGTGGCGGTGCTGGACGCCATCCTCCTGGAGACCGGGCTTTGCCATGAGGAGATCGCCTTCGTGGGGGACGACCTGCCCGACCTTTCCTTGATGGGACGGGTGGGGGTCTCCGTCTCCGTATCGGACGCCGCCGGACCGGTGCGGAACGCCGCCCATTGGGTCACAGTCTCCGGGGGCGGGAAAGGGGCGGTCCGGGAGGTGTGTGAAGCGATCCTGAAGGCCCGGGGGGACTGGGATCGGATCCTTGAGCACCATCGATGAAGGGTACCTCCGGAAACCATCGCCCCCGGCGGATCAAAGTCGTCCTGATCCTCGTCATCCTCCTCGGGCTTGCCGGCATTGCCGCCGTGTTCATCGGCTACCGGCGCCTTCCGGACACAGCCGAAGAGTTCGTCGACCTCCTTCCGGAGGAGGCCACCGTAACCTTGGGAAAGGTCGAGCACGTGTCGAGCACAGAAGGCCGGGAAGAGTGGCGGCTTACGGCCGAGGCCGTGCGGTACATGGACGAACGAAAACGGGCCGTCTTCGACAAGATCTCGGTGGTCTTCTTCCCCAAAACAGAAAACGGCCGTGAAACCCCCATCCGAATGGAAGCCGACCGCGGGATCCTGGAGGTGGCATCCAAAAACATCTCCGTCAACGGGAACGTGGTGATGGTGAGCGATGACCTTCGGCTGAAGGCCGAAAAGCTCGAGTACGACCACGCCGGCCGACAAATCATCTCCCGCTCTCCGGTGGACATCCAGGCAGAGAATTTCCGGATGGCTGCGGAGAACCTCTGGTTCCACCTGGACACCCGGAAAACCCGACTGAAGGGAAACGTGGAGGGCAGCTTCGATGAAGACATATCCCTGTAGCATCCCCCGTAAACGGCTCGCGGTCCGCATGGCGGCCCTGTTTTTTCTCGCCCTTTCGGCGCCGGGGGCGGGGGCCCAGGAGCCCCAGAGCCCGGACCCGGCCAAGGCGGAAAAAATCCGCATCCGATCGGAAAGCCTGGAGGTGGACAACACGGCCAGAACGGCGGAGTTCGCCGGTAACGTAAAGGCCACACAGGGCGATACGGTCATCCAGGCCGACCGCCTCCGGATCCATTACAAGCCCGCCGCCGGCGGGAACGGCGGCGGCCGGGCTTCCGGCGAAGATGTCATCGAGCGCATCGTGGCGGAGGGGAAGGTCTCCATACAGTTCGACGACAAGGTCGCCCGGACGGACCGGGCCGTCTACACCACCCAGGACCGGGTGCTCGTTCTATCGGGGGCCGGCTCCACCGTCACCAGCGGAAGAAACGCCATCTCCGGATCGAGGATCAGCGTCGAACGGGAGACCGGCCGGATCCGTGTGGAGGGCGGGGAGGAGAGCGCCGTGGAGGCGGTCTTCTTTCCAGGGGATCAGGGGCTGAATTGACGTGGCCGTCCTCACGGTCAGGGACCTGCTCAAGGTCTACCACGGGCGGCATGTGGTGGACGCCGTCAGCCTTACGGTGGAAAGCGGTGTGGTGGTGGGACTGCTCGGTCCAAACGGCGCCGGAAAAACCACCACATTTTACATGACCGTAGGAATGGTGCGGCCTGACGGCGGGCAGGTTTTCCTTGACGATGAGGAGATTACGAATTACCCTATGTACCTGAGAGCCCGCAGGGGAGTCGGCTACCTCCCACAGGAAAAATCGATTTTCCGAAAACTCACGGTAAAACAGAATATTATGGCGATCCTCGAAATCTTTCCCATGTCGAAATCCGAGCGCGAAAAGCGGGCCGATATGCTATTGGATGAACTGGGAATCCGACGGCTCGCAAAACAGAAGGCGAGCGTGCTCTCCGGCGGAGAGCGGCGCCGGCTGGAAATCAGCCGCGCCCTGGCCACTAATCCCTCCTTCATGCTCCTGGATGAACCCTTCGCCGGTGTGGACCCCCTCGCCGTGATCGATATCAAGAACATCATCGAACACCTCCGGGCCAGGGGCATCGGGGTCCTCATCTCCGACCACAACGTCCGGGAGACCCTCGGCGCCTGCGACGAAGCCTATATCTTGAACGACGGAAAGGTCATCGAATCGGGCCCCCCGGAGAAGATCGCCGCAAGTGAAACCGCCCGGCGCATCTATCTGGGCGACAGCTTCAAGCTATAGGCCGCCCCATGGCACTGGAACTCAGACAGCAACTCAAACTGACCCAGCAGCTGGTGATGACCCCCCAGCTTCAGCAGGCCATCAAGCTGCTTCAGCTCTCCCGACTGGAGTTGATGGACACCATCCGCCAGGAATTGGAAGAGAACCCGGCTTTGGAAGAGGTCCAGGAGACCGCCCAGGAGGAGATCCCCGAGGAGATCCGGGATGCCGCCACCGAGGAGGTTTCCGAGGAAAAAGAGGTGACCATCGAGGAGAAGCTCTCCGACGACATCGACTGGAGCAACTACATCGATGAGTTCAACACCCCGGGCAAGGTCAACTACGAGGGGGAGGAGCGGGAGGCGCCCCAATACGAGGCCTTCATCGCCCAGGAGAAATCCCTGAGCGACCATCTTCTGTGGCAATTGCTGATGACCTCCCCCACGCCCATGGAGGAGAAGGTCGCCAGCGTGATCATCGGCAACCTGACCGCCGACGGGTACCTGGATCTGCCCCTGGAGGAAGTGGCGGAGCTGAGCGGGGAACCTCTGGAGAAAGTGGAACAGGTGCTGGAACTGCTCCAGAGCTTCGATCCTGTGGGCATCTGTGCCCGGGGCCTCCAGGACAGCCTTCGGATTCAAGCCGCCCACCTGGGGATCGAAAAGAGGTCGGTGGTCTTCCGGATCATCGAACGCCACCTCGCCCACCTGGAGAACAAAAACTACAAGGCCATCGCCAGGGCCCTCAAGATCGACCTCCAGGACGTGGTCGCCGCGGTGGAGGTGATCAAGAGCCTCGATCCCCGGCCCGGACGGAGGTTCACCGAAGAGACGCCCCAATACATCACCCCCGACATCTACATCTACAAGCTCGAGGACGATTACGCCATCATGCTCAACGACGATGGGATGCCGCGGCTGCGGGTCAACGCCTACTACCAGAACGCCATCGGCAGGGACGGCAAGTTCACCGCGAGCGCCAAGGAGTACATGCAGGAGAAGCTGCGCTCGGCCTCCTGGCTGATCAAGAGTATCCAGCAGCGGCAGAAGACCATCTACAGGGTGATGGAGAGCATCCTCCATTTCCAGAGAGATTTCTTCGACAAAGGGATCGAACACCTCAAGCCCATGGTCCTGCGAGACGTGGCCCAGGACATCGAGATGCACGAGTCGACCATCAGTCGGGTGACCACCAACAAATATGCCTACACGCCCCAAGGTATTTTTGAATTGAAATATTTTTTCAACAGTTCTATTAAGCGGGTCCACGGCGAGGCCATGGCATCGGCCAGCGTGCAACAACGGATCCGACAGATCATCGACAGAGAGGATCCCAAAGCACCCTACAGCGATGACAAGATCTCGGAGAAACTCAAGGAATCGAACATCGATATCGCCAGAAGAACGGTTGCCAAGTACCGGGAAATGATGAAAATCCTCCCTTCCAGCAAGCGAAGGGAATATTAGGGAGGTATCGCCTATGCAAACATCGGTGACCTTTAAAAATTTGGACCCATCGGACAATCTGAAGGCCTACGTGGGGGAGAAACTCGACCGGTTCGACAAATTCCTCGACAATCCCGCGGAGGCCAACGTGGTGCTATCGGTGGAAAAATTCAGGCACATCGCCGAGATCAGCATCATCGGCGACCGGCTCAAGATCAAGGGCAAGGAAGAGACCAATGATATGTATTCGGCCATCGACATGGCCCTTGACAAAATCGAAAAGCAGATCAAGAAAAACAAGCAGAAAACCCGAGATCGGAGAAGCGGGGGATCGAAGACACGGGTGATGGACCCGATGGACGTCGCCCCCGGCCCTCTCCCGGACGAGGATCTCCCCAAAGAGGTAAAGATCCAGAGCATCGAGTACAAGCCCATGGATGTGGAGGAGGCCGTCATGCAGATGGACCTCAGCGAGGAAAATTTTCTTGTGTTCACCAACGCCAAAACAGACCGGATCAATGTCCTCTACCAGCGAAAGGACGGCCATTACGGGCTGATTCAGCCGAGCAGCTGATGAAGGCGTTCAACCGGCGGCTCAAGGGGTGTGATGGATGAAGATCCTCGAAGTTCTACAAAAAGAGGCGATCCTTGTCGACCTGACATCCCAGGATAAAAAAGGCGTCATCGAAGAACTGGCCACGCCCGTTGCGCAAATCGCCGGCTTGGACCACAAATCCCTGGTCCGGGTGCTCATGGAAAGGGAGCGATTGGGAAGCACCGGGATCGGAGGCGGGATCGGCATCCCCCACGGCAAGCTCAAGGAACTCGACAAACTCCTGCTCGGGTTCGGGCTGAGCCGCAAGGGGGTCAACTTCGAGTCGATGGACGGCCGGCCCACCCATATCTTTTTTCTCCTGGTCACCCCCGAGAATTCCACCGGGGTCCACCTCAAGCTTTTGGCCAGAATCTCCAGAATCCTCAAAAACGACCCCTTCAAGGAAAGGCTGATGAATGCCGTGGACGCGGATGCGGTGGTCTCCGCCATCCGGGAGCAGGACGAGGCGTTCTGAAGCGGCCTTCCGATCCATGCGCCAGTTTACCATTTTCATCATCACAGGCCTCTCCGGCTCCGGAAAAAGCACCGCCATCGACGCCTTCGAGGACGTCGGCTACTACTGTGTGGACAACATGCCGGTGGCCCTCCTTCCCAAGTTTCTGGACCTGCCCCTCCACAATAATGCGGACATCTCCGGCTTCGCATTCGTCATGGATCTCCGGGAACGGGGGTTTCTCAAGCGATCCGGGGAAATCTTCGAAGGATTGAGGAAAAAGGGGTACCGGTTTCGGATCCTCTTTTTAGAGGCCGATGAAAACATCCTGGTCCAGCGCTTCAGCCAGACCCGGAGGCACCACCCGTTGAGCCAGAACAAGGGGCTTCTGGAGGGCATCCGCGCCGAGAAGGACCAGTTGATGCCGCTCAAGGAAGAGGCGGATATCATCATCAACACCAGCCAACTCAACGTCCACGAACTGAAATCGGCGGTGTTCGACATTATCCGGGACAACCGGGAGATGGTGGTGATGAAGATCACCGTCCTCTCCTTTGGTTTCAAAAACGGGATCCCGGCCGACGCGGATCTGGTGGTGGACGTCCGGTTTCTGAACAACCCCTTTTTCATCCCCCACCTCAAGGATCAGGACGGCCGGGACAAGGCGGTTCGCGACTTCGTCCTCGATCAGCGGGAGGCCCGTCGGTTCATCGAACTCTATTCGGACCTTCTCGATTTTTTGATCCCCCTCTACCAACGGGAGGGGAAGGCCTACCTCACCATCGCGGTGGGATGCACCGGAGGCCGTCACCGTTCGGTGGCCGTTTCCGGCGCCATTTTCGACCATATCAACACCCAGGATCGGCGGGTGGAGCTGAAACACCGGGATATCTGACGCTTCTTTGGAAGAATCATCCCCGCCACCGGATCCCCAGGAGACCCATGATCGGCATCGTCATCGTCACCCACAGCAACCTTGGAGGCGCCCTCATCGAAGCGGCGGAGTTTATCATCGGTAGCCGACCGGAAGCGGCGGTGGCCGTTTCCATCAATATCCAGGAGCAGGCGGACCAACTTCGGAGCAAGATCGCCGACAACATCAAAGCGGTCAAGACGTCCGGGGGAGTGCTCATTCTGACGGACATGTTCGGCGGAACCCCCTCCAATTTGAGTTACTCCTTCCTCGAGGAGGGCCGGGTGGAGGTGATCTCCGGGGTCAATCTTCCGATGGTGATCAAGGCCGTCAACTCACGGGATCGCATGGACCTGGTCCAACTGGCGGAATGCCTGGAGACTTACGGCAAGAAGAGCATCACCCTGGCGAGCGGAATTCTGAAGGGTAACAAACGGAGCTGAATATTTGGCCCCATGCCGGTTGACCGCCATCACCCCGGCGGACCTTGCGCAGATCCTCTCCATCGAAAACCGATCCTTCCCTTCCCCCTGGAATCACAACGCATTCCTGGAGGAACTGGCGTGCCCGACAGCCTACGGCTATACGGCCAGGTACGTCCGAAATCTCTCCGAAACCGACTCGACCTTGACGGATGGCGACCTGCTCGGTTATATTTGGTATAGAATCATCATTGATGAGATGCACATCTTCAAAGTGGCGGTGGCACCGGAATGGCGCCGCCTCGGCGTCGCCTCGTGGATTCTGCGCCGGGCCATGACCGCTGCGGAAGACAAAGGCGCGGCGGCCGCGCTTTTGGAAGTTCGGGCCTCGAACGCGGAGGCGCTCGCCCTGTATCGGAAACTGGGCTTCAACATGATCGGCAGACGGAAAGGGTACTACTCGCCGCCGGATGAGGATGGGTTGATGTTGAAAAAACAGCTGAAGGAGGAACGATGAGCACGAAAATCGGGATAAACGGATTCGGTAGAATCGGACGACTTGTCTTTCGAGCGGCGATGAAAAACACCGATGTGGAGGTGGTCGCCATCAACGACCTCATGGACGCCGAGACCATAGCGCACCTGCTGAAGTACGACTCGGTCCACGGAATCCTGGACGAAACCATTGAACCGGCGGACGGCGCCATTTCGGTGGCCGGAAAAAAGATCCCCATCACCTCGGTGAAAGATCCGTCCCAAATCGGCTGGAAGGAGTACGGCGCTGATATCGTGGCCGAATGCACGGGTCTTTTTCGGGATTCGGAGAGCGCCTCCAAGCACCTTAGCGGCGGTGCCCGGAAGGTGATCATTTCAGCACCGGCCAAGGGCCCCGACATTACCATCGTGATGGGCGTCAACTCCAATCAGTACGATCCCAAGACCCACCACATCATTTCCAACGCCTCGTGCACCACCAACTGCCTCGCCCCGGTGGCCAAGGTGCTGATGGAGAACTTCGGCATCAAGAACGGGCTGATGACCACCATCCATTCCTATACAGGGGATCAGCGCCTGGTGGACGCCCCCCATAAGGACCTCAGAAGGGCCCGGTCGGCGGCCCTCTCCATGATCCCGACCACCACGGGGGCCGCCAAGGCGGTGGCCCTGGTCCTCCCGGAACTGGAGGGCAAGCTGAACGGTCTGGCCATTCGGGTGCCGACACCCAACGTCTCCATCGTCGACGTGGTAGTGTCGGTGGAAAAACCCGGCGTCACGGTCTCCGATGTCAACGAGGCCCTCAAGGCGGCGGCCGATGGCCCCCTCTCCGGAATACTCGGGTACAGCGACGCGCCCCTGGTCTCCACCGACTTCAACGGCTGCCCGCTCTCTTCGATCGTGGACGGTCCCAACACCTACGCCATCGACGAGATGGTGAAGGTGCTCTCCTGGTACGACAACGAGGCGGGGTATTCCCATCGGATGGTCGACCTCGCCGCGATGGTCGGCTCTCAGCTGTAGTGGCATGGTGCGGCCCGCCCGGGTCGATGCGGCCACCGTCAACCTTGCTTCATCCAAAAGGAGGGAGTGGAGATGGAGATGCGAACACCGCTGATCGCCGGAAACTGGAAAATGCACAAAACTGTGGAGGAGGCGGTCCAGGTCGCCAGACAACTGGTCGGCCTCGTCCGAGGCGTCACAGAGGTCGAGGTGATGATCGCCCCGCCCTACATGGCGTTGTACCCGGTGTCCGATGCGGTCAAAGGCTCCAATGTGGAGGTCGGGGCCCAGAACCTGTTCTGGGAAAAGGAAGGCGCCTACACCGGGGAGATTTCCGCTCCCATGATCCGAACCGCCGGATGCCGCTACGGAATCATCGGCCATTCGGAGCGTCGACAGTATTTCGGGGAGACGGACGAGACGGTCAACAAGCGGCTCAAGGCCGCATTACAGGAAAAATTGATTCCGGTGATGTGCGTGGGAGAGTCCGAAGAGGAACGGGAGCGGAAAGAAACATTTTCCGTGCTTGACAAGCAGGTCAAAGATGGGTTAAAAGACCTTTTTTCCGATGATCTCGGTTCACTGGTCATCGCCTATGAGCCGGTCTGGGCCATCGGAACCGGAAAGACGGCCACCAGCAAGCAGGCCCAGGAGGTCCATCTGTTTCTGCGTTCCCTTCTGGAAAAGAGCTTCGGGAATGTGCTTGCGCAGAAGGTCAGAATCTTGTATGGAGGAAGCGTTAAACCGGCGAACATCTCGGAATTGATGGGCATGCCGGATTTGGATGGCGCCTTGGTGGGCGGTGCCAGCCTTGATGCGGAGACCTTTTCGGAGATCGTTCGATATAACGGTCGATAAGCCCCGAATTTTTAATTTTTTGCCGGAAACAAGATATTTTCCATGACGCTCGTTCTGATTGTTGTCCATATCATCGTCTGTATCGCGCTTATCCTGATCGTCCTCCTTCAGACCGGGAAAGGGGCGGACATGGGTGCCGCGTTCGGCGGAGGTTCCAGCCAGACGCTCTTCGGCAGTACGGGGGCGTCGACCTTTCTCAGCAAGGCGACCACCGCCGCCGCCGTCATCTTCATGTTGACCTCCTTGAGCCTGGCGTACCTGTCGAGCAACCGGTCGGGAAGCTCCATCATGATGGAAACACCGCCGGCCGCCGAGGACTCGGCCGCCGTACCCACCGGAACGACGGAGGCCGAAGACGAGGGAAACAGAGAAACGGCCGCGACGACCGCCGAAACCGTCCCTGTAACGACATCCGATGAAAGATCGCCGTCGGCGGATACCGGGCCGTCATCGGCGCCACCGGCGGAATCAGCTCCGGAGTAACGGATTCAACGATCAATGCCTGTGCCGAAGTGGTGGAAATTGGTAGACACGCTATCTTGAGGGGGTAGTGGGCCACGCCCGTGCCGGTTCAAGTCCGGCCTTCGGCACCAATAAAAAATAACGCAAAATTGTCAACGGTTTAGCTTTTTTGTCAAAGATCGGGTGCGGATAGGGTGCGTTTGGGTGCATGTAATGGCGCTAAAAAAAAACGCCCCTACCGGGAAGCATCCGATAGGGGCGTGACAGTCGAATAGACGGCGCCTATAATCGACACCATTTATCGGCTGTGCTATCCGCTCCTCTCGGGTAGAACTTCCTAAGCCCGTCGGATGTTCGTAGCATCCGACGGGCTTTTTTTATTTCTGAAAGATCAGCCCTTCATTCAAAGCCAAGTGGCATATGGAAGGCGTTGGCGTTCCTCCTACGCGCGCACTTGGCGTCTCCAAGCCCGTTGCAGGGGTTCGACTCAATCACATCATCCTCGACCGCATAGTTGAACACGCCGCTGGCCACGTTCTTCACGATATCAACCTGACTGTTCGAAACACCCCGCCGGAAGCGGAAGGTCATCTGTTCCAGTTCTTTCGGGCTTTCTTTCTTCTCCAGGAGGCCGAGGTCCCCAAGCTTCAGCTTGGCCTCGATCGCTTCCTTGACCTTCATGGCGTTCGCCCAACTGACCCCCGCCATCCTTTTATGAAAGCCCCAGGTCTTCCGCAGGGTGTGGGCCCCGAAGGACCCCTTCAGCTTGGCGTGTTCCGCCGTCCATTTCTTTATCAACTGGTTTACAGCGGTAGTGCTCAAAGGTCCATCCCCTTTTCGGGATGGAAAGAGGTAATCATCATCGGAGGGTTGCAGGGCTTCCAGGTATGCCAGGAGGGACTTGTGGATCTCCGGTGTGATGCCGATCCAGTTTTTCTTCCCGGTCTTCCCCTCCTTGATGTAGATCTTTCCCCCGACCTTCAGGTTCCGGACCTGGCCGACCTTCAGCTTCAACAGGTCCCCGGTCCGGATGCCGTTCTCCACCCCCATCACAAAGAGGAGATGGTTCCGGGGCTCCCCCCTCAGCGCACGTTCGATCCGGTTGAGGTCTTTCTTGTCCCGGATCGGTTCGATGAAAAAGGAGCTTCCCTTCTTTGGATTGTTCCCCGGATTGCCCTTCGGATTTCCCATTTTTGCCATGTCGCCCTTCCCCTTGATTGAATTTTATGTAACTCGTTAGAGAAATATTAAACATAAAATTTAAAATCGAGGAAAAAATCAACCCCCATCGGGTTTTCGATTTATCAACTTGATATGATTTACAAATCCGTTATTAGTTGAATTTTATCTTTTCTATAAAACATAAAATTCAACCTTGGGTTTCTGCTGTGGGTTTTCCGCCGACTCGAATCCATCGATGGTTGATTTTATGTCAGATATGGCATAATGGTTAAAGGATGGAACCCACGCAGAAACCCCTGGTATGGCTTAAAGGCGAGATCACCACGCCGCCGTTTTCCACATCAGCCCGCATCCATGCAGGGTATCTGCTACGGCGGATTCAAAAGGGTGATGCCCTACAAATGCCCCACTCAAAGCCGATGCCATCCATCGGGAAACGTTGCCATGAACTCCGAATAAATGACAGGGGAAAAGCTTGGCGTATCATCTACCGTATCGATTCCGACGCCATCGTTCTTTTGGAGGTCTTCGAAAAGAAAACGAACAAAACACCACGCCATGTTATCGATGCATGCAAGGAAAGAATCACATCCTATGATCTGGAGACAGACGAATGAAGGCACAAAAACAAAAACGGCTTGAAGATAAGGGATGGATTGTCGGATCCGTCGATGAGTTCCTCGGGTTGAGCGAAGCGGAATCCAGCTATATCGAGGTGAAGTTGGCACTGAGCAACGCCCTGTCTGAACAGAGGAGGCAAAAGCAGATCACGCAAGCGGAACTTGCAAGGCGGTTGAAGACCAGCCAGTCCCGTGTAGCGAAGATGGAGAAGGGGGATCCGTCCGTCTCCGTTGACCTCCTGATCCGATCCCTCCTCAATCTCGACATCCCCAAAGAGCAACTCGCCAAAATCATTTCATAGCGAACCGGTACCGGTACCCCAATGGTTGAGGTACCGGAAGGACCACGGTGTCACCTCAGTCCACGGATGATCCGACCGTCGAGTTGGAGATGATCATGGGGGTCCGGCTGATCAGCTCCATTCTCGATCTCTCGATCCTTGGGTCCCCGATGTCACCTGGGAACGGTTTGCCGATCTGGAAAAGGGTCGGCTCCCACTCGATCATCGATCCATCCTTTCAACCAGTTCACGGACCGGTTTGAAATGCGGTCTCCGCTTCGTCGCAACCTTCAGGATCTCCCCGGTCTTGGTCAAAACAAATCCGGCGCCCTGAGATGTTCCGGTGTCATTCGTCATAAAATCCGACCATCTTCACCGGATCAGCGTGGCACCAGCATGTTCCAACTATTGGCAGCTTTTCCGCTTTCGAAATGTTGTCAGAGATTGCGGAAAAGAAAATAAAAAAAAGCCCCGGATGGCTTCTCGTCACCCGGGGCCCATGCGGATTCATTTCATTTGAACCTTCGGACCGTAGTCCGAAGCCCTCATGATGTAGCCGTTAGTTAATCATCATCATCGTCATCGTCGCCGTCGTCATCCCCGTCATCATCATCGGAATCGTCATCACCCGAATCACCGTCGGAGTCTCCGTCGGTATCACCATCGGAGTCGCCATCCCCTTGATCACAGGGGCCTAAGGTGTCTCCATGGGCAAGGTGGGCCTCCACGGCAGGCTGGGCGACTTCAATGGTATGGCCGTTGTGGCAGAGTTTCACCTTTCCGTCACCCTCATCTCCGTCGTCGTCTCCATCCTCATCTCCGTCGTCGTCTCCGTCATCATCGGACGGCACATACTCCTCGCAACTCAGGCCGATGATCTGGGCCCCCGGAGACTCCTCGCCGATGGAGGCTGTGAGAGAGACCATGCCGACCTCCCATAGGCCCTCGAAGGTGATGCTGAAGCCACCGACCACAAAGGACTCGGTCAACTGGAACTCGATGGACGTAAACTCGGCCCCGACGGTCACCTCGACCCCTTCGGGTGTGGCGGCAACCTCCACGCAGTTTGGCAGTTCGATGGTCCAGGCGTCGAGATTGGCATCCTCGCCCACAGGCTCACTCACGTAATAGGTGAGGGTGGTGGTGGTTTCGGTATACACGACGCCCATAAAATCGATCATGACGCCGTTCAGCTCCACGGTTCCCATGGAGCCGTCGTCGTCTCCGCCATCGGCCTCACAGGCGGGACCGGCGATCTCTTCCAGTTCCACACTGGTGCCGGCTTTGGCGGCCACCATGA